>JAAYMU010000041.1 GCA_012521215.1 Peptococcaceae bacterium | reverse complement strand
TTTATAATATCATACTTTTTATCTTATATGCTTTGACACATTTGTCAATACATGGTGTAATATTGAGTTTTTTCCTTTTAACAATGTATAGATATCAATTATCTGATATAACAAGCATATAAAAAGCATATAACAAACAGTGGGTTCCCGAAAGGTCTGAATTACAGGCAATTTGGGAACCCGCTGTTGTCTTGGATCAGTCCATTAAGTTTATTTATATCTTAGTTGGGAACACTGAGATTAAAAAGAAACAAATAAATGGGGGGATTACTATGATTGTCAGCGGAAAAATTCTGGTGGCCCAAAGCGGAGGACCGACTGCAGTTATCAATCAGACTTTAGCCGGAATAGTGTTGGAAGCTCGAAGATTTACCCAGATAACCAAGGTGTATGGAGCGTTAAGAGGGGTAGAAGGTATCGTTAATGAAGATTTTCTAGACTTGACCCAAGAAACCAGCCATAACCTGGAACAAGTGGCCTTAACTCCATCTTCAGCCTTATTGTCTTCCAGAGTAAAACCGGACAGCAAATACTGTCACGAAATTTTTAAAGTTTTAAAGGCTCATGATATTCGGTATTTTTTCTATATTGGTGGCAATGATTCCGCGGACACAGCGCGTATTGTTAATGAAGAAGCCAAAGCGGCTAAATATAACTTAAGGGTTATTCATGTACCCAAAACTATAGATAACGATTTAATGTTGAATGACCATACGCCTGGGTATGGTTCGGCAGCCAGATTTGTGACCCAGGCCTTTATGGGTGTAAATCTTGATGTCCGGGCTTTGCCCGGGGTATATATCGGGGTGGTTATGGGCCGCCATGCAGGTTTCTTAACTGCATCTTCTGCCATTGCCAGGAAATATGATGAGGATGGGCCTCATCTGATTTATCTGCCGGAAAGAGTGTTTAACCTTGATCAATTTCTTCAAGATGTAAAAGAAGTTTATGATAGATACGGTTTTTGTATTATTGCCGTATCCGAAGGAATTGCAGATGCTTCAGGAAGACCCATTGTCACCTCTATAACCAGAGAAGTGGAGAGAGATGCTCATGGCAATGTCAGCCTTTCCGGCAATTGTGCTCTGGGCGAATTACTCACGGATCAGATTAAAGAGAAACTCAATATTCCTCGGGTGCGCAGTGATACCTTTGGTTATTTGCAGCGTTCCTTTTTTAATTGTGTTTCCGACATTGACCAGCATGAGGCGCGGGAAGTGGGGGAAAGGGCCGTGCAGATGGCTATGTGGAATGATTTGGATGGCTCAGTAACTATTAAACGCACCGGTAACTATTCTGTGGATTATGTTCTGGAAGATTTTAAGGATATTGCCGCCCAGACCAGGTATATGCCCGACGAATTTATTAACGAGGCAGGAAATAATGTCACGGATGCCTTTAAATTGTATGTCCGGCCCTTGTTAGGCTCAGGCTTACAGCAGCCTTCCTGGCTGAGAGCTCCTCGCGTGCCCAAACTGATTAAGAACAATTAATAATAAGGCCTAAAAAAGAACATAGCCGGAAAAATAAATGAACCTTGCCGTGGACAGAGTTTCACGGTTCTTGTCTATTATCTTTATTCAGGAAATTTTAAGTTTTTATTCTTATACTACGCTTGGTTAAAATATGCCAATAAAGGGGGAAAAACATTGATTGAGGTTCGAAATTTAGTAAAACGTTATGGTGATCGTCTGGCTGTAGACAACCTTAGTTTTACTGCTGAAAAAGGTCGGATTTACGGTTTTCTTGGACCTAATGGAGCAGGAAAAACCACAACCATGAATATAATGACCGGCTATCTGGGACCAACCTCAGGGGATGTTATTGTGGATGGCCGCAGTATGCTGGAGGATCCCGAAGGAGTCAAGCGCTTCATCGGTTATCTGCCCGAACACCCGCCTCTCTACATAGACATGACGGTATCGGAGTATTTGACTTTTGCTGCTGAACTAAAAAAAATTCCCAAGAGTCGACAAAAGAGTGAGATTGAAAAGGCTGTGGAATATACTTTTTTGCAGGATGTGAGCGGGCGTCTTATCCGCAATTTATCTAAAGGTTATCGCCAACGAGTAGGTTTGGCTCAAGCTATCTTGGGCTTTCCGGAGATTATTATCCTGGATGAGCCTACGGTGGGTCTTGATCCCAAGCAGATTATGGAAATTAGGGATCTTATACGCAGTTTAGGCCGGGAACATACGGTAATTTTCAGTTCCCATATTCTCTCTGAAGTGCAAGAGGTGTGTGACCATGTGCTGATAATTCATCGTGGAAAGTTGTTGGCGAATGGAACACCGGAAGAATTAGAAAGGCAAATGAGAAACACCACTTTGGAACTTACCGTAAGAAGCTCTTCACTCGAGCAGGTCAAGAATATGCTGCTGGCTTTACCCGGTGTAGTATCCGTCGTCGAGGATAAAAACGATCAACCGGGACAGGTTTCTCTCAAAATAGAAACGGCACCGGATATTGATCCCAGGGATGACATTTTCTATGCCTGTGCTGAGAACCGGACTCCAATCCTAACCTTGCGGGGACTGGATATGTCTTTAGAACAAATTTTCTTATCCCTTACTGCCGATAATGTTCAGCCTGCAGACAGTTCTGTGTTCAACCAATTCGGTAAGCAGGAGGTAGAAGAATTATGATAGCTATCTATAAACGAGAACTACGCTCTTACTTTAATTCTATGATCGGCTATATATTTATTGCTCTTGTGGTTGCTATTATAGGTATTTACTTTATGGCCAATAATTTAGTTGGCGGTTATCCGCGTTTTTCTCACACTTTAGGGAGTATTGTTTTTATATTTTTGATTGCTATTCCTATCCTGACCATGAAGTCCATGGCTGAGGAATTAAGGCTTAAAACGGACCAAATGTTGTTGACTTATCCGGTTTCCGTGACCAAGGTAGTATTGGGTAAATTTCTGGCCATGGTCACTGTCTTTGCTGTTCCTATGCTGCTTGCCGCTTTCTGTCCCTTGATTATTGCTTTTAACGGCACTTCCTACTTGGGTACGGATTATGCTACCATTTTGGTTTTTTTCTTACTAGGCTGCTTGTTTATATCTGTAGGCCAGCTTGTTTCGGCGTTAACTGAAAGTCAGATTATTGCTGCTTTCGGTACTTTTGGCTTGTTACTTCTTCTCTATCTCTGGCCCCAACTGGTGAGCTATTTGCCAACTACAGCCTGGGGGACGGCAGCGGCTTTGGTGATAATTCTTACCGGCATTGCCTTTTTGTTATACAGCATGACAAGAAACAAACTGCTGTCGCTGGTAGTTGAAGCAGTCGGATTGATAGCAATTGTCGTAGGTTACCTGTTGGCCGGAAGTTCTTTTGACCGTTTACTGCCCAGAGTTCTCAGTTCTTTTTCCTGTACTAAAGTTCTGGATAACTTTGCTGCTTATAACGTCTTTGACCTTGGGGGGCTTTTTTTCTATCTCTCCTGTACAGCACTTTTCTTGTACCTGACGGTACAGGTCGTTCAAAGACGGCGCTGGAATTGAGGAGGTATTGATATGAATCGGAAATTTAAACAGCTATTAACGGAAGGCGCATCCCGTCAGGGAACTTATGCCGCAGGAATAACGGCAATTGTAATCGCTATTGTTATTGTTCTAAATTTAATTGTTGGTCAGCTTCCCTCTCATCTAGTGCAATTTGATATTACGGACAATAAACTCTACACTATTACTGATACTTCGAAGAATTATCTTGCCAACTTGGACAAGGAAGTAGAAATAATGGTTGTTGTCGAACAGGGGCGGATAGATGAGCGAATAGCCAAATTCCTGGATAAATATGCCGCTCTTTCTCCCAAGATTATTGTCACGGAAATTGATCCGGTTTTAAACCCCTCAGTTCTTGCTACTTACGATATCAAAGGTGATTGTTTGGTGGTGAACTGCAAAGAGACCGGTAAACACACCACTGTTCCTTTTTCGGAAATTATCGTTTATGATATGTATTCCTACTATACCACCGGAAGATATACAGAAACCGAGTTTGACGCCGAAGGGCAACTCACCAGCGCGGTGGATTATGTAGTTAGGGATTCTACTACCAAAGTGTATAGCATGGAAGGGCATGGGGAATCCACTCTTCCGGTTGCGGTTTTAAATCTTATTGACAAGGCCAATATCAATACCGATACCGTGAACCTGCTAACCGCCGGCAGCGTTCCTGAGGATTGCGATTTACTTATCTCTTATGCTCCGGAGAGAGATTTGGCCAAGGATGAGCTTGCCATGATCAAAACTTACTTGGCAGACGGAGGTAAATTACTGCTTTTGCTTGACTCTGACAGCCTGGTTAATTTCAACACCCTAATGGCAGAGTATGGTCTGGCTATGGCCGAAGGTTATATCGCAGATCCTGCCAGAAGCTATCAATTCCCTTATTACCTCCTGCCCCACATTTCTACGGATAGTGTAATTACATCCGATCTGGACGCTGATGCCATGACCTTGATTATTAATGCCAGGGGAGTGACTCTAACTGACCCTGCCAGGGATAGTATTACTACTGAATCGTTTTTAACCTCCTCGGATGAAGCTTACGCTGTTACTGAAAATGATCAAGTCCAGGGCACATATTCCCTTGGAGCCACCGCGGTGGAAACCATAGACAGTGAGGAGGAGAAAGTGGCCCGTTTAACCGTAATCACCTCATCCTCATTGATAGCTCCTGCCATTACCGACAATTTCGCTAATGTTTCTAATCTGGATATTTTTATGAAGGCCGTTTCCGCGGATTTTAAAGATGCCGGTAATATTTCTATTAAACCTAAGAGCTTGGAGGTTTCTTACAATACCATTAAAAACGCTAAGCTGTGGAGTGTTCTGTTTATCGTTATTATCCCGCTTGTTCTTTTGGTTGGTGGATTTATGTTCTGGCTGAAGAGGAGGAAACTGTAATGCCAAGGAAAAAGAAGCAAATAATTGTGCTGGCTGCGCTGCTGGTTATTTGTGTTGCTGCCTATCTTGGTATTAAGGCCTATAACGAGTCCGGTGCAGAACAAAAGGGAATTGCTCAGGAGGCAGATAGAATTCGCTTGTGTAATTTAGGAACAATTACGGACCTCGCATGGTACAACGACAAAGATAATTTTTCTTTTAAACTCGAAGATGACCTTTGGCGTTATTTGCCGGACAAGGATTTTCCCCTTGATCAAAATAAGTTTGAATCCATTGTCAGCACCTTGGCTTACCTGACCGCCGTCCGTTCTTTTGAACCCAGCGAAAGCTTGGCTTCCTATGGTTTGGATCAACCCTCTTGGACGGTAACTGCCACTGATTCGGATGGTAAGAGTATTACTTTGCTGATAGGCGGGCGTACGGAGAGCGGAGATGTAGTTAATTATTACGTAACGGAGCAAAATGGCAAACTTGTGCATACCATTTCCGCGAACTTTGTTAACTATCTCGATGGTTCCCTGCTTGATCTGGTGGAACTGGAAACCTTCCCCACTCTAAGTGAAGAACATATTGAGTCTATTCAATTAGAGTCTTCGGATAGAAGCTTAAGATTAGAGAAAGAAGTCAAGTCTTCGAGCTCGGCGGGTAAGGATAAGACCGGAGAGACTGAGGAAGAAGGCGGAGATAGGACTGACAATTATAGCTGGTACCTTGTCCAAGGCGGTACTCGCACGGCACTCGCTGATCTTTCGCCCACCTCCGCAGCCGAAGCAGGAGCTGAGGGGAAAAGTACTCAAGAATTATTGAACAATTTGCTGAGTCAATTATCTTTGCTGGCCTTTGAAAGCTGTGCGGATTACCAAGCCAACAAGCAAGCCCGGATTGAATATGGCCTAGACAATCCGACCATATCCCTTAAAGTCACTTTCGCTGATCCGGAAGGCGTTAAACAAGCAAGCTCTACCTTTACTTTGACCGTGGGCTCCTTAAACCAAGAGGGCAATGCATATTATGCAGTTAAGGATAATTCTGTAAGGGTCAATTTAATCAACTCTCAGACCGTAGAGACCTTTGAGAAAATGCTCAGCGCTTTTTAAACCTAGGGGAAATAAGACTTTTTTCCTTAAAGCCAAGGACACCGCTTCGTGTGACGGTGTCCTTTGGTTATAGTACCCTTTTTAGAACTTCAATCTTTTAAAATTGATTGCTAAGAAATTAAATATTATTTATAATCATCTTTATGGATTTAATAAGAAACAGGGGGTAGTGAAATGGGAAAAGCCTTAATTATCGGAGCCGGCGGAGTAGCAAACGTGGTGGCGCATAAATGCTGCCAGGTTCCGGAAGTTTTTGAGGAAATCTGCCTGGCTAGTCGTACTTTGAAAAAATGCCAGGATATCAAAGATAAATTGCAGGGCAGCAAGACCAAGATTGAAGTTGCCCAGGTGGATGCGGATATTACGGATGAGGTAATTAACCTAATTGAAGCTTTTAAGCCGGATATTGTTATTAATGTGGCGCTGCCTTATCAGGATTTAAGCATTATGGATGCCTGCCTGGCAACCGGTGTACATTATCTGGATACAGCGAACTACGAACCGCCTGATGAAGCTAAGTTTGAGTATAAATGGCAGTGGGCTTACAGGGAAAGGTTTGCCAAGGCCGGGATTACGGCTCTTTTAGGAAGTGGTTTTGATCCTGGGGTTACCGGAGTTTTTTGCGCTTATGCTCAAAAACATTATTTTGATGAGATTCACAAGATCGATATCATTGATGCCAATGGCGGAGACCATGGTTATCCTTTTGCCACTAACTTTAATCCGGAAATCAATATCCGGGAGGTTACAGCTAAAGGTCGCTATTTTAAAGAGGGCCAATGGATTGAAACAGATCCTCTGGCCGTAAAAAAAGTATATGATTTTGACGAGATCGGTCCCAGAAATATCTACCTCATGTATCATGAAGAACTGGAATCCCTGGCTATTAACATTAAAGGGGTAAGACAGATTAGATTTTGGATGACTTTTTCCGATAATTACTTAAATCATTTGCAAGTCTTGCAAAATGTCGGCATGACTTCCATTGAACCCATTGAATATGAAGGAAAGCAGATTATTCCGCTTCAGTTCCTGAAGGCGGTTTTGCCGGATCCCGCTTCCCTGGGACCAAGAACAAAAGGCAAAACCAATATAGGCTGTGTTTTTCAGGGGATTAAAGACGGAAAGCCAAGAAACTACTATGTATATAACGTTTGCGATCATCAGGAATGCTATGCCGAGGTAGGTTCTCAGGCAGTTTCTTATACTACCGGGGTACCGGCTATGATAGGCGCTATGCTGATTATGAAGGGTATTTGGAAAAAACCAGGAGTTTATAATATTGAAGAGTTCGATCCGGATCCATTTATGGAAGCCCTAAATAAGTACGGCTTACCTTGGCGGGAGAATTTTTCACCGGATTTACTTGATTAGTAATAATCTAAGCATATTTCAATATTTAAGTTATTTGCTAAATCAGGGGATAAAGAGGAATGAAAATTGGATGTTAATTTACTAAAAAAGTTAAGAACTCCTTGCTATGTTATTGATGAAGATCTTCTTCTTAACAATCTAAAAATACTTGATACGGTTCAAAAACGGACCGGATGCAAAATCCTGCTTGCCTTGAAAGGGTTTTCTCTGCATGCCGTTTTTCCTCTAGTCGGGCGATATTTGCAGGGTATTGCTGCCAGTTCCCTATTTGAAGCCAGGCTCGGCTTTGAAAAAATGGGTAAAGAAGTTCATGTCTATGCCCCGGCTTATATTGATGAGGAAATAGATGAACTTTTAAAGTATTGCGATCATATAGTATTTAACTCCTTTACGCAATGGCAAAGATTCAAGAATAAGGTGAAGCATAACTCTTCCATTAAATGCGGGATACGCATAAATCCCGAGTATTCGGAGATCGATATTCCTGTTTATAACCCTTGTTCTAAACATTCCAGGCTGGGAGTTACTTTAGCCAATTTTAAACTTGAGGAGCTTGATGGCCTTGATGGGCTTCATTTCCATACCCTTTGCGAACAAAATTCCGATACTCTGGAACGGACTCTCAAAGTGGTTGAGAGCAAATTTGGAGAAATTATTAAGTCCATGAACTGGCTTAACCTTGGCGGCGGACACCACATAACCAGGCCGGATTATGATTTGGAAACGCTGGTGCGGTGTATTCGGTATTTTCAAGATAAATATAATGTTGAAATTTATCTGGAACCGGGGGAAGCAGTGGCCTTCAATACAGGATTCTTAGTATCTAAAGTGCTTGATGTTGTTGACAATGGCCTAAAAATAGCAATTATGGATGCTTCAGCCGCCTGTCACATGCCCGATGTTCTGGAAATGCCTTATCGGCCTGATATTATTAATGCCGGCATGCCTAATAAGTACCCTTTTACTTATAGACTTGCCGGCAATACCTGCCTGGCAGGAGATATTATTGGCGATTATTCTTTTAAGGAGCCTTTAAAAGCTGGGGACAAACTGGTATTTTGCGATATGGCTCATTACACCATGGTTAAAAACAACATGTTTAACGGCCTAAACCTGCCGGATATTGTCTTATACAACCAGCGAGAAGGGGCTAGAATAATACGGCGTTTTAGCTATGAAGATTTTAAAAATCGTTTATCTTGAACATTTTAAATTCTTTTTATTTTTATCCCGCTACGCATGCCCCACCGTCAATTACCAGAGCAGTACCCGTTACAAATGAAGATTCATCGGAAGCAAGATAAACTGCCCCATAGGCTATGTCATCCGGATAACCGGCTCTGCCTACCAGGCAGACTTCATCAATCACTTTTTGTAAGGCAGCTGGGTTTTCCCGGATTTCTTTTGGGGTCAAATTAGTTTGAATTGGGCCGGGCAAGATGAGGTTTAAACGTATTCCTTGGGGTGAGAATTCCCTGGCTATATCCTTGGTTAGCTTGTACATACCGGCTTTGAAAGCCCCATAGTAGTAAGCATTGGTTTCCGGTTTGACAGCGGAAATCGAGGCTACGTTGATAATTGAACCTTTTCCTTGTTTGATCATAATCGGAATAATGGCTTGCATTGTCCATATGTAAGCCCGGAAATTAGTTTCATAAATAGTTGCTAAATCCTCATCGTTATGCTCAAGGAAAGGCTTATGCACCAGAACGCCGGCATTATTAACTAAAACATCAATACGCCCGTATTTTTCCATGGCAAACTTAACCAGAGCTTCGATCTCATCTTTATTGCGGACATTACATATAAAGTGGTGAGCATCTCCGCCTGCTTCACGAATCATTCTTTCAGTTTCTTCACAATTTTTGCTTCTCGAAGTAGCAATTACTTTTGCTCCTTCTTTGGCAAACATAAGGGCGGTACCTCGACCGATACCGGAACCTGCACCAGTTATCAAGGCAACTTTACCTTCTAATCTGTTCATAAAACTCCTCCTAGAAATATTATTGTATTTTTTTAAGTAAACGTTAATAATAAGCAAGTAGGATAGGAAAAGAAGTTGTTTCCTAAAATTGCCTCTTATTAAAATTAGTATATAATGAAGCTCAAGAAAAAGAAAGTCCCACTTTTGGATAACATTCCCTCCAGTAGGAATAATAAACATTATTTGATGTATTGTCTTTAATTCGGGTGTTTATTCATATAATCAACAAGCCAAAAAGTATGAAACTCTTCGTCCAGCAGATAATCTATAAGGGTGTCTTTTAGATCCTTAAGGTTCTTTTTATCAGCCTCTCTGATAAATTCCCGATACATTTTGATTGCTTTACTTTCAAGGGCCGCACCTAGCTTACAGGTATGATGACGGCCTAAGAATTCTACGCTCTCCCCTAGCAATTCACCGGCTAAATCTAAGACCGAGCCCACAATTTGAGGAACTTTTTCGTTAGCTTGTTTTAGCATTGTTGCAAAATAGTCTGCATGTCCTTGCTCGATGGCTACCATTTTGCTGAAAGCTTTTTTATAATATTCATCTGTCGCCGAGTCAGCTTGAGATTGATAGAAAGCTACCTGAAATTTTTCTAAAATGTAAAATTCTTTTAAGGAAAAAATAATTTTATCGTCCATGTCTTTGCTCTCTTTAGTAAGGCCCTATCTTTATTTTTACTTATGTTTAGTGTCTCTCTAATTAAAGTAAATATTAACTGACGAAACATATATTTGTCTAAATATCACTTCGTAAAGTGAAATTTAAAATAGAAAGAACTTAAAAGGAGGAATCCAATGAAACATTATAGGGAAATTCTGGCCAACAAAAAAGAAATGATCGATAGTTTTACAAATAGATACAGCAAAATATGCGAGGAAAACTGCAAAATTGATCCGGGCCTTTATGATTCTCATGGAGTAAAGCGAGGCTTAAGAGATAAAGAGGGGAGGGGAGTATTAACAGGACTTACCAATATTTCATTAATACAATCCCAGGAAGAAGTAAACGGCAAACTAGTGCCTTGTGAAGGCAAGCTTCTATATCGCGGTTATAATATTGTTGATTTGGTTAACGGTTTTGCGAGCAGTAAACGTTATGGTTTTGAAGAAGTAACCTATTTACTTTTATTTGGTTCGCTTCCCAATGAAGAAGAATTAGCAGAATTTCAAGCGGTATTATCTGAAAGCAGAAAGCTGCCCAGAAATTTTGTGCGCGATGTTATTATGAAAGCCCCCAGTAGGGATATTATGAACTCTTTAACCAAAAGCATTCTTACTTTGGCCTCCTATGATAGACGGGTGGACGATGTATCCGTAAACAATGTCTTAAGACAATGCCTGATGCTTATCAGTACATTCCCCATGCTCTGTATTTATGGTTATCATGCTTATAATCATTATGAATGCGATGAAAGCTTTTTTATCCATAGACCTGATGAACAGCTTTCTACTGCCGAGAATATTTTACGCATGTTAAGGCCGGATAAAAACTTCTCAGAGCTGGAGGCCAGAGTACTGGATATTGCCTTAGTGTTGCATATGGAGCATGGCGGTGGAAATAATTCAACCTTTACAACCCGAGTGGTTTCATCTTCAGGTTCTGATACCTATTCAGTGATAGCTGCAGCCTTATCGTCCTTAAAAGGGCCGAAACATGGCGGTGCCAATATTAAAGTTGCCCAGATGATGGCAGATATCAAAGCTCATGTTGCTGACCCCACGGATGAAAGTGAAGTAAAAAATTATTTGATGAAGATTTTGAATAAAGAGGCTTTTGACCGTCGAGGGTTAATTTACGGTATGGGACATGCCGTCTATTCCATCTCTGATCCCAGAGCCCAAATATTTAAAGGTTTTGTGGAGAAATTGGCTAATGATCGAGGAAGAAAAGAGGATTTTGAATTATACACAATGATAGAAAGAATTGCGCCGCAGGTTATCGCTGAAAAGAGGAGAATCTACAAAGGGGTAAGTGCTAACGTGGATTTTTACAGCGGTTTTGTCTATAGTATGTTGGATATCCCCTTGGAACTTTATACCCCGTTATTTGCTATGGCTAGAATAGTCGGCTGGAGTGCTCACCGTTTGGAAGAGCTGATTAATGCCGATAAAATTATTAGGCCTGCTTATTTAAGCCTTTTAGAAGACAGGAAATATTTAAAAATGGAAGAAAGGTAAATATTGAAGAAAGGGCTTAGAAAAAAATAAACCAGAGAATTGTACAAAACTCTCTGGCAAAATGGAGTTAATTTTCTTAATTATTCGCAGTAAATTATCCGCGACAACCGGAACAACATGAACCGCAATCAGATTCAAAGGGCGATTTGATTTCAAAACCGCTGCCTTGCTCGGATTCAATATAATCAATAACCGCACCCTCTAAATAAGGGGCAAATCTTTGGTCTGCTACGGCTGTAATTCCATTTTCTTCTATGATAATATCATCATCCGTCTTGGAATCATCCAGAGCCATACCAAAGTTTGGTCCACTACAGCCAACCCCGGCTACGTAAATTCTTAAATAAGAATTTTCCTTATTTTGGTCAACCATAATTTCCTTAATTTTGTTAGCAGCCAATTCAGTGATATTTAACATAGTGCTCCTCCTTCTCACCAAAATTTGTTATAATGTGATATTACATGATTATAGTTCACAAAGCAACGTTTAATTATACGTTAGCAAAAATATCGAATGATTGATTTATTTTCAGAGCGGAAATTCTAATCACCTAGTTGTTTCTGGATAACAGATTTTATTTTTTTATTGGCTTCTTCCAGGGAGTTGTAACCATAGTTTTTAACAGTCTCTTCCAGAATAATTTTTGACATATTTTTATTTTCTCTGGAGTACTGTAAAAGGTCTTCCAGATAGAGTTTTAAAGTTCTTAAAGAAAATGTTGCCAGTTCTCCTCGGAGATAGGTTTCCAGGGAAGTTACATATTCGTTGTCTTCAGAACTATAAATAGGCCTTCCTCTTTGGCAAACATACGGATACTGCTTGGCCAATTCCCTCTCCCAAACCAGAATAATTTTTATTATTTTTTCGATAAGTTCAGGAACTTCGGGATCTAAGGGTGGAAGGTGATGCCTTATCTCTATGTACTCCTCGGGAAAAGTAGAGGCCATCATTCTGGCGTATTTTTCCGTCATTAAGTTTCTTTCTTTTTTTTCGGCTTCAACAAGGTCTTGCCAGTAACTGGCCAGAGTTTTTTCCGACCAGCTCAATGCTTGACTGCGTCTCATAATTTCGAAGGTTTGGGGATTATTTTGACAGGCAGCCGGGCCGCCAACATTGGGCACCTCATGAAACATTTTCCATTCTAAAGCAATAATTTTATTGATTAAATCATGTTTGGTCATTCGTTTACCTACCTCGCTATCCGCAAAATATGAAAAACAATTTATCGGCATAAAAGTTGTTGTATATTTATATTCTATAGTTAAATCTACCAAAAGGAAATACTTGTCATTGGAATTTATTGTGAAAATGTGATAAATAAGGAGGATATTTCTTGTTGAAGATATCCTCCTTAAAATCATCATGTGTTTAATGCTTTTTAATTATTTATCTAAATCCCAATAATCATAAATAAGAATTAAAATATTACCCCCAGGGCGATCAGGATTAATACTGCAATAGCGATAATTCCTGCACCTACCCCATGACCACCGGTATATCCGTAATTACCGCCATAGCCGCCGCAGAATCCGTACATATAATTCACTCCTTTCAGAAAGATTAAACACCAAGGAAATTTGATTTGCTTAGAAAAGAATTCCCATTGCGATTAAGAGAAGAATAATGACCACAACAATTGCAATGCCACAACCGCAACTCCAACCTCCGAAGCCGCCTGCTGCACCTGCTCCATCATAAGCCATTGGACAGACCTCCTTCTTCGTTTTTCTCTAACACTATATGATTGCTCTCCCTTATTGGTGAATTATGGAAATTAACTACTCGTACAATTCCCATTGATTTAGTAAAAACTTCATGTAATAATTATTTATGGAATTAAAAATTATTTATTGTAAAATCAATAATAAAAGTAATTTATTGACTCATAATTTGAAATGTGATATTTTGGGCTAAAAGGTATTTTTATAGAATAATAAGTCAATTACTCCCATATAAAAAATTTTAAGCATCATAATTCTAAAATTGATTG
>JAAYMU010000040.1 GCA_012521215.1 Peptococcaceae bacterium | reverse complement strand
GGAAGCCGCTCCATGCCAGCCAACAGCGCTCCCTTGGTACCGATTGCGCCGGTTAAAGTGTCCAGGCTGCGGGAAACTGCATCTTGAGCTTCCGGATTTTATGGCTCCTAAAAAGCATTATGAAGCAAGGCTTATAGAAGATGTTATAGCTGGTCGATTGGATTCTTGTCCGGCAGATGATTCGACGATCCGGAGATGGAAAAATGGAAAATACCCACCCAGTTTGCCTTAATAGACCTGGCTATGCGTGGTATGCTTGTCCCATACCAACGCTTTGTGAGGTGATATAGATGAAAAAGGCTTTTATTTATGTAATTCTGGCTTCGGCATTTTTTACTGCCGTTTTTGTAACTGTTGGCATACTGGTTGGTCTAAATATCGCTGGCAATTCTTCTGGAACCGCAGCATCTAATCAGTCCGAAACCGCTTTCAATACTGCCAATAGTTTGGTTGCTGGTGGTTCTAACAACTCAATCAGGATCCCTGGTTTTAAGAAGATGGTATTGAAAGCTGACACGTTTGAACAGTCCGTAAATCTCTATAATCCAGAAGAGAATAATTGTTATTTCCGGATTACATTGGCTCTGGCAGACGGGACGGAACTTTTCCAATCAGGAATGATTAAGCCTGGCCAGAAAATAGACAAGATCGAAATTACTCGCCATCTAAAAGCAGGTACCTACAAAAATGCTGTACTTCAATATGATTGCTATGCTTTGGAGAGTTTGCAGCCTCTTAACGGGTCCGAAACTGTATTAGATCTGGAGGTGATTCCTTGAAAAAAAGACTTATCTCATTACTAATGGTTGGCATCATGCTCTTCAGTTTGATGCCAACAACTGCTTTTGCTCAAGGTGCAACAAGTGGAGAAACTCTTGTTACTTATACCGTGAATGCCAGCTATGAAATCAATATACCAGCCTCTATAAACTTGAACGAAACATACAATCTTGTGATTACCGCTTCAGTCATGAATACAAATTGGGGAGATCGCGTTTCTGTGTTTATAGATGGAGCTAAAACATATGAGAACGGTGGTAACTTTTATCTATACAAGGATAAGGGAACTCCTAACGAGGCTAAAATTCGATGTGATCTCCGTCTTTCTACTTCAGTCGTGAATGGTCTCGACTTCGAGGTTGCCCGCTTTGATGATGGAAGTACAATAAACTTAGTAGGGGATCCATTGCAGATCACACCGATAGGCGGTGGTCCTCCTGGTACATATACCGGTACCATTTATTTTAGGATCACAATGTCATAAATGGATCTTGGAGACTCCTGGCGTTGGTGAACATCTGGGCTCGGCACTGCCGGGCTCTTTTTATATTGTTTTTTATTATATATCACCCTAAATCCGGCGCGTATTTCCCCTTTATTTTGAATTTTAACGCCAACATGGGTGATTTACCTTACCTGCTTTAAATTCGCTCCGTACAAGTTAAATCTGGCCTTTTCTCGCCTGCATTTTTGATATGGACATGTTCCGTCCAAACAAAAAAGCAAAAGAGCGGATTTTATTCCGTCCTTCTGCTTTTAAGGCTAACCTAATACGGTTCTTTGAAAATTTGGCTAATGCGAGGCATTGCTTTCTCGATGATAGGATCCTCAAATGGTCTTGGAGCCATTCTATCGGTTCCCTCTTCGAGATATGGAGCATACTTTACTTCAGTAGTAATTGCTGG
>JAAYMU010000039.1 GCA_012521215.1 Peptococcaceae bacterium | reverse complement strand
TTGGCAATATCCAGTTTTTTACTAAATTTGCTGGGTTTAGTTTGGGTTACCTTTTTTCAGCTAAACTCCAATTCTTAATTTCCAATTCCATAATTTATTCGCTTGACATATTACCGCAGGACTTCTTATACGGGTCAGAAAAATCTTCCCCTTCAGCACTAGAATCCTTTTAACTAAAAGACTTATGATCTCCGCGAGAGACAGTTACCTGATAACCGATACTTTCCATCCGTTTTTTCATACAGGATAAACAGTCTGCGGCTTCGTCCCCTGTACAGATTTTGTTGTCATAGAGCAAATATTTGTCCCTTACATTTTGGGGTGAAAGATTGGGCATAACAACATTGGCGCCGGCAAGAATACCCAGTTCCCTGCCTTGGGGATGAATTGTCCCAAGGGCCGTGGTGGCAGGCAGCAGGACGTCAGGTAGCATTAAACGAATAAGGGCGAGCAGAAACAAGATCAGTTCAAGAGTTCCAGCCTTTTTAGCCGCAAAGGGCGTTTGGTGATGGGGTATAAACGGGCCGATGCCGACCATATGAGGATTTAGTTCCTTAATAAACAATAAATCCTCGACCAAACATTCGGTGGTCTGATAGGGTGAGCCCACCATAAATCCACAGCCCACCTGATAACCTATATCTTTTAGATTGTATAGGCACTCTTTTCTACTAACAAGCGAAAGTCTTTCAGGATGTAGTTTCCGGTAATGTTCGGCGTTTGCTGTTTCATGGCGCAGCAGGTAGCGATCCGCCCCGGCCTCAAAAAAGGCCTTATAACTTTCGTAGCTTTTTTCCCCTATGGAAAGGGTAAGGGCGCAATCCGGATGATCGGTTTTAATGGCTTGGATCAGATCAATTATTTTTTCATCCGTAAAATACCCGTCTTCACCCCCCTGCAGCACAAAAGTACGAAAACCCAGATCATAGCCTACCTTACAACACTTAAGGATCTGCTCCTTGGTCAAACGATACCGCTCCGCTCCCCTGTTACTTTTGCGGATACCGCAGTAATAGCAATCATTTTGGCAATAGTTAGTGAACTCTATGATCCCCCGGATATACACATCATAACCATAGTTTTCAACCCGGACAGTTCTTGCTCTGGTAAAAAGGTACTCCGCAAGCTCCGGGTTACGGTTATCGATCAGCTCTTTATATTCTTCCGGTGTAAGGTTGTTTGTTTTATAAAGCTTATCAATGAGTTGCTTCATCGGACACCTCATTTCTCGTCTAACAGGTTACTTTTGAATACAGTGCTTTTGTGCTGACCCCGGGCAGCCTTCCGATCTTCCCCGAAAGGGCACTGATAATTTCCTGAGGCGCATCAACGGCAATACTTATGATACTGATACCTTTTTCGCGATAAGGCAGGCCCATTCTGCCAATAATGTAATTTCCATAGTCATGCAAAATATTGTTAAGTTTTTCAATCGAATCTTTATTTTCGCCTCTATCCTCTACTATAATCCCGATAATGGCCACCCTTGTTTCCATTGGCTTTCAAACCTCCTGTAAATGAAAATACGCCTCGAAAGGCGCAGAAATTCATGTGCTAAATATTATGATTTAGAATCTTGTGCAAATTCATTTGGTAAACATGTGCTAATGCTAATTTGCACAATCCAATCTAAAACAAAACATATAATTTCAGTGCCTTTCGCCTAATAACTGAGTATTTGGCGTCAGAGAAATTTTTTACTGATCCGGCTTTACCCTAAGATTACTCTTTGGGCTCAGCAAATATACTTTTCTATATATATTTTATTTTCTCATTTACCGGTTTGTCAATGCGTATTAAAGTTTAATTGTCCCTGCCGGATTAGCCTCATTTTATCAATCTCAGTTAACAGATCAGCATGATTTAACCTCGAATATTGAACCTGCTCTTCGGTATCCGAGTTTTTCGTAATATGAGTCTATATCACTCATAACATAGACGGGTTGAACCGGAAATTCTTGACACACCCGTTCCATAAGCCTTTTCCCAATCTGTTTTCCCCGGTAGGATTTTCTTACAAGCAAATCAAACACATAAATCCCAAAGCCGTCATCTTCTCGGCAACGAGCGTACCCGCACACAAGATTTTCATCGCAAGCTATATAAGTGATGCTCGATTCAAGTGCTTTAATGTACTTGGCGCGACCGGCCGGTCCATGGTAAGCACTCCACTCATCTCCTTCAGCGACAAGCAAGTCAAAGAGCAAAGATTCATAGGCTTTGCTGTATTTTTTTATCTCCATATGTTAATCACCTATTTAATGTTTTCCCTAATTTTTACTATATGAGAAACTCATATTTTCAACTTATTCCAAACCCATCAAACATTACCACCGGCCGAATTGCGCAAGGATGAAAGCCATTAGCCTCTAAGCAAGATGTAATACAATGTTGATTTCATTAGATACAATACAACGTTAATATGCCTATCATGGATAAGCAGAACCAAAAATATCCAAAGCATCAAAAATGGGGAAAAACAGACTGGCAAAGCTAATCCATTCTTTCCTCAAACCTTTACAATTATAATCGTTAATCAACTCATTCATTCAAACTTATCATATTTTTAGACCAAAACATTATAAAAATATATACCCTAGATATGTTTTGTAGACATTACATCAAGGGTTCGAGTTGACGTTCTACTTATTAAATTAGCCTTTAAGCCTTTTCAGTATCTGTTTGAAATCAGGCTAATCTGAAAAATTTCTAAATTAGCAAAAAATATTGGTCTAAAAAGCTTTTTCATTCATTAATAATAATTTGATATCAAATCTGTTGCCTCGCATATGTACAGCCCATTTATTGATAATGAACAGTAAAATCCTTTCTTTAAAAACTAAAATTATTCTACAGAAAATATAACATTATAATAAACAAACATCAACTATTATTTTGAGGAGTAAATATAATAGCATTCCTTTTTGCACGAGTAACAGCTACACGCAAATTTAAACGCGCTTGGTCAATACTCCTTTCATCAAAAATATATCTCTGTCCAGGAAAAGACCCTTCAAAAATAATAACTTCATCAAATTCTTTACCTTTGGCTTTGTGTAATACGTATAAGTTTTTATCCATTTTTGCTTTGTCAACTTATTCATATCTTTCTTCCTATTTTTAATAGTTTTAAGAGTTTAGCTTTTGAATACATCTATTACACTGGGTTTTAATTTTAAGTTTGAGTCATTGAAGAAGGAGCGCTCCCCCTCTACTTCCAAACCGTCCAAGGGAATTCTTCTGCTGGGGAAATCAGAGATCTGCTGAAATCGAAACAAATTTAGATACTCATCCTTTGATGCTCAGATCCGGTCAAATTTGCAAGCGCTTGCAAATTTCGAGCTTAACTGGATGTCAGACCCTGGCCAAATTCGCAAACGTTTGCGAATTTAGAATTTATGCCCCCGATATTCACATACGCATATCAAGGGCTTGGATATTCACAACAATACCTCCATGCTAGTTTCTCATGAAGGTATTGTCTCCTTATTATACGTGTTTTTTAATAATCCTGCATTTCGACTCCGGCCGGAATTTCAAATTCCTCGTCTGAAACTGTTCCCAATTCTACCGCATGCCGTTTAGAATAAAAAGTCGCTTCATCCATGCTTTTGGGAATTAGCTCATAATTCATTACTACACCGTTTTCTTTATTGACGTGCCACTTAATCACTTCATTTTCAAAAGTTTTCATTTCAATATAAATACACGGTACCCCATTAAAATCTTCTTCCTTCGTGGTAACGATTTGGGTATGTTCATCAGGTCGATTTAAATATAAGTCCAGACCAAACCATAGAATTGTACCTAATCTTTCAGCTTCGCCATCCATTAGCTCACTCTTCATTCCGGTCTTTTCATTTTCACTTATATAATACACTGTATTAACTTCCGATGTACCCAAATCAACGTATCTTTCATAAGTTTGTCCTTTTTCATTCACCATACGGATTTTTAATTTGTCTCCCTTGCGCCAAAGTTCGACTTCATCTTTGGCCATGTTCCCATACTGGGTGAACTGCGTATAGTAATTATCAAAATTGGCGGACTTGTTCAGAAGGTTCAAATATTTACTCTTTTCGTTCCCAGCACCTTTTGGACTACCATCATTTTTAGATGAACCTTCATCGTTTGCAGCGGTATTATCAACATTTCCAATCGCCTCGGCACTGTTTCCCTGAGAATCAAGGCTTTTTCCGCATGCTGTTGCACCTACCAGTATCAGTGCAGCTATAAGCATGAGGACCAATACTTTTTGATACATTTTCATCCTTTAACTTCACTCCTTTTCTGGTTTGAGCAGGCGCCCCTAACCGCAAGCAGCCTCACTGCCGCGCTTAGAAGTTGCCAACAACATTTTTCATTTTGCTGCTAATATTTTATTGGCAGGGTGTCTGTAAAAATAGTTCAAATATGTTTATATTTAGTACGAAAAATATTGTTTTGCTTCTTCTTACCTCTTTTGGGGCTAAAGTATATGTCTTATGGTTGAAAGAAATTTTAAAAAGAAGATAAAAAAGCCGTCGCTAATGTATAAGCGATGGCTCTAAAATTTACGTTTTGCGACATGCCCTATCTTTATAATATATCTCCGTTAAGTATTGCCAATAAGGATTTTCCTGGCTCGAGTTGATGAACAAGTATCATTGATAGTTTTAAAGTTATCTAGATCAATCAAAGCCACGGTTAGCTTTTTCTATTTTTCCCGCGACGCTTCAATCTCTTCATTTAAGCAAGAAGTAATAAACCCTTTATAATAAGTTCCCGTCAAATAATCCGTTACGGAGAGCTTTTGCAGCTTTTATTTTTCTTCGTACAGCAGCCTGTTCAGTTCTTCCGCTTTTTCCTTAGCCTTTACCAGCTCGGAATTGCTTTTTTCCAACAATCTGTTTTTAGCTTCTATTTCCTTATTCTGTTCCTGAAGGACGGCAAGGTATTGCTCAGATTTTTTTAATACATTCATATAACTATCTATAAGAACAGCGATTAAAACCACAGTGGAAAACAGACAAAGAAACAAGCAAAAGCAAAATCAATAGATCTGATTAAAACGGAATTATATTCTCTGACCGGCATTTGATATTCAAGAACTATCAGACCGCCAATAACCAAAGCGTAAAGAAAAAAGATTATCGTTCTCTTTCGGCCATCAAGCAATAAGGCAATTATTCCGGCATTTATAATTACATAATACGGAATACTGCCATAAGTCCCCCCGGAAATATGCCACAAGGCCGGAAGAACAACAAAACTTGTAATAATAACACCTATCATCGACAGCAGCTTATAATTATTGCTTATTTTGAAAGCAATATACAAGCCGATAGTTATAATGCCCAAGCAAAGGAAGCTACTGTGACCACTGGATCCAAACCCAGAATAAAATTGATTATGCCGCTGGAAAAGGACATGAAAATTCCTACCAGAATAACCGCATAAAATACCCGATACCTTAGAGAAGTGTTCATTTCTTCCTGCATTTATAATCCTCCAACACTAGCCGGATCCAGCATTTTTAAAAAAATTTAAAAAAATTCTCTCTACGCGTGAGCAGGATAGACATTAGCATAATTAAAACTTTTTAGGTACATTTATTCCATTTTATAGCTAATTATAACATATTTTGTCGAATGATGATTAATTTGTAACTGGTCGGTTTCAAGGTAAAAGAATCCCACCCTACTTTTATTGTAGAGTGGGACTTTTTTCCTGAACATCGTCCGAATAGACGAATTACTCTAACTAATATTATTATCTCTTTTTTATCGGGAAACAAATCTCAGTTACAAACTCATCCGGGTGTTTTGAGAAGTCTCCGATTTTCACATAACATTATCCCACACATGTGTGTATTTTTGAGCTTATTTCCAGTTTAGAGTATACCATTATGGGAGAGTCAATAGGTTTTCGCCGCTTTTTAAAATCTATTCTTCGTCCCTGTCCCGAGCTTGACTGATAAAAAACGTTATAAAGGCAATGAGAAGCGCCACCCCTGCCGTGACAAATAATATTGGCGCACTTAGTTCTTCGATTTGGCCGAGACTGCTAAGACTTGTGTTTTTCGCTAAAACCAAAATAGCCACAGACACCAAAATAGCCAGGAATACGGTCAAAACGACTTTCAACAGCGGTCTTTGAGTTTTGGCAGACGGCACTAGGAAAGCATTCGCGGCTATTAAACGAATAACATAGATTCCGGAACAAAGCGACAGAATGATCATTATATTTGCCGGATAATTAATCCATCTAAACCCCAAACCATACAGCACGGCATCTATTAGCAGCAAATATAACAGCAATATAAATGTTTGGTTTCCGATTGAATCCCTTATCTGGACTTGCCTTTCATCCAAGCCTTTATTCGCCACTTTGATCATCCTCCCAAAATAAATCATTTAACGTTTTACCCAATACTTTACATATAGAGATACATAAATTGATAGTTGGGTTATAGTCACCGTTCTCAATAGCATTTATGGTCTGTCTTGTTACACCTACGGCATCGGCCAAATCCTTTTGTGACATGTCTTTCGCCGCCCGTGCGGCTTTTAATCTTAAATTTTTTCCCAAAATATCACCTCAGGCCTTATGCTGTTTAAGTAAAGTGTATCATATTTTTGATAATATGTCAATTATATCTAACATTTTATCTTATATATTTTACTCGCCTAAAAGTCTCTGTCCCAGTAGATTTATAGTTCCAGCTGTTTCAAATCAGGATATTTAAAAACACGGATATTGTTTTGAAAGCATAAAAGGGCGTGTCGCAAAACGTTAATTTAAAATCGTAGGGCGACACGCCCTTTTTTCTTTGTCAGACCAGATATATTGGCAATACATACCAAATAGATGTAGTTTTGGGCATAAGAAAACAAGGGAAG
>JAAYMU010000038.1 GCA_012521215.1 Peptococcaceae bacterium | reverse complement strand
TACTTTACCGCTTCATGGCAAAGATTAACGATGTCTTTTTCCGTAGCCTCGGGTTTTAAAAGAGTATGGTCTATTCTTCCAGCTATTTGCAAAACCTTTCAGTCCTTTCATCTAGCCTTAAAACATTTTTATATCCTATTCTAAAATTTATATTCTATTCTTTTAAATCATTAATGTTATAGCCCAGCTCTCTCAATATAGCATTTTGATTACGCCAATCTTTTCTTACCTTAACCCATAATTCTAAAAATACTTTACTACCAAGCAGACTCTCCATATCCTCTCGGGCCAAACGGCCTACTTCTTTTAAAACCCTGCCATTTTTGCCAATCACAATTCCTTTCTGGGAATCGCGCTCGACCAAGATAACCGCTTCGATCTTAATTAAAGACTTTTTTTCCTCCATGTTTTCCACGGCTACAGCGATGGAATGGGGAATTTCCTCCCGGGTAAGAGCCAATAGTTTTTCCCTGATTAGCTCGGCCATAATGAATCTTTCCGGCTGGTCCGTAATTTCCTCGGCAGGGTAGTATAAAGGCCCCGGGGGCAGTTCGGTAAAAATAAGATCCAGTAGCTTTC
Source organism: Peptococcaceae bacterium (assembly GCA_012521215.1). Classification (GTDB taxonomy): domain Bacteria; phylum Bacillota; class Desulfitobacteriia; order Desulfitobacteriales; family Syntrophobotulaceae; genus JAAYMU01. The sequence continues at coordinate 6,916 of JAAYMU010000038.1, read as the reverse complement.
CCGTATTTTCAGCTTGCAAGGCCGAAATCGGAATAATCTCCTTAAAATCTGCCAATTTGGAGTATTCAGCTATTTTTACCAAGATATCTTCTTTTTTCAGCAAGTCAATTTTATTAAGAGCAAGAATACAAGGAATTCCGCTTTTCTTGATAATGTCCAGTACATATTCTTCGCCGCTACCCAGAGCTACCGAAGCATCAACCACATAGACGGCCATATCCACACCTTTAAGGGCAGTAGTAGCGGCCGTATTCATATATTCCCCTAAACGGTGCTTGGGCTTATGTATTCCAGGAGTATCAAAAAAAATCACTTGCCCTCTTTCTTCGGTCAAAATGCATTGTATCCTGTTTCTGGTGGTTTGAGGTTTATCGGAAATAATCACTATTTTCTTTCCTAATAAAGTATTAATCAGGGTTGATTTTCCTGCGTTCGGCCTACCTACCAAGGCCACAAAACCTGAACGAAAATCCGAATTTCCTTTTCTCTCCAAATTAACACTCCCTTAATCCAGAATCTAAATGTTTATATCTAAAAATTCGGGTCCAAATGAATCAGGCAAAAGTTTTTTAAGGCTGGTCTCTTTGGCTTCCCCGCAGCCGTTAATTAAGAAAATATCGCAGTCAGTACAAAACTCCCTAATAACCTGGCGGCAAGCGCCGCAAGGAGAAGGCATCTCTTCAGTTAAAACCGCAACAGCCAAGGCTGAAATCTTTCTTTCTCCCTTAGCGGTCCCCTGAAAAATTGCATTCCTTTCGGCGCAGATTGTAAGACCAAAAGAAGCGTTCTCCACATTGGACCCGGTTGTTATCCGCCCGGAAGTCCACAACACAGCAGCACCGACTTTATATCCGGAATAAGGTGCGTAAGCGTTGGAACAAGCCTCTTTGGCCTGAGCCAGCAATTCCGCATAATTATTATGATCTAGATTTAACCCCTTCAACCCTTTTTACTCCTTCTCTTCTTATTTCCGCCTTAAATAGCAGCAAGATGACTAAAAGAAAACTAAAAGGTAACTAAAACAGGTAGCTACTGAAAACAACAATACCGATAATCACAGCCTGAATGGCAGTGATTAGTACCGCTCCTGCTGCAATATCCTTGGCTATACCCGCTAAAGGATGGACGCTTGGTTTAGCGAGATCGATTGCTCTTTCCAGAGAAGTATTAATAAGTTCAGATACTAGCACACTGCCTATAGCATAAATAATAAATAGCCAATGCATTTTGGTAATACGCAGAATAAATCCAAAAATTATAACCAATAGGGCAACAAAAAAATGAAACCGCATGTGTTTTTCGGTTTTAAAAGTGTAGACTATTCCTCGGCAAGCACTTTTTAAGCTTTGCATAAAGGTCGCATTTGTTTTATTCATACCTTCAGCCCGTTCTCTACATACTGTAATTCCTTATACTCAGCGGGGCAAATTTAACCTAGCCATAATTTCTTCTTCCTTACGTCTCATCACAGCAGTTTCTTCATCGTCGCCATGATCAAAACCAAGCAAATGCAAAGCACCATGTACAGCAAGATAGACGATTTCCCTGCGGAAAGAATGCCCGTACTCTTTAGCCTGAGCACGAGCCCTCTCTACGGATATTACTATATCACCAAGGGCCGGATCAGGTAGCGATGCATCGAACATAACATCCGGTTCTCCCTCCCCTTTTTCCTGCAGAGCAAAAGATAAAACATCGGTCGGAGCATCCACTCCCCGATAGGCCTTATTTAAGGCCTGAATTTTATTATCATCTACCAATACAAGCCCTATTTCCGCATTTTCCGGCCCGTTACCAATCAACAAAGCCTCGGCTATTCCCCGGTGCAAGATAGGGGAGAGTTCCAGTTGTTCAGCCTCGCTGGCACTATTTTCTTCCCAATTTATATCCAATTCCATTTTTATTTTGCTCCTTTGCCAATCTATATATCTCTTTTACTTTTAATTATTTTTATCTTCCAATTCCATAACTATTTGTCCATCGTTTTGCACGATATTGGCATCTTCTGTTTCTCTGTTAGTTTCCTTTTTTTCATTAATTTCAGTTTGTTTAGTTTCGGTTATTTCTATTTCCTGTTCTTGGGTTATAGCCTCAGACACAGCTTTCAACTTGGAAGGAAGTTCGGGATATTCTATTCTAGTATGGAAAATACCGCTTAAAACTTTAACAAAAGCCGTGGAAATCTTATCCAAGTCCCTAAAAGTAAGATCACATTGATCAAGAAGTCCTTCATCAAGCTTTTCTTTTATGATTTTGCGCACAAGGCCCTCAATCTTTCCGGGCGTATTTTCCTTTTGGGAGCGGACTGCAGCTTCCACATTGTCCGCCAAAAGCACCAGCGCTGCTTCCTTGGATTGAGGACGCAGCCCGTCATAGCGAAAAGCTTCCTCCGGTATATCCGGATTATCTTCCCTAGCCTTATGATAGAAATAGCTAACCAAGCTATCTCCATGATGTTGAGCAATAATATCCTGAATACTTTCCGGCAGTTTATGTTCACGAGCTAATTCTAAACCGTCTTTGACGTGGGAAATAAGGATCAGGGAACTTAAAGTTGGCGCTATTTTGTCATGAGGATTATCCTTAGCAAATTGATTTTCAATAAAGAAATAGGGCCGCTTTAATTTACCGATATCATGATACAAGGCTCCAACCCGGACCAAGACGGGATCGGCCTTAATCTCTTCCGCCGCCGTTTCCGCCAGGTTGCCGACCAGAACGCTATGGTGGTAAGTTCCCGGTGCTTCCATGAGCAATTCTTTAAGTAAGGGAGCATTGGGATTGGATAACTCCAAGAGCCTAACTGCAGATGTAATGTTAAAACCTGACTCCAGCCAAGGCAAAGTACCCATGGTAAGTACTGAGCACAAAAAACCGTTGGCCAGAGCCAAGCCACAGCCTATAAGCCAGAAAGTTGGGCTAAAGTCAAGAATTAAAGTAATAGCACTTACTAAAGCAATATTAACCACAGCCACAATCAAGCCGGCCCGGGCTAAATCCGAGCGCTGGTCAAGCCTGGCCACACTTTGGATCCCTACCAGCCCGCTGAACAAGGCAAAAAGTCCGGCCATGGATCCGGAAGTGCCGGTAGTCGCCGGATCAGCCATAGTCCCAGCAAAGATTCCCAAAATAATTCCTACCACAACAGCAATTCTTGCTCCTAGCAGAATGGTAACAGTCATGGTAGCCCAGGCAGCCGGAATAAGAATAGCTGTTAGATTATTTAAATCCGTGCTGTCACTAATATTAATAGCCAGGAAGGCCTTACCTATAGCTAGGGTGATAACCATAATAAGCCCCAGCAAAACAAGGCGGTGCCATTTTTCAAGTATTTCCGGAGCAGTAAAGTAAAAGAAACTAATTAGGATAACCATAGCTACTAAAACTTCAATGGCAATCCCCGCAGCGGGCTTCCAGGGAGAATTCATTTGAATTAATCCATAAGCCTCCAATACGGAATAAATCTGCTCATCAACGATTTCCCCGGGACCCACTATTTTTTCGTTTTTCCTATATTCACGTATTTGAGGCTTGACCCTGGAACTGGCTATATCTTTTAGTTTTTTCGTTTCTTCCTCATCCACGGCCAGAGTAGGAGTGTTGACATTAGTCTCGATAAAAGCTTTGACTAAGCTTTTTAGAGAGTCGTCCATATTATACTTTTCTACCTGCTCTTTCATCCCTTCTCTAAGGGCCGCTAATTCTTTATCCTCTTTGGCTCCGCTGGTCGGATCCCCGGCTATGCCAATAATAATCCGGCTGGAAATCTGATTGGCTTGTTCGATTTCGTTGTCAGTTAGTTGCAGCAAGTTAGCAAGAACTTCATCAGAAAGCGCCGCAAAGGGCTCACTGTCTCTAAGTTCGGTAAGCTTATCGGTTAAAGCCGACTCGGATCTTCTATGATGTTCCAACAATTGAAATGTTTGGTCCAGTTTGTTGGATAATATGGAAATTTGAGTCTGATCTGCAGTATAAACAGGGGCTACGGCACTCGCAGCTTGTTCCTGCAGCTCGCTGTAAGATGTTAAATCCTCAACGCTTTTATCGTAAGGAGCGGTAATAAGCACCGGGCTGGGCTGCCCTTTCTCCAGATTTAGCTTGGAAACAAATAGACCGGAAGAAAGAATTAAAGTAAAAAGTAAAAAAAACAAAAGAAAAACTAAGACCTTAAACACTAAGCTAAAGTTTTTATAAGGTCCTTTTGGAGTAAACATGTGCGTTATATTTTTATCCAACTCCATCATCCTTACCAGACTCTTAGTCCGCATTTTTTGAGGGATTATCACCTTTCTGTTCATAAGCATGAATTATGCTTTGGACAAGCGGGTTGCGTACAATATCGTCCACGGTAAAGTAATGGAAAGAAATCCCCTGTATCCCTTCTAAAATACGCTGCACCTCAATAAGTCCGGAATAATGCCCCCGCGGTAAATCAACCTGGGTAATATCTCCTGTGACAACTGCCTTAGAGCCAAATCCAAGGCGGGTTAAAAACATCTTCATTTGCTCAGGAGAAGTATTTTGGGCTTCATCCAGAATTATAAAAGATTCATCCAGGGTCCGCCCGCGCATATAAGCTAAAGGAGCAATCTCAATCGTGCCCTTTTCGAGATACCTGCCGGTTGTATCCGGACCTAAAAGATCGAACAAGGCATCATATAAAGGTCTTAAATAGGGATTGACCTTCTCCTGAAGATCCCCCGGTAAAAACCCAAGTTTTTCACCCGCTTCCACAGCGGGCCTCGTCAGGACGATGCGGTTTACCTCCTTAGCCCGTAAGGCTTTCACGGCCATAACTACCGCCAGATAGGTTTTCCCCGTGCCGGCGGGTCCAATACCAAAAATTAAAGACTCTTTTTCTATGGACTTAACATATTTGGCCTGCCCTATGGTTTTGGCTTTAATAGGCTTTCCTCGATGAGTAGTAGCAATAACCTTGGTAAGACTTTGGGCCATATCTTGTCCACTGCCCTCTTCAATTTTAGAAACTACATAGCTGACATCGGCTAAGGTAAGATTATTTCCTTTTCTAATCAGGGCTAAAAGCTGTTCCATCACTGCTTGGGCCAGTTTGACCTGGCATTCTTCACCGGTTACCGTCATTTCTCCGCCACGGACAATAATCTGGCAGCCTAGGCGTTCTTCCAAAAAGCGAAGATGGACATCTTCTAAGCCAAGAAGATTTAAAGCTTCCTCACCGTCTTTGAGAAACAGTTTGGTTTCATTACGCAAGTTTTTTCCCCCATCATCGCCTGTTATGCCACTATTCTCGATAAGTTGCCAATTCTTCGAAAGTTTCGACCTCAATTCTAATATGTTCCACTCCTTTTTGCGAAGAAAGGATCAGGACCTGGTCCTTGAGGACCTTGGCTTCTGAAGGTATTTCTTTCTTCAGTGCTTCCCTGGCTTGTTCTTCCGCAAGCTTTCTCGCTTCTTCTACTGTACGCTTATAGGTTACTTTATGAATTTCTTCATATCGCACCTTTATTATTTCGACAGGCAAGCGCCAATTCCTCCAAGCAGGCAGGGCATAACTTTGGCTTTCATTGGTCGACATCGGATATGGACTTTCCTGGTTCGTTATCATTATTACTCTATCTTTGGTTTTTATACCCCAGCCATTAGCCCTTCTACCGGTTTTCTCTAATTTTTCCTCTACTAAGGGGACCTTTTGTTCTACACTGTACCACACTCTACCCCGGACAAATCCTTTAGCCGCCGGAGCATCGACCTTATTTTGAGAAGCAGTGTTATTACTCATATCAAAGCTATACTCCGTCATACCCCCGGCCGCTTTGATTAACACTTGTCCTTTTTTTACCATCTGGCCTTCATTAACCATGGGCTGGCCCTGGATAACTATAACATCCTCCACATAACCTGTTCGGGCCGCAATCAAGTCTCCTTGAAAAATAACTTTTTGCGGCAAAGTTTTTTCAACTACTCTGATTTTGATATTCGTGCCTCTTTCATCCATGGCTACCCAAGCCAGATCATCCATACTTTCCTGCAGCTCTTTACTTAGAGCGTCCAAGTCAAGCTTGCTTTTCAAAACCCATTTTTTAACTCCCAGTTTTTCAGCTTCGTTTAGAATTTGCTGCTCACTGAGTCGCTCATTTCCCTCTACGGTTATAGAGATAACATACTGGGAAAGAACAGTCAAAGCCACGAAAATTATAAATAAGCCCACAAGGAGTCCCTTGCGTTTTTGCCAACGACGAGCGACAAAAGGAAAGCCGTATTTGGCCCTAATGTTGAGTTTTATACCGCTTTTTTTAGCTGCTTGGCGCAACCTGCGGAAGTCTTGGGTAGAAACCTCAGCAATAAAAGCATCCGGTAATTTGCGACCGTTATAAAAGATAATCCCGGCAGCTAAAGCTTGATTGATGAATTCGGCTAATCCTTCTCCCTGAACCCGAATATATACCCGGCCGCGATAGTAGCGAAAAACTTTATTAAACATCTTTTAAACCCCCTCAGTCCTCCTCAAAGCTTACTTGCGTAATCCATCCTTTGAGATGAACCTCGGTAGGTAAGACTGTAGTTAACACAAATTCTTTGCCGCTAATTTTTATTCTTCCTTCTGAAGTGCCAAGTATGATTTCTTCGTCACTAAAAAGAATAACCTCCTGAAACAATTCTATGGTCATTACTGAACGCCCGATCATTGTTATTTTTGGCCCTGCACCTAAAACATCAGAAGGAAATTCTAAAATTTCTCCGGCTTGCTTTTGCAGTTTTTTAAACATTGCAGCCACTCCCTTCATAGCATGTTTATGCTAAAAAAGGGAGAAATAGTCCAAGCCTCATTGGTCGTTAAACCATTTTCCGTTTATATTAAAAAAGGTTCTATAATAAATATTGGGGTAAGTAGCAGGAAAAAAACAAAGCATAAGCGAAAACCTACCGGGTAAAT
>JAAYMU010000037.1 GCA_012521215.1 Peptococcaceae bacterium | reverse complement strand
AAATATCAAGAAGTAATGATGGTTTTATATTTCACAGCTAGTCATTTGTTCAATTTGAATCAGAACAAATGACTAGTTATTTTCGTACTGTTAGTTTCATTATCATTTATGACTTTAAAAATTGAAAAAAATTTTAAAATCCCCTTGTAAAATTTTAAAAAGTGGTTATAATACTTATTGTACTGAATAAATGTGTCATTATCACCGTTCCGAAGTAGCTCAGTGGTAGAGCAATCGGCTGTTAACCGATCGGTCGTAGGTTCGAATCCTACCTTCGGAGCCATACTTCTTGGAGAGTTGTCCGAGAGGCTGAAGGAGCACGATTGGAAATCGTGTAGACGGGGTAACCTGTCTCAAGGGTTCAAATCCCTTACTCTCCGCCATCTTAGACAGCATATAGTTTGGCCCCTTGGTCAAGTGGTTAAGACACCGCCCTTTCACGGCGGTAACACGGGTTCGAATCCCGTAGGGGTCACCACTTTCTTTGTTTGAAGATTGTGATTCGAAGTTTATTTAATATCGAAAATTGTACATTAAGTCGGCCTCGGTAGCTCAGTCGGTAGAGCAGAGGACTGAAAATCCTCGTGTCGGCGGTTCGATTCCGCCCTGAGGCACCATTTTTATTGAAACTCCTGTTATTATAAGCGGGGGTTTGCTTATCGGCGGACTTAACTATTGTAAAAAAATCCCAAAGAAAACTTGCTTGAAATTAATTGTTGTGGTATAATTTTGCTACCAAATCGATAGAGATACATGCTAAAACAGCTTAAATAGGAAATGCGCTTATATACCGTGCGGAAGTGGCTCAGCGGTAGAGCATTGGCTTCCCAAGCCGAGGGTCGCGGGTTCGAATCCCGTCTTCCGCTCCATTTTTTTTCTTAGAGCAAAAATTATTCTTTTCAGGCGTTTTTAAAGGGCTTTAATCGGCTGAAAGGGGTTTCACCCGGCGTATGTTAGTAAACTATTGGTTTAAATATATTTTTAAGAAAAAAGTTAGGAAAAAACTTTTTTCTTGTCTGATTATTTTATTAGTGGTATCCATTTTAGCCGGCTGCAATTCGTTGGAGGATGCAGCTGAAAAAGCAAAACTGTATATCCCTGAAGGCTATAACTTGGTTCATATTGAACAGGTAAGCGATGACTCAGGTGTTATTTTTTATACTTATAACGATGATTTGAGTGTGGGGATATTTTGTAAGAATAGTTTTGGCTGGGATTGGATAGGAAGCGGAAGTGGGAAGCTTGTCACTTATCCGGAAGGCCTTCACTGGCGTTATACTAATTTAGAAGCTAAAGATAAGAGAAATTGGTCGTTATATTATGGTAAAGTAATAAATAAAGATATACAAAAGATTACTCTTACTACTACTCAAGGCGAGACAGTAGAAGGAAAAATTGTGGACACTGATCAGCTTAGACTTTGGTATGCCTTTGTCAACGAACCGCAGGTGCCTTCTGTTAATGCAGATATTGTTGGCTATTCTAAGGATAATAAAGTTGTCTATCTGTTCAGTCGACCCAAAGAATAGGAGGAACGTACTATTATGACAACGCATATTAAAACCATTGTAAAAGGAAATTTAGCCTCTACAATTAAAAATGGAGGTTGCGGTCAATGCCAGACATCCTGCCAATCAGCTTGTAAGACTTCTTGCACAGTTGGCAATCAGGTCTGTGAAAAATAACTTGTAGTTTAAAATAGGGGACCTTGTGAAATAATCAAGGTCTTTTTTTATATTTCACAATGCTATTTTTCCTGACACCTGCAATGATATAATGTATTTACGTAACTATTATTAATTAAAATCAAAAAGATAAGAGGAAAAAATGCTTAGGATCAAAGATTATAGTATTAAAAAAAATGTTCATATTTACCATCAAGGAGGGCTAAATATAGCCTATGATGTCAATTCCGGGTCCCTTCATGTGCTTGATGACCATACTTATGGTTTTATTGAGGAAATGAGAAATTTACAGGACGAAGATCCTAGTATGCTTCATGCCGAAGAAAAATTATTGACCAAGGTTGGGAGAAATCTCTCGCCTACAGTAAAAAAGGAAATCCTTTTGGAACTGGAAGAACTACAGAATCAGAATCTTCTTTTTTCTTCAGAAGCGGAAGAAATCGAGCCCTGTTATCCCAATCCTCCGCTCATAAAGGCAATTTGCTTGCATGTCGCTCATGATTGCAATTTACGGTGCCGATATTGTTTTGCCGGAACCGGCCCCTTTAAAGGTCGGCGGGAGTTAATGACCTCGGAAACAGGTAAGCGGGCGCTTGATTTTTTATTTAAACATAGTGGCAATCGACGGCAATGTGAGGTTGATTTTTTTGGCGGTGAGCCTTTATTAAATATGTCTGTAATTAAAGAACTAATAAGCTATGGCAAAACTGTAGCCCGGCAAGCCGGAAAGGAAATTAAATTTACTTTAACTACCAATGCTGTCCTGCTGGATAAGGCTATAGCCGATTATTTGGAAAAGGAAGGGGTTAGTGTTGTTTTAAGTCTGGATGGGCGAAAAGAAGTTAATGACAAAATGCGCCCTTTCCCCAATGGTAAAGGCAGCTATGAGAATATTGTGCCTCAAATCTTGTATTTTACTAAGCTAAGACCGAGCTCTTCTCCTTATGCTGTTGGGCAATATTACTATGTCAGGGGTACCTATACCCGATATAATACTGATTTTTATAACGATGTTCTTCATATGGCCGACTTGGGTATAAAAAGAATATCTGTGGAACCGGTAATTGCATCTCCCGACGATGATTATGCTTTCCGGGAAGAAGATATCGATAAGATAAAAGAGAGTTATGATATTTTAGGGGAAGAAGTATTGGAATATAAGCAGAAAGGACGAGAGTTTTCCTTTTTCCACTTTAATGCAGGCTTGAATGAGGGCCCTTGTCTTCCTAAACGCTTATCAGGTTGTGGGGCAGGCCATGAATATGTGGCTATTTCACCGGATGGTAGCATATACCCTTGCCACCAGTTTGTGGGGCAGGAGGATTATAAGCTGGGGACTGTCTACCAGGGTAATCCTTTAAAGGAAGAGCTAGTCCGTAAATTCCGCGGGGCCCATGTCTATAATAAGGAGGACTGTCGGATATGTTGGGCCAGGTTTTCTTGCAGTGGGGGGTGTCATGCTGCTAACGCGGCTTTTAACGGAGAGCTAACCAAGGTATATTCTTTGGGGTGTGAGTTACAGAAAAAAAGGCTGGAAGTAGCATATTATCTGAAAATTAAAGAAGCCCAGCAGATAGAGACAGTCTAAACAGCGGCCAATGTTTATATATTATCGAGATTGAGGTGGGGCGGATGCGCAGCAAAACCCAAAAAATTACTGTTATAATTATTATTGCCGTTTTAAGTTTAGCCCTTATCGGTTCATCTTTTTACGCAATTTTCCTACCCGGTGTGGATTCGTCGGAGAATTCAGGGCAACAAGCCTTGGTTAATGAATATAATCAGTGGAAGCAAGCAGTTGACCTTTTAAACCAAAGATTGGCCGAGAATCCCAATGACTTGCAAGCCAAAATTGATTTAGGGGACGCTTATTATGCCAAGTCTGAAGTTACTGCCCAATTAGATATTGATGAATATAAAGAGGATTTAACAAACGCTATTAAAATGTATCAAGATGTCTTGCAGGCCAAGGAAGATGATAACATTCGACTCAAAATGGCCAATGCTGCTTTTTTTATTGGGGATGTTGAATTGGCCAGTACTACCTATGAGAAGTTAGTGGCCAATCAACCCGAAAACCCGGAAGTTTTATTTGGGTACGGCATGTGCCTTTTATATTTAAAGGACGACTATAAACAGGCCTTGCAGTATTGGCGTCAAGCATTGCCCTTGGTTGAAGACCAAGCTTTTAAAGAATACTTGCAGGAAATGATTAATCTGGCAGAAGAAATGGAATTAAGTTCCGCCCAAGAGTAAATAAAATTTTGCCGGAAAAACTCTAAGAGGACAGCCAGGAGGCGAAAAATATGTATTTTGCTACTCTGGCGAGTGGCAGTTCCGGAAATTCAATAATTGTAGGGGAAGAAAACAGGAATTTTCTTGTGGACTGTGGCATAACAGTAAAGAGATTGCTAGCCAATTTGGATATGATAAATATGTCAGCTCTACAAATAGAGGGTATTATTGTAACCCATGAACATTCTGACCATATTAAAGGAGTAGGAGCTTTAGCCCGCCGGCTGAAAATTCCCATCTATGCTACCTATGGTTTATGGGATGAAATGGAGAAATCATTAGGTGCCCTCAAGCCCGAACAAAGAGTTATTATCACGGAAGATGTTACTCTGGCCGGGATGCATATTCAGCTGGTTCCCACTTCTCATGATAGCAGAGAAAGCTACGGCTTAAAAATAACAGGCAAGAAACATACTTTAGCTATTGCAACAGATAGCGGAATTGTAACGCCGGAAATGAGTACAAGCCTACGAGGATGTGATGCCTATGTTGTCGAGGCTAATCATGATCCGGAAATGCTGAAACGCGGAAAATACCCCTGGTATCTGAAAAAGAGGATTAACAGCCAGTTCGGTCACCTTAGCAACATTCAACTAGGGGAAGCCCTGGGGGAATGGCTTTTAGAAAACGCTCAAAAAGTGGTCTTGGCTCATTTGAGTGCCGAAAATAATACTCCTCAACTAGCCTTGCATACTGTTATCAATATGCTAAGAAAATCCGAAGCCAGGCACAGATGTCCGCAGCTCAGGATCAGAGTAGCTCCCAGGTATGTACCGCATGATCTTATTATACTTGAAGGGTAAAATAAGAATAATAACCGTGGGAGGAATAAACATGGACTATGATCGTGATTATAAGTATTATCGCCGTTCTTATGAGCGTAAGCCCGGAATTATTTCTACTGTGATTTTGGCTGTGTTCTGTGCTCTGCTGGGAGGATTAATAGCCGTGGTTCTTGTTCCCAAGGTTTATCCACAGATATATACTCAAGCCGACATATCGGACAGTGGAAATGAAGTTATTCTTCATCAGGGAGAAACACCGCCCTTAACACCCGCCTCCGGCAGCGAAAAGTCTCCGGTAGTGGACATAGCCAGTACGGTTGGGCCTGCAGTTGTAGGCGTTGCCAACTTTCAATACCGAGGTAGTTTTTTAGGCAGTACCACTGGGCTGACTGAAGTTGGCAGCGGTTCAGGATTTATAATTAATGCTGAGCATGGTTATATCGTAACAAATAATCATGTAATCGCCGGTGCGGAAAAAATAATGATTTCTTTGGCCGATGGCCGTAATCTACCGGGGACCTTAGTAGGGAAAGACCCGCGAACTGATTTAGCCGTGGTCAAAATTGAGGATACCCATAATTTAAGAGCAGTACAACTAGGAGATTCAAATGCTTTAGAAGTTGGACAGCCTGTGGTAGCGATTGGTAACCCAGGAGGTGAGGCTTTTGCCCGTACAGTGACCACCGGTGTAATATCAGCAACCGACAGGTTTTTAAGTCTGGAAGGGGAAGCCAGTTTTAGTCTTATCCAAACCGATGCGGCTATTAATCCTGGCAATAGCGGTGGCCCCTTGGTTAATTACAGCGGTCAGGTTATAGGGATAAATTCAGCTAAAAACCAGGCACCTGGTTTTGAAGGTATGGGTTTTGCCATCCCTATCAGTGACGCTCTGCCAGTTATTCAACAAATCATTGAAAAGGGATATGTCAGTCATCCTGCCTTGCAAGTCAATATATATCAACAGTATACACCAGAGTATGCCAGCTACAGAGGATGGCCCGCGGGTGCCTATATCTCGCAGGTTCAGCCCGGAGGGGCTGCCCATAAAGCGGGGCTGCGCTCAGGAGATATCATTACAGCTATTAATAATGCAGTTATCACTAATGCCTTAGAATTAACGCATCAGCTTTTTAAATATAAACCCGGGGACACCGTTAAAGTGACTTTTTATCGCGACGGAGACACTAATACGGTTAATGTAAAGCTAGGAGAAATTAGATCGCAATAAGAAATCCCTAAAGCATTGCAGCCTTATTCCCAATAAAATCCCTAAAGCATTGCGGCTTTATTCCCAACAAAATCCCATTGTTTCAATGGGATTTATTGGTTCCTTTAGATTTGGCAATAGCTGCAACTTATGTTATATAATTATAGTATTGAGGTTTAAATATGAGTCAAACCATCTCGTTGGCGTATATAATAATTGGGACAGGGATAACTAATTAAATCATGATATAGTTTGATTATAGAGGTATTTCTCTATATTAAAGAAGGAGAAAAATAAATGGAGAAAATCTTGCATATTGGATTGGATGTTGGTTCGACAACTGTTAAAGTTGCTATTCTGGATGAAAAGGACAACCTAGTTTTCAGTCATTACCAGAGGCATTTTTCTGATGTCCAGCATACTGTGAGTAACCTCCTGCAAAAGATATATGCTCAATATCGAAATGCAAATGTCACTATGAATGTTACCGGGTCCAGCGGGATGGCAACTTCGGAACAGATCGGCGTAAAGTTTGTTCAGGAAGTAATAGCTTGTGGTGAAGCTGTACAGCGTTTTATTCCGGAAACGGATGTAGCTATTGAGTTAGGGGGTGAAGACGCCAAAATCACCTATTTTGGAGATTCACCAGAACTTAGGATGAACGGAACCTGCGCAGGCGGAACTGGTGCTTTTATTGACCAGATGGCAATTCTACTAAAAACTGATGCTGCAGGGCTAAATGAACTAGCTAAACATCACCGGGAAATATACCCCATAGCTTCCCGTTGCGGTGTATTTGCCAAAACCGATATTCAACCCTTATTAAATGAAGGAGCAGCGAAAGAGGATATTGCTGCCTCCATCTTCCAGGCGGTAGTTAATCAGACCATTGCCGGGCTGGCTTGCGGCAAGCCAATACGGGGTAAAGTTGCGTTTTTAGGGGGCCCTCTTTCATTTTTACCCGAACTTCGCCAGCGGTTTATAGAAACTTTGCAGTTAGGACCTGATTCTATAATCGTCCCTAAAAATGCTCAGTTCTTTGTAGCCATTGGCGCGGCTTTAGCTTCTAAAAACGACGAAGTTATTAAATTCCAAAGTATTTGTGATAAAATTCCTAACCTGAAAAATTCGGCATCGGCCACAACGATTCTGCAACCCTTATTTAATGATGAACAAGAGTACCAAGAATTCAAAAAAAGGCATAACCTTAAATCTGTGCCCCGAAAGCAGATTAGCGAGGCCAAAGGACCTTGTTTTCTGGGGATTGATGCCGGCTCTACGACCACCAAGCTAGCATTGATAGACCAAGAGGGGAATCTTATCTATTCCCATTACGGCAGTAATGGAGGAAGCCCTTTAAAATCAACCATTGCAGCTTTGCAGCAATTATACCGGGTATTGCCGGACGAAGCTTGGATAGGTTGTTCTGCAGTTACGGGTTACGGAGAAGCACTTCTACAAGCTGCGCTTAAAATAGACTTTGGTGAAATTGAAACCGTAGCCCATCACAAAGGTGCAGAATATTTTCTGCCAGGGGTGGATTTTGTTTTAGACATTGGCGGCCAGGATATGAAGTGCATGATGATTCGCGACGGAGTGATTCATAACATTATGCTTAATGAGGCCTGTTCCTCCGGTTGTGGATCTTTTATTGAGACCCTGGCCCATTCCTTAGACTTATCGCTAACCGAATTTGTAGAGAGAGGTTTGTTTTCTAAAACTCCGGTTGATCTAGGAACTCGCTGTACGGTATTTATGAATTCCAAAATTAAACAAGTTCAGAAAGAGGGAGCCGACATTGGCAGCATAGCCGCAGGCATAGCCTATTCTGTTGTTAAGAACGCTTTATATAAAGTGATAAGACTGCATAATGCTTCCGAAGTTGGGGAAAAAGTTGTTGTCCAGGGAGGGACTTTTAACAATGACGCTGTCTTGCGCAGCTTTGAACTGGTGACAGGCAGGGAGGTAATCCGGCCCGACATTGCAGGGATAATGGGTGCCTTTGGAGCCGCTTTAATTGCTCGCGATAGATATGAGCCTGACAAGCTTTCGACTTTGCTTGGGGAGAAGGAACTCCAGACCTTTAAAACCGAAACCACTACCCGCCATTGTGGGCTTTGTGGTAATAATTGCTTATTGACTGTTAACAGCTTCTCAGACGGTCGAGAGTTTCTTACCGGCAATCGCTGTGAAAGAGGTGCAGGGATCGAAAAATCAGCCAGTGAGCTTCCGAACCTTTTTGCCTACAAATATCAACGCCTGTTTAATTACAAACCTTTAAAAAAGGAAGAAGCCAAACGCGGAGAAATAGGTATTCCTAGAGCTTTAAATATGTATGAGCATTATCCGTTTTGGTTTACTTTCTTTACGGAACTAGGTTTTCGGGTAGTTCTATCAAGCCGTTCCTCCAAAAGAATATTTGAATTAGGGATGGAAACCGTACCGTCTGAGTCCCTTTGTTATCCTGCCAAGCTTACCAACGGTCACATTCAAGACCTAATTAATAAAGGAATTAAGGTTATATTTTATCCATGTCTTCCTAGGGAAGAGAAAGAACAGCAGGGATCAACCAATAATTATAATTGCCCGATTGTTACCTCCTATCCGGAGGCCATTAATGCCAATGTGGACGATCTTAAAAGGAAAGATATAAAGTTTATTTTTCCCTTTTTGCCCATGGATAATCTAGAGCGCTTAAAAGTAAGATTGTACGAGGAATTGGCCGATTTTAAATTATCAAAGCAGGAGATATCTCAAGCAGTTGATAAAGCCTATGCCGAGAGAAAGCGAGTGCGCCGCGATATCCGGGCTAAAGGAGAAGAAGTATTGGCCTATCTGGAAAAAACAGGCCAAAAAGGAATTGTTTTAGCCGGCAGGCCCTACCATTTAGATCCGGAAATTAACCACGGCATACCGGAAATGATAACTGGTTTGGGGCTGGCTGTTTTGACAGAAGATTCGGTTGCACATCTCGGTGAGGTGGAGAGGCCTTTAAGAGTCCTGGATCAGTGGGTGTACCATGCCAGACTTTATGCCGCGGCCAGCTATGTGGCGACTAGAAAAGATCTGGAGTTAGTGCAGCTTTTTTCCTTCGGTTGTGGCTTGGATGCCGTCACTACGGATCAGGTAAATGAAATTTTACAGCGATTTAGAAAAACCTATACCCAGGTCAAAATAGATGAGATCAATAATTTAGGCGCTGTCCGCATCCGGATACGTTCACTTTTGGCAGCCATGCGGGAAAGAGAGAAGAAAAATATTGTTCCCCGGAAACTTTACGATAATCCACAACGAGTAATTTTTACGGAAAAAATGAGGGAAGAATATACTCTTTTATCGCCGCAAATGGCCCCTATCCAGTTTGAGTTAATTGAAGAGGCTGCTCGTTTAGAAGGTTACAAAATTGAAATTTTGCCGGATGTGGAGGCGGGAGTAATTGAAGAAGGTCTTAAGCATGTCCACAACGACGCTTGTTATCCTTCGATAATAGTTGTAGGCCAAATCATGGCGGCCCTAAAATCAGGCCGATATGACCTTAGTCGAACAGCTGTGATCATGTCGCAAACAGGAGGAGGATGCCGGGCCAGCAACTATATTGGTTTTATTCGCAAAGCCCTTAAAGATGCCGGTATGGAGCATATTCCCGTTGTATCTTTTAATACTGTAGGCTTGGAAAAAAATCCGGGATTTAAATTGACCCTCCGCATGGTAAAACGTCTCCTTATGGCTACGATTTATGGCGACTTGCTTATGAGGCTTACCTTTGCTTGTAGGCCCTATGAAAAAAATAAAGGGGAGACTAACGCCCTCTTAAATAAATGGCTTCAGGCTTTAAAACCGAGCCTCGCTACAATGAGTAAGCGTAAATTCCATCGTAACATCCGCTTAATCATCGAAGATTTTGATAATATGGAGCTCTTGGATCTAAAGAAACCCAAGGTAGGGGTTGTCGGTGAAATCCTAGTAAAGTTTCATCCTTTTGCCAATAACTATATTGTTGATATTATCGAAAAAGAAGGCGCCGAGGCAGTAATGCCTGACCTAGTAGATTTTTTCCTTTATTGCGCTTATAACTCTATTTACGCCCGAGAGAAACTGGCCGGAAGTTTAAAAGCGAGCCTTTTAGCAAGATATGCGATTTGGCGCATTGAAACTTACAGGCGTTATATGAAAAAAAGACTGCGTAAAAGTAAAAGATTTGAACCGCCGGTATCTATATATCATTTAGCTGATTTGGCAAAAGAAGTAATGCACTTGGGACACCAAACCGGTGAGGGATGGTTTTTGACGGCGGAAATGCTGGAATTGATTGAAAGTGGAGCCTGTAATATTGCTTGCCTTCAGCCCTTTGCCTGCTTACCCAACCATATTACCGGCAAAGGAATGGTACGTGAACTAAAAAGACGTTATCCTCAGGTCAATATTGTGCCCATCGACTATGATCCAGGGGCCAGCCAGGTTAACCAGGTAAATAGATTAAAACTAATGCTCTCGGTGGCGTTCAAAAAAATGGAAAACAATTTGGAGCAAGAACAAAACTCCTATTCTGAAAAAACCTATAGTTCATCGGATCAAATTACGGCTAAATAAAGTTTTTTAGTAATTAGTTAGACTTTAGGACAAATTATATAATAAGTTAATAGTGGGCTGTGTTGAAAGTATCAACATAGCCCCTTATCTTTACTCATTTATGAAACATAATGAATTCTTATAACCGGCCACCGTTTTGCATCATTTGTTGTTGGGCGTAAGCAACCATTTTTTGAACCATGCGACCTCCTATTGGTCCTCCTTCCAGACCGTTTTGCCGCGCTGTTACGTCTCCCTTATAATGATCGTTATTTTCCCGTACAAAATCGAGATGACCGATTTCAGCGGCTGCTTCCATTTTTAATTGTTGTAGTAATCTCTTTTTTTCCGCACTTGTTCTGCCCATAAAGATTTTCACCTCCTCTTTTATTATTTACTTGAAATTAAATTATTTTCATAGCAATATTTACTTAAATATATGTGTTAGCATTACATGCTAACTTTAAGAATAATGGAGATTTAGATGTTGAATATAAAAATTGTTGCGGTTGGCAAGATAAAAGAAAAATATTTGAAAGAAGGCATTAAAGAATACAGTAAGAGGCTGGGAGCCTATGTTAAATTACAAATTATAGAGGTAGATGATGAACCTTGCCCCGAAAAGTATTCCCTTGCCGAAATGGAGAGGGTTAAACAAAAAGAAGGAATAAGGCTACTGAAACATATTGGGGAACAAGATTACCTAATTCTTTTGGATCCTCAAGGCCGTGAGCTTTCTTCCCTGCAATTTGCTGAAATGTTAGCCACAAGATCCCTTACCGGACAAAGCAAGATAGCTTTGATTATTGGCGGCTCGCTGGGAGTTTCAGCCCAGGTTCAAGAAAGAGCGAATTATGTTTGGAGTTTCTCTAAGTTGACTTTTCCTCATCAACTTTTTAGATTGATGCTGTTGGAACAGATATACAGAGCTTGTAAAATAAACCACGGTGAAACCTACCATAAATAACCGGCTTGCTTTTCAAATGAAGTTAGATAATAGCAGGATTAGTTTTTCGGGCGTCGAAGTTTCAAAATTAGAGGAATGTATGTTAAGAGAAGGTTAATAAACAATGCCCAGCATTATAATTTTATCTACATTAATTGCATCAGGTTTGGCTACGGCCTTATTAGCCCTTTATGCCTGGAAAAACAGCAGAATTAAAGGTGCTTACCTTTTAGCAATCATTTTTTTTCTTGGTGCTTTTTGGTCTTTTGCTTGTATACAGGAGATTTTAGCCCCGAGCCTTCGGCTTAAACTTTTGTGGGATAATAGCCAGTTTTTGGGCTATGCTTTTTTGCCGGTATTCTGGCTAGTGCTAATTTTAACCTTTGTCAGTAATAAACCATTAAAGATTATTGCTGTTATACCGCTTTTCCTTATACCGCTGGCTACCAATATTTTGGCTTGGAGCAATGATTATCATCATTTAATCAGAACAAACGCTTTTCTTGTTCAAATTGGACCTTATTTCACTATGGCCAAAAGCTATGGACTATGGTTTTGGGTTCAGGCCGTGTACTCCAATCTATTGAACCTTATTACTTTATTGCTTATTGGTTTTGCTTACATTAAAGGAGAAAAAACAAACCGGAGACAGGTGGCCTTTTTACTTATAGGCTTTGGGCTTATCGTAGCTGCTGATGCTGAGTACCTGCTACGTCGAGGGTCTATAGATTTTAATTATACGCCTGCTGTATTTGGCCTATCGGCAATAATAATCGGAGTTGGTATTCTTAAAGATAAGCTTTTTCACTTGGCTCCTTTGGCCAGGGAGGAGCTTTTTGATCGAATGAATACCGGGGTTATAGTTCTAGATGAGCTGGATCGGATAGTTGATATGAATAAAGCCGCTTTAAACATTTTTGGTCTTGCCAATCTAAGAAACGTGTTTCGTTTGCCAATAAGATATATAATCAGCGATTGGCGAGAAAAATTTTATTCCGAGGAACAAGGTGAACGTCATAAATGGGAATTGAATATTGAGCAAGAGGGAGGGTTTTACTGTTATGAACTTGAGGTCTCGAATTTAACTGACCGCAAGCAAAATCTTATCGGCAGACTGGCAGTAATTTACGATATTACGGAACGTAAACGTTCTGAGGAAATCTTGGCCTATACAGCTAATCACGACACTCTGACGGATCTGATCAACAGGCAATATTTTAAATACTTAGCGGAGATTATTCTTGGGGAAGCTAAAGCTTCGGCCCAAATTATTGCTGTACTTTACATTGATTTGGATAATTTTAAGAGTGTCAATGACCGTTATGGCCATGAAGTAGGAGATGTTTTGTTACAGGAAACTGCCCGTAAGCTTAAAAAGGCTATTAGGCAAGAGGATATCGTAGCCCGCATTGGAGGGGACGAGTTTATTGTTCTTCTAACTGAACTGAAGTCGGAAAATCAAGCTGTGCAGCTGGCCGAAAAAATTCTGGCCTTATTCCGTGAGCCAGTCAGAATAAACAGTATCGATCTTTTAACTACACTTAGCATCGGCCTTAGCTATTATCCCAGCGATTCTCAAGAAATAGACAGTTTGCTTAAGAAAGCCGATCTGGCTATGTATTGGGTTAAGAACAATGGCCGCAACAATTATATAGAGTATAAAAAAATAAACAACTGATAAGAGGTGTCTTATGAAGGTTCTTTACTACGATTGTTTTAGCGGAATAAGCGGTGATATGAATTTAGGAGCCTTGGTGGACCTGGGAGTAGACCGTGAGTATCTCCTGGAGCAATTGAGCAAGCTAAACCTGGATGATAATTATCAGATAAATTTTCGTCGGGAAGAAAGAAAGGGTATTGTAGGAACCCGGGTAGAGATTATAGTTGACGAACAAAAATTTCAGGATGAATCGAGTAAGCATAAATTAAATAATGAAAATTTGCATGCATATCAAGATGTATACAAAAACTTGCACCATGATTTACACCATAAAAACCATGATATAAAACATGATCATGCTCATGATAATCATCATAATCATTCGCATGATAATTTGCATGAAAAAACTTCTAGAAATTTACCTGAGATAGAAAAAATAATTAAAGAGAGTGACTTAAGTCTAGAAGTTAAGAACAGAAGTATAAAAATGTTTGAGCTGCTGGCTCAAGCGGAGGGGGCGGTCCATGGGGTCGGCAAAGATAAAGTACATTTTCATGAAGTGGGTGCCCTTGATGCCATTTTAGATATTGTAGGGGCTGCCATATGCCTCGAATATCTGCAAGTAGACAGAATTATTTCTTCCAGTGTAGAACTGGGGGGTGGCTTTATCTCCTGTGCCCATGGTTTGCTTCCCGTGCCGGCTCCGGCGGTAGTACAACTGTTGCAGGGTGTTCCGGTAAAAACCGGGAGGGTTAAGTTTGAAACCACAACACCTACGGGGGCGGCTATTCTGGCGGCCAATGTAGAGGAATTTTCAGACCGTCAGGAATTTATCATTGACAAAGTGGGTTATGGGGTAGGGCAAAGGGATTTGGAGATTCCCAATGTCTTGCGGGTTTATCTGGGGACCTATTCCGAAGAGCATAAGGCGAGAAGTGCAAAGGGCAACCGAAGCCTAAATTACATGTTGGAAACTAATCTAGATGATATGAATCCCGAGTATTATGAATTTGTGGAAGAGAGATTATACAGCGCCGGGGCGATAGATATTTTTAAGACTCCGATAATAATGAAAAAAAGCAGGCCGGGAGTAAAACTCAGCATTCTAACTACGGCGGAACGGGCTAAAGCCGTTGAAGAAGTAATTTTTAAGGAAACTACTACCATTGGTCTTAGGAAATACCCTGTAGAAAAACGTATGATTCCCAGAACTACTAAAGTTCTGGAAACCCAATATGGACCGGTGGCGGTAAAATACTCATATTATAACGGTCAAGCGATTAAAGCTAAGCCGGAATATGAAGACTGCAAGAGAATTGCCCGGGAAAAGGGAATTGCTTTGGCTGAAGTGTATCAAGAAATAAACAGTCTAATATATAAGGAGCTAGATAAGGAGCTAGAATTGATAAAATTAGAGAACAAGGAGAAAGGCCTACAACAATGAAACAAGTTGGATTGTCACTTAGGGTATTAATAATAGCAAGCTTCTTATTTTTGTTCCTGGCAGGGGGATGCGGGCAGCAGACTGAAGAAAGCCAAGGGCTAAAACTTGGCCTTTTACCTATTGAAGAGAATCTTCCCTTCTACGTAGCCGAGCAAGAAGGAATGTTTGAGCAAGCCGGGATCAGGGTAGAGCTTATCAGCTTTTCCAGTGCTCAGGAAATGTTAGCGGCTATCCAGTCCGGGCAAATAGATGGGAAAATTACCGATCTGATTGTTACTAATTTGCTGAAAAAAGGTGGGACGGATGTAAGAATTGCGGCTATTAGCTTAGGGCTTACTCCCCTGGAAGGTCGTTTTGCGATTCTAGCTGCCCCTCAATCCTCAGTGCGTAAGGTGGAAGACTTAAAGAATGTGAAGATAGGCGGGACGGAAAATACAATTATCCATTACGTAATAGATAGCTTGTTAACAGAACATGGTTTTAGTCCCGAGGAGATTCAAATTGCTTCTATCCCTAAATTCCCGGTTCGTTTGGAAATGCTTTTACATAATGAAGTAGAAGCTGCAGTTTTTACTGATCCCTTGGCCAGTTTTGCGGAATTGCAGGGCGCCCATCTAATTATTGACGATACCACAGATAATATTTCCCAGACAGTTATTATTTTCCGTAATAAAACTCTGGAGGAAAAGGAGCGGGCCGTCAAAGTTGTTCTAAAAATTTATGAGCAAGCAGGGCAGGCAATCAATCAAAATCCAGAGAAATACAGGGATTTAATTGTAGCCAAAGCTCAAGTCCCCGAAGCTTTAAGGGAGACTTATAAAATCCCGACTTATTCCAAACTGCAGCTACCGAGCGAGGAGCAGTTAAATAAGGTAATGCAATGGATGGTAGACAAAAAACTTTTGTCAGAGCCTTTTGCTTATGAAGATCTAGTTGCCACTGCTTTGTTAGACGAGTGATGAAAGTTGGGTAAGGCCAAGCGAAAGGGGGATACTTTTTTGAAAAAACAAAGCGAGATATTATGGCGGTTATTCCGCCCGCATACCTTAACTGCGTCTTTCATTCCTGTACTGCTTGGTACGATTTTGGCTTGGCGGTCGTTAGCTATTATCCATTGGGGACTGTTCCTGGCTATGCTGGTAGCCTGTGTGCTTATCCAAGCGGCAACCAACATGTTTAACGAGTATTATGATTTTAAGCGGGGTTTAGATAATGAAAAATCTGTCGGAATTGCCGGCGTCCTTACCAGAGACGGGATAAAAGCCGCTACAGTATTAAATTATGCCTGGGGATGCTTAGTTATAGCAGCTCTTTTGGGTCTTTATATCTGTCTGTACAGCAGCTGGTGGCTAATTCCAATTGGTTTTTTGGGCATGATTGCCGGGTATCTTTATAGCGGTGGTCCTTTGCCAATTTCCTATACCCCTTTTGGTGAATTATTTGCCGGAGGTTTCATGGGAAGCGGGATTATCCTAATATCATATTTTATTCAGACCGGTTCAGTTACCTGGCAAGTATTCTTAGTTTCCGTTCCCAGTTTGATCCTGATCGGAGCTATTTTAACGTCCAATAATATCAGGGATCGCCTGGGAGATGAGCAGAACGGTCGCAAGACCCTGGCTGTTTTACTGGGTCATACTAAAGCGGTTTACTTTTTGGCCGGAATGTTCGTCCTAGCTTATATTTGGACTGTTATGCTTGTATTAACAAGGATCTTGCCGCTTAGCAGTTTAGTAGTCTTGTTAAGTATTCCTTATGCCTACAGGGCGGTCTCTTCTTATCGCCATAAGTCAACGCCAAGGGAAATGATGCCCGGTATGAAGGCCGTGGCCCAAACCAATACCTTTTATGGGCTGCTTTTGGCCATTGGATTGTTGTTCTAAGGGAAAGAGATAGACGGGGGAGTATTAGTAGTGTGAATCCGAATAATTTATATAAAAAGTGATTTTTTGTTCGAATTAAAATTGAAAAATGAACAGTGAATCGTTATAATGTATTAGTAACTTTCGGACAAGCGGAAAAAAGGATTGCGACTATGGAACTCCTAAAGGAATACATAATTGAAAAAGGCAGAGTTATTGCCGATGATGTTCTTAAAGTGGATAGCTTTCTTAATCATCAGTTGGATATTGGATTATACCAAGCCATAGGGCAAGAATTCCGACAAAGGTTTTCCCAAGATTCAATTAGCAAAATCTTGACCATTGAAGCGTCCGGGATAGGCATAGCATGCATAACTGCTCAGTATTTTGGCAATCTGCCTGTTGTTTTTGCCAAAAAATTTTCTGCTAAGAACTTAAACCCTGAAGTCTATGAAAGCAGAGTTTTTTCTTTTACCAAAGGACAATTCTACCAAATAAGGGTTGATAAAAAGTACCTGAATAGCAAAGACAACATCCTAATCATTGATGACTTTTTAGCTAACGGCAATGCTGTTCTGGGGTTGTTGGATATCGCCAGGCAAGCCGGGGCTAAGATTATTGGGGTAGGAATAGTAATTGAGAAAAGCTTTCAGGCAGGAAGAGAAAAAATTCTGAAGGAGAATGTCAGGCTGGAATCTCTAGCCCGAATTAAGTCCCTAAAGGGCGGAAAAATAACTTTTGTGGACTAAGGCTTATGTTTTTAGCAGTTTCAAATAATATTTACTCATATAGGAGGATAAACTTACATGAAAAGGGTTCTTACAATTCTGTTATCAATCACACTTGTTTTCGCATTGGCTGTGGGTTGCTCACAAGCTCCGGACCAAGGCCAAGGCCAACAAAGTGCACAGGAAAAAATGAAAATAGGTTTTGTTTACATCGGTTCGGCTACTGATGCGGGTTATACATACGCTCATGACCAAGGCCGTTTAATGCTTGAACAAGAGCTTGGAGACCGAGTGGAAACAATTATTAAAGAGAATGTTCCTGAAACTCAGGAATGTGAGAAAGTAATGACCGATATGATTGACCAGGGCTGCAAAGTGATTTTTGCCAATAGTTTTGGTTTCCAAGAGTATGTCAAGAGAGTAGCCGAAGCAAATCCGGATATTATTTTCCTGCATTGTTCCGGCAGTATCCAGGGCCCCAACTATTCCAATTATTTCGGCAGTATTGAGGAAGCGAGATACCTTTCCGGTATTGTTGCCGGAATGAAAACCCAGACCAACAAGATTGGTTATGTTGCCGCTTATAACATTCCTGAAGTTATCAGGGGCATTAATGCCTTTACTCTAGGAGTGCGCTCAGTTAACCCCGAAGCTGTGGTTAAAGTTATGTGGACCAATACATGGTTTGACCCGGCTAAAGAAAAAGATGCTGCCATAGCCCTTCTTGATCAAGGCGTAGATGTAATTGCTCAGCACCAGGATACAACTGGGCCTCAGGTTGCGGCTGAAGAAAGAGGCTGTTGGTCCATTGGCTATAATGCCGATATGTCCAATGCTGCTCCCAAAGCCTATATGACCGCCCCGCTTTGGAATTGGGGTGCTTATTATGTTGAGGTTGTGAAGTCCATTTTGGACGGTACCTGGACAAATGAACCCTACTGGGGAACCATGAAAGATGGTTTAATTGACCTGGCTCCGTTGACCGAGGTGGCTCCTGAGGGCGCCCAGGAAGCTGTTACCGAGATTCAGGAACAGATGAAAGCCGGAACCTTCGATGTTTTTGCCGGACCGATTAAGGATCAGAGCGGCAAAGTTGTAGTTCCTGAAGGATCCACGGTTTCTCTGGAAGAACAACTGGCTATGAAATGGTTTGTTGAAGGCGTAGAAGGCAAAATTGAGTAATAGAAAATAAAGCTATTAAGGATATTAGGTGATTTTAATGGCGGACCGTTCTGTTCACGTTGCAATGAAGAATATTACCAAAACATTTGGATCAGTTATCGCTACTGATAATATGAATTTAGAAGTTGAAAAAGGGGAAATTCATGCCCTTTTGGGAGAGAACGGGGCCGGTAAAAGTACGTTAATGAATATGCTGTCAGGGATTTATATCCCTGACAGCGGACATATTTTTATCGATGGCGAGGAAACCAGAATATCTTCGCCCAGAGATGCTCTTAAAGCTGGGGTAGGGATGATCCACCAGCATTTTAAGCTGGTAGAAGTTTTAACTTCTTTAGAAAACATTTT
>JAAYMU010000006.1 GCA_012521215.1 Peptococcaceae bacterium | reverse complement strand
TTGGTTACCAACATCATACAGGGTTTCTGGCTGTGGTTCCATTCATTTCTTCGTGTTGCATTTCATTCTACAATGAGCCTTCGGATAAATATTAAATTTGTGTCTTGACAATGGGGGGCACTTTAAAGAACCATGAGAAATGGCAGCAACAGATATATTATTCACGTGTCATGGGGTTTTGGGGGAGGTGTCGGCACGGTAATAGCTAACTTGATAGAGTACCAGCTAGCAGCGGGATATCGTGTGGGAGTGATTTATCCTGTTCGGGAGGATAAGTATGACGTCTCGTTTTTGAGCCGATTTTCTGGTGAAATCGATTGCTATCCTGTAGAAATGCGTCATAATAGAGTTCGCCAGTTGAGATTGAGTCAAATAATTGGCCTTCCTATAAAGAGGCTCTATCGACAGGTATGTTTACAGAATCCCGGGCTCGACATAGTGATCCATGCGCATAACACTATTGCCGTCGGATTGTTGCGCGACATATCGAAACTGCCCTTATTGGTCACTTTACATGGCATCAATGCAAGCAAAGGAGTTACATCTCAGTGGGTTACTCAGGGGATAGCAAAGCGACTTATACGAAGCGGGTTTAAGATGAATGCTGTTAGCCATCAAACTGCTGAATACTACAATTCAGTGCTGGGAACAATGGAAATAATCCCCATTTTAAATGGTACTCGTGTTAAGAACAACACAGTGTCACGTAGCCAGCGGCCACCATCAGAAAAGTTTAGAATTGGATATTTGGCATATCTTACGGATGCGAAGGGCTGGCGGCATTTATTTGATGCTTATGCATCCCTAGACGAACAATACAAGGCAAGGATTAACTTGACGTTTGCTGGCATCGGACCGGAAGGCGAGGTAAGTGCCTTACAAAACTCAATAAGACAGCATGGTCTCGAAGGAAGTGTTCGTTATATTGGTTATGTGGAAAACGCAGGGGATACTTTGGTGCCAAGTTTAGATCTAGTGGTCTTGCCTTCGGCTAGCGAGGGATTACCGCTAACACTGGTGGAGGCTATTGCTCATGGAGTACCTATTTTAGCGACAA
Organism: Peptococcaceae bacterium; assembly: GCA_012521215.1. GTDB lineage: Bacteria > Bacillota > Desulfitobacteriia > Desulfitobacteriales > Syntrophobotulaceae > JAAYMU01. Next base: position 2,833 of record JAAYMU010000006.1, on the reverse strand, counting down.
GGGTGGGAGGCATTCCTGAAGTTCTGATTGAAGGTGTCACGGGATACTTTATAGAAAGAAACCCAATTGACATAGCAGAGAAAATCAGAATACTCCACGATGATGAGCGATTGTATGAATCATTGAGCAACAACGCTAGAGACCTATATACGAATAAATTCACTGTCGAAAGAATGGCAAAGGAGTATTCAAGAGTTTATGATTCAATATTAATGTGCTTTAAGCAATAACTCAAAGGATGATGGCTTAGGTACGTTGTCTGTTTCGGTTTCGCAGGGATGTACAATCACGAGGGGGTTGACGAGAGTCAAATATGAAGCACTATTATAGGAAGCAAGAACGCCTAGGTCTGCCTTTAGGTGTAAATATAACGCTAACTTGTCTTTACGTACTCTGGGCCTTTGTTCCATATTTAACGAGAAACTTGCGTCGTGAAATACTACTAGTTATTGTCGCAATGTGGGTATTGACGACCTTCTTGAGTTATCCGCGTTGGGTGCTTAGGCCGGATAAATTCAACGTAATAGTCCTGCTTTGGATCACGTACATCGGCGTCAGTCTAGCTCTGGGCCGAGGTTTAGCAGAAATCGGGAATTTCTATAACTACATATGTTTCTTCATACCAGGGATAATGTACACATTTTATAAGCGGCTAAATAGAAAGGAAGTGAACCGTTTTATTGTTTTTTTTGCACTCTTAGTTGCGGCGGTGTCTGTAATTACGAACATCCAACTGTTAGTAAATGACCCTTCCTTGTCAAAGGAGATCACTGGTGGGTCGGGTGACTTGCGACACTTTTACGCTAGCAATACGAATCTCGGTTCTTTTTCCTGGGCCCAGACCGTTGTAATTCTTACGGGAATACTAGGGGGATTGTACGTTTCGCAGGACAAAAAAGTCTATAAGTTTATTAGTTTCGTTGGTCTATGCTGCTTTGCCTTGATGGTAATTCTGTCTTCATCATTCATAGCAATTCTTTCTCTGGTAGTCTTGCTGTCTTCCTATATCGCTCTAAGATTGAGGAGCAAAAGTCCGATATTTTCTATTGTTATAATGCTCTGCCTAATACACTTCGTGGCATCGCTAGTTATCTTCAGTGAATTTTACGCAGGATTACTTGAACACGTATCTTTTACTGTCGGAAACCCAATGTTGTCGCGGCGGATCCGCGCGATGCCGGACGTCTTTTGGGGTCGTGGTGGTAACTTACTGGATAGGAGTCTGTCAGCTCGTCTAGAGCTTTATTGGCTTAGTCTAAAAACCTTCTTTAGGAGTCCATTCTTCGGGCGGGGCATGGTATATGCTGATGATTACTTCCAATACGGAATAGGAATGCATTCCCAAATTCTCGATGACGCAGCAAGGTACGGCTTAGTTGGAATCATTGTCTATAGTATTCTTGGCAGGTACTTAATTAGATGGATTGGGCGTTCGAGTACCTTCATCAAAGCTTTTAATATGAACGTAGCTACTCTTGTGTCTGTGGCTTTTATGGCTTTATTTAATCCCTTTGTCTCGACATCGAATGGAGTGGCGGTGTGTTTGGTGTTCACGTTATGGGGGGATTTGGTTAGCACTGACGCTCCGCCAACTAATCTAGACAGCGCTGGGAGCGGCCCCGCAAAGTTGCAAGGCTCGAAGTGCTGACCCTCATCCAATGAGTTGCCATGGCGTGGTCATGAAACTTTGGACATAATATCCTACGGTTTTGTGATCAAACGTGCCCCGGATCTTCTCTAGGATCTGTTCATTTGTTTTTCTGAATACAGTAGTCATTTCTTGTCGAAACCGAGATATACTCGCAATACGTCTTCGCCATACCGGGACTTAAATGAGCGAAGTTGAATAACTAGCATGTGATTAACGCCACTTACAAGGCTTTTAGTAGCGAGCATGCGAAAGGTCTTGGGGAGCACTTCCCATCACAATACACTTGGTAATTCGCAGATCATTCAGTCGTCGAATGATTAGTCGATAAGGTCCACCAGCTTTTCGGGATGACTTCGCTTGTAGCTCATGCGTCGGAGCACATGCAGCACTAAAGACGGGTCAAGAGTTTGCGCTTTGCCTGGGAAGCCGATGTCTCCACTTTGGCTTTACGGCAGTTCGTTACTGTCAACAGAGTTCGAAGCAGCATTGTACTAAAGGGATGTGTTTCTTGTAAGGCCTGGTTCTTGTGTTACGCTTGGGTAATGACGTTTGTGGGATAATCTCTAGGCGCTATGGCATGTAATAGTATCGTCAGCAAAATAACGGCCACCCCAGTTCATATAAATGTCATTACAACTATATTATTCTCACAAACTCGCTTGAGCGAGGTAGTTTGCGCTGCATTACGCTCGTGAAACTTAGTGAATGATGGATTCCACCGGAGCTGTTACCTATACTGAGGAGAATGTGTAGTTTTATGTGGCATCCAGTTTATTACCATGATCAGGATGCCCTATTGGCACCTGATAAGCATGTAATGAAGGGGATTTTTAATGTCTAATAGTTGGACTACATTGAGGGATGTTCAAAAGGTGCAGTTGGAAATTTTACTAGAATTCGACAGAATATGCCGGAAGCATGGTCTTAAATATCTGCTCTTTGCAGGAACGTTGCTTGGAGCAGTTAGGCATAAGGGGTTCATCCCATGGGATGACGACATTGATGTATGTATGTTAAGAGGTGACTATGAAAGATTTCTTACCGTGTGTAAAGATGAATTGGATCATGTATAATTAAGTTCGCAATTTGAAAAAGGAAAAGCCATCGGGACTCCGAAATGGTAAGTCGTCAGACAAAACCGAAAAGGAGTTGTTACCGATGGCCTACCATAAGAATACCCTA
>JAAYMU010000036.1 GCA_012521215.1 Peptococcaceae bacterium | reverse complement strand
AATAGTGCTATAGGAAGCAAATAGTAAAAATGGCTAGCTAAAACTTTGCCGGGAGGGGATATCATGAAGGTTTTAGTAGTTGATGATAATAAGGGTTTCAGGGCATTTATGAGAGAAGTTCTGAAATTTAATGATTGCGATGTTGTTGAGGCTTCCGATGGTTTTACAGCACTTAAACTTATTTCAGAACAGCTATTTGACGCCGTATTCCTTGATGTCAAAATGCCCAGATTAAACGGTTTGGAAGTCTTAAAACGGGTAATTGTGGATAATCCCACCTTACCAATCTTTCTTATGTCAGCCTATAACAATATCGAGCTACCCGACAGTAAAGTTTACCACAATGTTTATATCTTATTTAAACCTTTTGAATTAGAAAGTTTGAATTTTCATATTGAAAAATTGTTTTGTAATCAAAAAGCCACTTAGGATTTTAAAAAAATTACAGCAGGCTGGACATTACGGGATACTCTTCTTCGGTCACCGTTCCACCCGCTACACAGTTCAGGCCACTGTGCAGAAAAGAAGCACGCATAACCGATTTTAACCCGTATCGGCTGCGAATCTCATCAACAGCACGATCCATAGCCCTTTGTTTTTCTATGTTCTCTTCAAAAATATTAGTTTGGAGGAGACTGTTAGTACAAAGTTCTGCTACTCGAACTCCAAGATGTCTGATTGGCTCTTGATGCCAAATTTCATTAAAAAGCCGGCAGGCAGTCTCATGAATCTTGTTTGTGGAATCAGTAGGCGTAGAAAGTTTCCGCTGATGGGAATAAGAATAAAACTTATTGTTCCTGATAGATACAGATACTAACCCGGCTAAATACTCAGCCCGACGCAACCTGGCCCCGACATTTTCTACCAGAGAAAGCAGAACCAGCCTCGCTGTTTGTCGGTCAGTAACATCAAAAGGAATGGTAGCTGAATTGCCGATACCCTTAATAAGTACCCGCCTGTTGGGCCGGACCGGAGATTCATCTCGTCCGTTGGCAAAATTCCAAAGCAAATAACCATAACTTTTTAAAAAAAGTTTTAAGTGCCGTGGATCTGCACTTGCTAAATCTCCAATAGTCAAAATCCCTCGTTCTTTTAGCTTAGGAGCTGTGGCCCGTCCCACGCCGAAAAGCTTTTCCACGGGAAGAGGCCACATTTTATAAGGCATTTCCTCCGGAAAGAGGGTATGGACCATATCCGGCTTTTTTAATTCCGCCCCCATCTTAGCTAGAAATTTATTGGAGGATATACCGACATTTACTGTAAAACCAAGTTCCTGCTTAATCTGTTCCTTAAGGCGGTAGGCCGTTGCCAATGGGTCGCCTAATGCTTTTGCCATACCGGTATAGTCCAAGAAATATTCATCAATTGAGTACTGTTCCACTAAAGGGGAATACTCCCGCAGCATATCGCCAAAAGCTTTACTGCACTGCATATAAAGATAATAGTCGGGCGGAACAATAATAAGTTCCGGACACTTGGCCCGGGCTGAAAAAACCGATTCCCCGGTTACAATACCATATTTTTTAGCGGGGATGGACTTAGTTAAAACTATCCCGTGCCTGGTCTCCGGGTTACCTCCTACCACAGCCGGCACGGTCCGCAAATCCAACTTGTCTCCATGTTGGAGCCGGCGGACAGCTTCCCAGGACAAATAGGCCGAATTGGCATCCACATGAAAAATTAGGCGCCTGCTCAAAAAAAATCACCTCTTAAATTTTGAACAAAAACCATTTTCCCGTACCGGGCTCAAACTTTAGTTCAAAAACTTTTAAAAGACCTTTAACCGTACTTTGACAACGAAAAGTGATCATTTTATTACCAGCCAATTTTTCTTCGGATCTAAAACTGATATGCTCTACATTAATAACGACAGGAAAATCATTTTCCCTAATTTTAAACTTTAACGGTGTAGGCATCCCGTTAAGATTAAACGAAGCTATTACTTCAATAGGTTTCATTATAACTTTCACTGATTATCCCACCCAAAACTGTAATCACAGAACATATGTTCGCATATATATTATACATGGGAATTAAAGTTATTACAATTAATTTTGACCCGGGTATTTTTGGAAATAAACCCATAATAGCTTAGCTTAATAACTATATACAGCTTACAGATCTAGTGAAAGCCTTTGACGGGTCTCTTAATACATGGCATATAATTTGCGCATAACTTCATTTTGGTTATTTAAACTCATCTTATAGCTAATTATTAAAGTTTATCTGTATAAATCGACACAATAAAACATAAACTGACTCGACAAACTATGATTAGACAACTTATAATAAAGGGGTATTGAAAAGTTAATAATAATTGGAGGTGTTAAAGGTGAAAGTTGTAAGAGCAAATGAAGGTACTGTTTATGAAGCTCCTAATCATTTTAATATGTGGGGTGTCCGTAAATTCGGTCCTCCTGAAGGAGCCAAAAACATCAATGTATCTATTTCGGAATTTCTGCCGGACGGCGGTGCTACCATGTGCTCCTCGGACAAAGAAAGAATTTACTATGTCCTTAGGGGATCAATCACCGTCGAAGAAGAAAATGGAACAAAGCATGTTCTGAATGAAGGCGATCTCATTCATATTCTTCCCGGCGAAAATCGCAGTATGGCTGTTAATGGTCTAGTTGCAGCCAGAGTATTGGTTATCATGCTTATGAACATTAAATAAGCAAATTTTGATTGGAAAAAAGAAGAGGTATGATATGAAAACACTAAAAGATATTAAAAAAATTGCCGTCCTAGGGGCCGGTACTATGGGACCTGGTATAGCTCAAATGTTCGCTATAGGCGGTTATGAGGTTACAATGTGGACCCGTAGGGAATCGACTCGAGAACAGGCCAAAGAAACCCTTCGTAAAAGCTTGGAAACATTTGCCGAAGAAGATTTGTTGCCGGCTTCTCAGATAGAAGAAGTTTACAACAGGGTTAGTTTTGCCTTTACTGTAGAAGATGCGGTAAAAGGTGCAGATTTTATTCAAGAAACCATTGTTGAAAACAAAGAAGCTAAAACTGAGCTGTATGCTAAACTCGCAACCTGTGCCAGCAAAGATTGTATTATTGCCTCTAATACCTCGGGCTTAAATATTTTCGAACTGGTTCCAGCAAGCCTGCTTCCCCAGATGGTTATCGCTCATTGGTATGCTCCCGCTCAGCTTATACCTTTGGTTGAAGTAGTTAAAGGTGAGCAGGCACCTGAAGAATTTGCCACCATAACAGTTGAACTTTTAGAAAAATGCGGCAAGACTCCTGTTCTGATGAAAAAGTTTATCCGCGGCTATATTGCCAACCGTATGCAAATGTGTCTCAATCAAGAAGTTTTCTATTTACTGGACAACGGATATTGTACGCCGGAAGATATTGACAAAGCTGTTCAAGCCAGTTTTATTCCTCGGGCTGTTGTCTTAGGTCTTTGTAAACGTGCTGACTTCGGCGGTCTGGACATGACGGCCAACAATTTCAAGAACAAGAGCTACACTATGCCTCCTCCTGTAGATATGCCCAAAACGCTGGCTGAACATATCGAAAAAGGTGAGCTGGGCTTTAAGACCGGCAAAGGGTTCTATGATTATACAAACGTCGATAAACAGGCAGTTCTTGCTAAACGCGACAAACAGTTGTTTGAAATCTTTAAGATCGCCAAAAAGTTTATGGATGACCCTTGTGATGTTATCAAGTAACACGTTTGAAAATTACTAAAAATTATATATTCATCTCTAAAATTTATATATGTGATATATATAAATTTTTCTATAAAGCCAGTTAATTAACTATTAAATTTCAATTTATAAATTAGTTATTTAAACCAAGAAAGGAAGAAACTAAATGGCTAAGAGTAAGAAACTTATAATTACCGCAGCCTTGGTCGGTAACGGAACTTCAAGAAAACAAACCCCGTACGTTCCAATTACTCCTGACGAAATAGCAGCCGATGCAGTAGAATGCGTTAAAGCCGGAGCTTCCGTCCTGCACATTCATGTCCGCGATAAAGACGGCATTAACACCATGGATCCCGAAGTATGGAAGGAAGTTATTACTAAAGTCCGGGCTGCTCTTAAAGCTGAAGGTTTGGATGCCATTTTAAATCCTACCACTTCCGGTTCTAAATTCCCTGATGAGATGAGAATCCATCACCTCGACTTTATCAAACCGGAAATGTGTTCCTTTGACCCCGGTTCCATGAACTGGGCTAATAGCTTTGTTTTTCTGAACACTCCAACCTTTTTGGAAAAACTAGGCAAACACATCCAAGAAATTGACGTTAAACCTGAAATCGAGATTTTTGATGGCGGTCATATCCAAAACGTCAATTACTATATCAAGAAGGGAATTCTCAAAACTCCTTGTCATATTCAATTCGTTCTTGGTGTTACCGGTGCTATGCCCGGCGACGCTGAATCTTTGGCTTATTTGCTTCCTAAGATTCCTGAAGGCTCTACCTGGTCCATCACCGGTATCGGCAAGGACCATATTCCTTGCATGCTGTTAGGACTGGCTGCAGGCTGTGACGGTCTCCGGGTAGGTCTGGAAGATAACCTTTATCTCGACAAAGGTGTTCTGGCCACTAATGCCCAGCTTGTGGAAAGAGCCGTTAAGCTGGCCGAGCTTTGCAACCGTGAAATTGCCACGGCAGCTGAAGCTCGCGAAATTCTCGGCGTAACAAAAAAGGTTGACTAAACTAATAATACTTATAAACTGGATACAAGAAGGTATTACGAAAATTTGATTGGAGGTTTATCAAATGGCCTATATGCCCCTTGATAAGAGTAAACTACATCTTGACAGAAACAAGATGACCAAAATTTATGATCTGTCCCAACCTTGGGGTGTGGACACTCCGCTGTGGCCGTTCCCCGGCCCGCGTCAAGACCTTGTTTTTCCGCGCGGTCAATACCTTGGACGTTTTCACAAGCGCACCATGACCTATACAGGTACCCTCCATGCAGGTACCCATATGGATGCTCCTAACCACGTTCTCCATGAGGAAGAAGTGGATCGCGCTAGAAACGGCTACTCTCTTGATGAAATTCCGCTTGAATACTGCATCGGCACCGGTGTTATTCTTGATATGCGCCACCTCAGGGAAGAATTTGAAGCCAAATGGAAAACCGGCTTTGAACCGGATCTCTGGTATGAACTGAAACCCGAGGATTTCGAAAAAGCCTGCCAAAAAGACGGCCTGGAGATTAAAGAGAATGACTGGGTAGTGGTTAATACCGGTTTCCATCATTATTGGAGAATCAACAACGACAAATATTATAATTATTATCCGGGCATGGGCCCTGAAGTCGCCAATTGGCTTATCCATGAAAAGAAAATTAAAGGCATCGCCGGTACCTGGGGTGCAACCGACGCTCCGCTGTGGCACTATCCCCTCAGCGAACAAATGCCCTGGCTCGATAAGGCCTATCGTAAAGCTACCGGTAAAGATCCCGATGTAGAGTTCCCGGACTATGAACCCTGCCATAGGCTCTTTATGCAGGCCGGTTGCTGTACCATCGAAAACGCTGGCGGCGACGTTGACCAAGTCACCGGAAAACGCATGATTATCGCTGCTTTCCCCTTCCGCTGTGAAATGGCTGATGGCGGTTTTGTTAGACTTGTTGCTTGGGAGCCGGGCTCCTTCTAAACTATATAAGAACTTTGCCCCACAAGATACTTGTGGGGCAAAGTAAGTCTTGCTAATAATTAAACCTAAGTTAAAAGTAAGCCTAACCAATTAACCTTAAGAATTAAAAGAATAACATTTAAGATGAATCTAAACGTATAAATCTAAACTAACCGTAAGAAAACGAAAGAGGTGTTATAAATGAAATTATTTGACTTAACAGGCAAATACGCTGTTGTTATTGGCGGGGGCGGTGGAATCGGCCATTCCATGGCTCAGGGACTCGCTCAAGCCGGAGCTCGGGTTGCTATTGCCAGCCGTAATTTAGATAACCTTAACGCCGTGGCCGAAGCATTTAAGAAAGAAAGCGGCTTAACACTTGATGTTTTCCAGGTAGACGCTTCTGATGAAGAAAGTATTAATAAGCTGGCTCAAGATGTGAAGAAAGCTTATGGTAGAATTGATATTTTAGTTAATTCTCAGGGCTTTAACGTTAAATACCCGGCCCTGGAATTTGATATGAAAGAATGGGACCGTTTGTTCGCCGTAAATGTTAAAGGCGTTATGATGGCCTGTAAAGCTTTCGGCGCTATCATGGCTGAACAGAAATACGGTAAAATTATTAATGTTTCCTCTGTTCGCGGTATCCGCGCCAATGCCGGCGGCAACAGTGCTTACTGCGCTTCCAAAGCTGCAGTGGATATGATTACCCGCTGTTTGGCCGCTGAATGGGCTAAACTGGGAATCAATGTTAACGCTGTTTGCCCGGCTCTGATTGCCACACCTATGATGGAAAAAGTAATGGCCGAACCCGGCAGAGCGGAACAATATACCAGAAATATTCCTTTAGGAAGACTGGCCAAAACAGAAGAAACTGTGGGCACTTGTCTGTTCTTGGCTTCCCCGGCTTCTGATTATGTAACCGGCCAAATGGTATATTGTGACGGTGGGCTGACAGCAATCGGTTAATGTAGTACAATATAGCTATTATGAATTTGAGGGTCTTTACGAGCCTCAATATTCAAATCCAACTTTATACAAATATATTAGAGGTGAGTAAGAGATGCTCAGAGATGTGGTAATTGTCGATGCCATCCGAACTCCTGTAGGTACCATGGGCGGCACCCTAAAAGATATCCAGCCGGAGGAACTAGGCAATATAGTAACTAAAGAGTTATTAAAACGCACTAAAATTGATCCCGCCATGATTGACGAAGTTATTCTCGGTCAAGTGAAAATTAGTGCGGATGCTCCTAATATCGCTCGTACCGTCGCTTTATTGGCCGGAATACCGATTGAAGTACCGGCCTATGTAGTTACCCGCCAATGTGGATCCGGTTTGCAGGCTATCATGAATGCAGTTCAGCAGATTCAATGCGGTTTAGCTGATATTATTGTGGCCGGCGGCACAGAAAGTATGAGCAACGCGGTATTTTATCTGCGTAAAGCCAGATATGGTTATAAAGCAGGTAATGATGTTTTGGTAGACTCTAACACTGAAAGCCAATTCAGATCTCAACCGGAAGAAATGTTCGGTCACTTTAATATGGGTATTACTGCCGAAAACCTGGCTGAAAAATACAACATCAGTAGGGAAGAGCAGGACCTGTTTGGCTATAACAGCCAGCAAAAAGCCTGGGCTGCTATCAAATCAGGCCGCTTTAAAGAAGAAATCGTTCCTGTTCCTGTTCCACAGAGAAAAGGCGATCCGATTATTTTTGATACCGACGAACATCCTCGGGAAACCACTCTGGAAAAAATGGCCAAATTAAAACCGGTCTTCAAAGAAGGCGGAACTGTTACCGCCGGTAACTCTTCAGGTCGCAATGACGGCGCCGCCGTATTGTTAGTCATGTCTGCAGAAAAAGCTCAAGAATTAGGATATAAACCTATGGCTATTGTCCGCAGCCAAGCTGCAGCCGGGGTTGATCCCAGATACATGGGTATTGGTCCGGTTAATGCCACCAAAAAAGCCCTGGAACGGGCAGGCTTGACCCTGGATCAGATTGGATTAATAGAGCTCAACGAAGCTTTTGCTGCTCAATCTTTAGCTGTGATCAAAGAAATTGGTTTCAATCAGGACATTCTTAATGTCAATGGTGGAGCTATTGCTCTGGGCCATCCTTTGGGGGCCACAGGGGCCAGACTCATGACCACTCTTCTATATGAAATGAGAAGGCGTGAGGTTAAATATGGCTTGTGTACCCTATGTATTGCCGGTGGACTTGGCCTAGCAACTGTCGTAGAACTTTGTTCATAGAGCCTTGTTCGTAAAGTTTTGTTAAAGATAAAAAAGCACCCGGCTAGACGGGTGCTTTTCTTTCCAACAATATATACTACCGGTTCCTTAGTTTTACCGGCTATAATCTTGACAACAATCCAGTATTTGTTTATCATCTATATGTGCAAATATTTTCAATTCAAGTACTTACCCATGCTATTTAAGTTAAGTAACTTGCATAACAAATCAAACGACAGTACATCATAAGCTGGTATATTATTTTCTCCTCCGTATAAATATGAGGAGCAATTTATTTTATTATGAAAGGATGGTTTCGTTTGAAAAAAGTTGTTTCAAGAGAAGAAGCATTGTCCCATCTTAAAGAAGGGCAAACGATAATGATCGGCGGTTTTCTGGCTGTTGGCACACCGGAAACATTGGTGGACGGCATTATCGAAAAGCGCATAGGTAATTTGACAGTTATCAATAACGATACAGCCTTTGTGGACAAAGGGACCGGCAAACTAGTAGTTAATAAGCTGATTAAAAAGTTTATTGGTTCTCATATTGGCACTAACCCGGAAACTGGTAAACAAATGAATGCCGGCGAAATTGAAGTTGAACTTATCCCGCAGGGAACTCTTGCCGAGAGAATTCGTTCGGCCGGGGTAGGTTTCGGTGGTTTTCTAACTCCTACCGGTCTTGGCACCGTCGTAGAGAAAGGTAAACAAAAAATCGAAATCGATGGTAAGACCTATTTGCTTGAATTACCCTTGCGAGCCGAAGTCGCTCTCTTAAAAGCAGCCAAAGCGGATGAGTTCGGTAATTTGATTTATCGCCGCTTAGCGCGTAACTTTAACCCTATGATGGCCATGGCTGCGGATCTGGTTATCGTGGAAGCTGATGAAATTGTTCCTACCGGCAGCCTTGATCCCGATGAGATTGTTACCCCTGGTATTTTTGTCGATATGATTGTTAAAGGTTAGGAGGAAGAAAATAATGACAGCACCACGCGAATTAATTGTCAAAAGAGTTGCCCGCTTTTTACAAGATGGCGACGTTGTAAATCTGGGAATAGGAATGCCTACCATGGTAGCCAACTATTTACCGGAAAATGTGCATATCGTCTTGCACTCCGAGAACGGTTTTCTCGGTCTGGGACCTACGCCCGAACCGGGACAAGCAGACAAGGATGTTATCAATGCCGGCGGAGCGCCGGTAACTATACTCCCCGGCGGATGTTGCTTTGACAGCGCTACCTCCTTTGGAATCATTCGGGGAGGACATGTGGACGTTTCGGTTTTAGGAGCCTTGGAAGTAGACGAGGAAGGTAATCTGGCCAACTGGATGGTACCCGGAAAGTTAGTACCGGGAATGGGCGGCGCTATGGATTTAGTGGCAGGAGCCAAAAAAGTAATTGTTTCTATGGAACATACTACTAAAAAAGGTGAGCCTAAAATTCTCAAAAAATGCACTTTGCCTCTAACGGCAAGTCATGAAGTAGATATTATCGTTACTGAAATGGGCGTCATGGAAGTTACTCCAGAAGGTATCGTTCTTAAAGAATTGGCCCCGGGAGTAACTGTGGAAGATATTCAAGCCAAAACAGAAGCAAAATTAATTATTCCTGAAGTAATTGGATCAATGGAATAAATATTATAAAATTCAGGTGGGGTATAATATTAAACCCCATCTGAGTTTTGTTAATGCTTGTGAAATTTATTCCTTTAGAGCTAATTAATTGTTTTCTACTCAATAGCTTTTTACTTTTTAGCGGAGGTGTTTTTTTATGAAAGAAGTTGTTATTCTCAGCGCTGTACGTACAGCAGTAGGTTCCATGGGCGGATCTTTAAAGGATGTGCCGGCTAAAGATTTGGGTTCCATCGTTATTAAAGAAGCGCTTAACAGAGCTCAAGTAGACCCCCAAAATGTGGATGAGGTTATTATGGGATGTGTTCTCCAGTCCGGTCTGGGACAAAACGTCGCTCGCCAGGCTGCTATCCAAGCAGGGTTGCCGATTGAAGTTCCTGCTTTGACCATTAATAAGGTCTGCGGTTCTGGCCTGAAAGCTGTCAACCTGGCAGCCCAAGCCATCGCTTGCGGTGAAGCCGAAGTTATGGTTGCCGGTGGTACTGAGAATATGTCCCGTGCTCCTTATGCTCTGAACAAAGCTCGTTTTGGCTACCGCATGGGCCATGATCAAATTGTGGACACCATGATTACCGATGGCCTGTGGTGTGCCATGAATGATTATCATATGGGTATAACCGCTGAAAATATTGCTGAACGCTGGGGAATCACCAGGGAAGAACAGGATAAATTTTCGGCAGCCAGCCAAAACAAAGCAGAAAGAGCCATTAAGGAAAAACGATTTGCCGATGAAATCGTTCCTGTCGAAATACCTGTCAAAGGCGGAACTAAAATATTTGACGTTGATGAACACCCGAGAGAAGGTGTTACACCTGAATCTCTAGCCAAACTAAGACCGGCATTTAAGAAAGACGGAACTGTTACCGCCGGTAACGCTTCCGGTATCAATGACGGTGCCGCAGCTTTAGTTTTAGCCTCTGCCGAATATGCTCAAAAATTAGGTCTTAAACCTATGGCTAGATTT
>JAAYMU010000035.1 GCA_012521215.1 Peptococcaceae bacterium | reverse complement strand
GCCAAAGCAGCCCAAACAACTGACCCCAAACGCAAAGCTGAACTGGAAAAAATGGCAGAAGGACTGGCCAATCTGGTGGAAAACCCGGCCAGAAACTTCTGGGAAGCTGTTCAAGGCATCATGATGTATCAGGTTTTATTGCAGAATGAATGTCTTTTCCCCTCCCCCGCTTTGGGCAGGTTTGACCAGTATGTCTGGCCCTATCTGGAAAAAGAGCTTCAAGAGGGTAGTATCACCATGGATGAAGCCCAGGAAATCGTCGATGCTTTCTTCCTCAAGTGCAACTGCTACTATGGTTCAGGGCCTGCAAAGCTGGTGGACACCACCGGGATAGGCAACACTTACCAGCATACAACCATCGGCGGCGTTGACCCTGAGACCGGTGAAGACGCCACCAATCCTGTAACTTATATGGTTCTGGAGACCATTGCTCGCTTAAAACTGCACGACCCCACCATTTCAGTACGTTTCCACAAGAACTCTCCGGACAAACTGTGGCAATGCGCCATCGAAACCTCCAAAACTGTGGGCGGCCTGCCGCTTTACCAAAATGATGAGGTCATTATACCCGCTCTGATGAAAGAATTGGGCTTTTCCTTGCGCGATGCCCGGGACTATGGAATTATAGGTTGCCAGGAAATAGTAGGCTGCGGCAACGATTACCCGGCCCCCAACGGTTGTTTCCCTCCTCACGCTTCCGTTCTCTGGGGAACGATTTTCAACATGGCTATCAATAATGGTATCAATCCCTTTAACGGTCAACAGGCCAGTATCCAAACAGGTTATCTTTATGAAATGAACTCTATAGAAGAGGTCCGGGAAGCTGTCCGTAAAATGGGACATCATATCATGAAAATGTTTATCTCCACCAACAACTACGCTGAGTATGTAGGCCAATACTATGCTCCTCAAGCCATTCTTTCCATGTCCATTGAAGGGTGCATGGAAAAAGGCCAGGACGTAGTCTGGGGCGGTGCCAAATACAACTCCTACGGCGGTACGGCTACCGGTTTGGCCACTCTTGCCGACTCTCTTTCCACCATTAAATACATGTGCTTCGATAAGAAACTTTGCACCACCAAAGAACTATATGACGCCGTAATGGCCAATTGGGAAGGCTATGAGCCTCTACGCCAGCGCATTCTAAACGAAGTCCCGCACTATGGCAACGCTGACCCTTATGTTGACGAAGAACTTAAATGGTGTGTGGAGCTCTACTATGAATGCTGTCAGGAATGCTACAGTGAGCGTTCCCAAAAGTATAAATGCGGTCTCTATGGCGCCTCCGACCATATTGCCCAAGGTCGTCTCACCTGGGCCACACCTGACGGCCGCAAAACCGGGGAAGCTATAGCTGACGCCATGTCCCCGGCCCAAGGACGGGACAAAAACGGCCCGGTCAGTATCTTCCAATCCACCTGTTGTTTCGATCATCACAATTTTCTGGGCGGCATAGCATTGAATATGCGTATCCATCCCACTGCTTTGAGCAACCAGGAAGGGATCAATAAATTGCGGGATATGACCCAAACCTATTTCCAAAACGGTGGTATGGAAGTCCAGTTTAACGTCGTCGATACGGCTACCTTGCGGGCAGCCCAAAAAGAACCGGAGAAATACCGTGACTTGGTGGTCCGCATCGCCGGTTACTCCGCCTACTTCGTAGAACTCGGACGTGACCTGCAAGACGATATTATCAGAAGAAATGAAATTATGTTCTAAGATCAAGGAGGGATGGGAGTTCAATATAACGTCGTCAGCTCGGAAACTTTGCGAGCTGCCAAAAAAAACCTGTGTACTGTTCTACCTGAGGTGTATGGTTAAACTTAGTTACCAGAAAAGGAGTGGTAAGATAATGTTTGAATTTCAACCACTAACCCCAAGGGTCTCTAGGATGAGAGAAAGGTATCGAACTACTTTTCCTACTTTAAGTACGGAACGAGCGAGGATAGTAACAGAATATTATAAAGAACATGTGGCTGAGCCCAGTATTCTTAAAAGAGCAAACCTTTTGTATAAATTATGTCAGGAAATGACGGTCTTAGTAGAAGAAGAAGAATTAATTGTAGGTAATATAGCTCCAACCTACCGGGGATCATCTTTATGGCCGGAATACGGGATAAATTGGTTGTTTGATGAGTTGAAGGATGGAACTTTTGAAAACCGGGCAAGAGATGAGGAAAGCCATGAGATTTCCCAGGAAGATAAAGAATATATTCTGTCCATTGAAGATTTTTGGCGCAAGAATGGCATCTCTCCTCGCATGACCGCTATTATGCCCGATGGGCTGCCTAAAACTTTTGGTAGCGGTGTAATTAGTTTTCAAGGAGAAAACATGTGCTCCAATCCGACCGGCCATTTCAATGCCAACTATGATAAGGTGCTTACCAAAGGGTTTGGCGCCATAAAAAAAGAAGCCCAGGAACACTTGGACGCTATGGAAGGAAGGGTTTTCGGCGATAAAGCCAAAAAATATACTTTCTATAAAGCAATAACCATTGTTTGCGATGCTGCAATTCTATTATCCAAAAGATATGCTCAGTTATGTCGGGAAAAAGCGCAGACAGCTTCGGAAGTACGAAAAGCGGAACTCTTAAAGATGGCTGAATCACTTGATCATATTATGGAAAATCCTTGCCGGACATTTCATGAAGCAGTTCAAGCTGTTTTCCTTTACCAATTAGTCATGGCCATTGACGGTAATATGCATGGCTTAACAATCGGCAGGCTGGATCAATATTTGTGGAAGTTCCTGGATAAAGACTTAAAGGAAAATAGAACCACAATGGAACAAGCTCAGGAAGTGCTGGATTGCTTTTTCTTAAAGATTGCTGACTGCTGCAAGGTTTGGTCTGTGGCCAGCGCCCGTAATTCCGGCGGATATACAAGCGGCCAGCATATGACCTTAGGTGGGCAAACTAAGGACGGTAAAGATGCAACTAATCCCGTTTCTTATATGATGCTTCAGTCTGCTGCCAGACTTGTCATTCATGATCCCCCGCTTTCACTGCGTGTGCATAAAGGAACGCCTGATGAATTATTTGAAGCAGCTATCGAGTGTGCAAAAAGAGTCGGGGGCATACCGACCATGCAAAACGACGAGATTATTATTCCGGCACTGCTGAAAAAGGGATTCTCTTTAGAAGATGCGCGTAATTACTGCATTATTGGTTGTGTAGAACCGGCAGGAACTGGATGCGAATGGTCCGCTTGTGGAGGATCAGGCAAAGAATCTTATTGGAATATGGCCAACGCTTTAATGCTAGCCATCAATAATGGAATTAATCCTTTAACGGGTGTTCAGGCCGGACTTCCTACCGGATATCTGTATGAAATGAAAAGTTTCGAGGAAGTAAAAGAAGCTTTTGTAAAACAGACCAATTATTTTGTTGATTGGCATATAACCATGACCAATTTTTATGAGCTGGTGGCTGCGGAAAACATGCCTATACCGATTGCTTCGGCCACTATGGATGGATGTATGGAAAGCGGTTTGGATGTGACCTGGGGTGGAGCTAAATATAATTCAACTGGTGTTTCAGCTATAGGATGTGGGAATGTAGCCGACAGTCTAAGTGCCATTAAGTATTTGATTTTTGATAAAAAAGAGTGTACAGCCCGTGAGTTGTATGATGCCATGATGGCTAATTGGGAGGGTTACGAACCCTTAAGACAAAAAATACTAAACGAAGTGCCAAGATATGGTAATGCTGATAGTTATGTAGACGAGTTGGCCAGGTGGGCCACAAGTGTCTTTATTGATCGAGTTAATGCTGCCACCGGCTTCAGAGGTTCTTACCGTCCGGGCTTATATCCGGTTTCAGCTCATATTGCTTTTGGTAAGGCTACAGCAGCTACACCTGATGGCCGATTGGCGCATACGCCCTTGGCAGATGGGATCTCGCCGGTTCAATCCATGGATAAAAACGGCCCAACTGCAGTTTTAAGGTCGGTTTCCGTATTAGATACCCTAAATTGCGGCAATGGAACCCTTCTCAATATGAAATTCCATCCAAAGTCAGTGGAAGGAGTGGAGGGAAACAATAAAATCAAAGACCTGGTCAAAACTTTTTTCTCCATGGACGGTATGCATATCCAATTTAATGTAGTAAGTAGTGATACCCTCCGGGCAGCCCAAAAGAATCCGGAAGAATATAGAGATTTGGTGATAAGAATCGCCGGGTTTAGCGCTTATTTCATCGAACTCTATAAAGAACTGCAGGATGACTTGATTAGAAGAACTGATCAGGTGTTTTAAACGAAGTATGTAGTCGGTGAAGGAATTAGATAATCAGGAGAGAAGAAACAGAATGTCAACTCTTAACAAGGAAATTACCGGTTTAATATATGATATCCAAGGTTTTTCTGTCCACGATGGGCCGGGAATAAGGACTACGGTTTTTTTAAAAGGATGTCCTTTAAGGTGTCCCTGGTGTCATAGCCCGGAATCGCAAAGTTTTAAACCTCAGATTTGCTGGATGGATATACGCTGTGTAGGGGTGGATAAATGCGGTCTATGCTTGAATGTCTGTCCCCAGCAGGCTATATCCTTAGGTGATATTAGAGAATCGTTGTTGGACAACACCAAGATTCAACTTATAAAAGTCTCCAGGGAGCTCTGCAATGATTGTGGAAAATGTGCCGAAGTTTGTTCTGCCCAGGCCTTGTTCATCTCAGGTACGGAATATACCGTCGAGCAGGTTATGCAACGTCTTCGAAAGGATATACCTTTTTTTGAAACTTCCGGTGGCGGGGTAACGATTTCTGGCGGAGAACCACTTTCTCAGCCGGCCTTTACGTTGGAGTTGTTGAAACAATGTAAAAAGGAAGGTTTGCATACTGCTGTGGATACCACCGGTTTTTCTGATTTCAAGTTATTACAGGCTATATTGGCTTATACGGACCTTTTTTTGTACGATATAAAAAATATGGATAGTTCCCTTCACAATAATGTCATCGGTGTTCCTAATGAAAAAATCTTGGGAAATGCTTTACGCCTTGCCGAGGCTGGAGCTAAAATCCAAGTCCGTATTCCGCTTATACCCCTGTTTAATGATAGCGATCAAGCTTTGGATGCTGTAGCAAAATTTTGCCTTAAGTTGGGCGATGCTGTAACCCAAGTTCAAGTTCTTCCCTATCATGCTTATGGGGTAACCAAATATCAAAGAATTTTGTATCAAGCTCCTGTATTTGAGGCTCAAGTCCATAGTGAAGAAAAGATCAATCACTGTTTGGACAGACTTAAAAGTTATGGTTTACCGGTAGTATTGCATTAATAAGCTAAAAAATGACTGGGCTAAAAAAAATAACTGGGTCAAGAAGTGAATATGGCCCAGTTACTTTTGTGTTACCATTTTTAGCCATTTCATAACTTGGAGTTGAAAATAATTAAAAATAATTGAAAATGGGTGACTTTTACTCGATTTTGTCTTAGTCTTAGGTTTAAAATTAGCTGCTGGATTTTTTTAGAGTTTTCAGAGATAGTTTGGTGTCAGGTAAGCGGTTATAGACTATTGGTTTAAGGTCCGGCATGCTATTTTCTGAATTTTTATTTGGCAGCTTATTTTCTGAGATTTTATCCCTCGAGTTATTTTCTAATGTTTTATTTACCGGCTTATTTTCCGCAGCTTTTTCTTCTATGGCTTTCCAATCCATACTCTTTCCGCAAAATCTGCCGCCCTGCTCGATTTTTAAAAACTTGGCCTTTATATCGCCGTAAACAACACCGGTGGAGGTAATTTCCAGTAAATTGGCTACGGAAATGTTGCCATGAACTTCGCCATGGACATAAACATTTTCTGCTTTGATCTCGGCACAAACTTTGCCTTGACGGCCGATAATAAAGTCGCCTTGAGTATCAATAGTTCCCTCTATTTCGCCGTCAATAACTATGTTACCCGATGACTTGAGGTTTCCCACTATTTTGCAATTCTCAGCCAGATACATGTCTTTTTTATTCTGCCTATCAAACTCAACTACTGCCATCCCAATCCACCCTTTCTCCGATCCTAAAACAAGCATAAAACAAACCCTGGCTCAATAATATAGGAAGTTTGTCATATTATGCTAGGGAGTTAGTCATATTTTGGTGAATAAAAGCTCTACTAGGCAATTTTCAGAACAGAAGTTTTTAGATCCGGTAATTTATTTGAATAATTTTTACTTTGAATAAGGCTCTTAGGAGAATAAAGGCCAGAGGGAAGAGGAAAACTCCCACCACTCCCATGACTTTAAAGCCTACCCAAATGCTGATTAAAGTGGCCAGGGCCGATAAGCCGATACGCTCTCCCAGGACCTTGGGTTCGATTGCTTTGCGTACAGTAGTGATAATAACGAAGAGTAAAATAAGCCCGATGCCTAAAAAGAAATTCCCGCCGATAAAGGAGATAATTGCCCAGGGAACAAGGACGGAACCGGTACCCAGAATAGGCAGGATATCGACAATAATAATTACAAGAGACATTAAGGCCGAGTATTTTACTTTCAGAATGGAAAGACCCACAAAAGCTATGATAAAAGTAATGGTGCTTAAGATGGCCTGGGCTTTAAGGAAACCAAAGGTTGCCTGACGCAAGTCACCCAGCACCAAGACCACTTTACGACGGGTAGTTTCTTTAAAAATTGAGTAAAATCTTTGCTGAATATTTTCTAGCTGAAAACTGAAAAGGAAAACAGAAATTAAGTAAATCAGGATTAAGAAAAAAGCATTGGGAATGGCGGTGGAGATACTGTAAGTATAACCGACCAATTTAGATACCATATTGAGGTTGGAGAGCTGGTTAATGTAATCAAGGAGCATGTTGTTGATCTGGTCCCCGGCGTTATAGGGAAGCATGGCCAGGGTATCCTGGATACTTTTGGTGGTATCCATAATCCATAATTGGATTACGGGTCCGTTGCTTTGAATAAAGGATAGAAAATCAAGAAGTTGGACGTATATTTTATTGATAATTAAGTAGGCCAGCAAAGTAATAATAGCCAAAAAAATTAGAAAGGTAACTACTTTGGCCAGAGTCCTTTGAAATCTGCACTTCTTTATTAGAAAGACACTCAGCGGCTCAATGATCAGAGCCGTGAAGTAAGCCAGAATGAAAGGAATAAAGTGCGGAAAAATTTTATAGATTAGATAAGGAATAATCAGGGTTGCTGCAATAATAAGTACGGCGATAAATATTCTTTTGGAGTACTCCGCTAGAGTTAGCATTGATTATATCCTCACCTTTAATTCAATTTCCTTTGCTCCGCTAAAACGGAACATGTTTGCCGGATCTTTCTTACTAGATATATATTATTTGAACGTTTGTTTTAGAGATATTGTCAGAACGTTTGTCTTAGATACATGCCAGTTTGAACATTCGTTTATCATATAAGGCCTGTTTATCAAAATAAATTATATTATAGGATTATATTATAGGAAAACTCTGCATAATGCAATTTATACTAATTTTATTTTCCTAAAGGATTACCGGGATTTGGTGTGGAATTATTTTTAAAAGCAGTAAATCGGGAGGAAAAAATGAGAAATGTAAAGCGTTTTCCCCATTTAATAATAGTTAGTTTACTTCTTGCCTTAGGCTTACTTTTAGTTCCTTTGCAGGTGTCGGCCTCTAATAACGACATGCTACCCGAAGTCCGGGAAATTCTCAAAACATATTATGTTGATCCGGTTGGCGACGATGTTCTGCAAGCGAAGACTATTGAAGAGATGCTGAGCAAATTAGGGGATGTCAATACTGAATATTTCACCAGTGAAGAGTATAAGCAATTCACGGGTAGTCTAAACAGGTCTTTTGCGGGTGTAGGGATTGAGCTGTACATGGTGCCTCAAGGCGTACTGGTCACCAATGTCTTTAAAGGCTACGGGGCAGACCAGGCGGGAATTCTGGCCGGAGACATTATTATTGCCGGCGGTGGGGATTCCTTTGCCGGGAAGAGTGCCGAGTATTGTACCTCCAGGCTTAAAGGACCGGCAGGGACCAAGGTACAGGTCAAAGTGCAAAGGGGAGACCGAGTTTTAGATTTTACTTTGCAACGGATGCTTGTTGTGCTGCCGACGGTGGAAGGCCGGCTTCTTGAGGGTGATATCGGCTATATAATTGTTCATTCTTTCGGTGAGGATACCGCAGCTAAATTCGGGGAGCAGGTTAAAGCCCTGCGCCATAAGGGTGCGGAATGCTGGATTATAGACTTGCGGAATAATGGCGGGGGATACACGCAAGCTGCTTTGGATCTCCTGGGGTATTTTATTAACGATAAAAAGGCGGTTATAGTGGAGGATCGTTATCCGCCGGCTTTGGCTTATCGAGCCAGCAAGCAGGATATTGCCGTGACAGGACCGGTAATACTGCTAACTAATGAGTATACGGCCAGTTCCTCGGAAATTACAGCCGCTGCCCTTAAAGATTACGGCAAAGCTGTTATTGTGGGTGAGAAGACTTATGGTTCCGGATTAGTTAAGGCCTTGATGCCTCTTTCTAACGGGGATTATTTTAAGCTGCCAGTTCAGCGCTTTTTCTCCCCTAAACGTAGTGCCATTAACCAGATCGGTGTGGCGCCGGATGTGAGCATTAAAGATGGCGATGAACTGGAAACGGCAGTATTGTTATTGAAGCATCATGACTTAGATCAAGGTGTTGACGGCAACAAGACGGGCTATTTGCGCTTAAATGCCGGACCTGGTAAGTTTACTCTTTCTTTAGCTGATCTGCGCCGGCCGGAGTATTGGCAGCTGGGACAAAAAATTCTGGATACTGCCCAAGTAAATACCTGTTTGGATTTGGGAGGAGTTAACGGTTGGGAGCCCTTGCCCAAAAAATACTTGCAGGATCGCTCCAAAATCTACTATCCGGGATATGCAGAGGCAGGCATATTAGAAAATATTCCTCGAGACAAAATATTTACGGTCACTTTTAGACATGCTATGAATTGGGATAGCGTGTCGGCGGACAGTATCGAATTAATTAATACTACCAGCGGCGAGAGAGTGGAGTGTGAATGTTATTTTGTGGATTCCCGGGTTATGCAAGTAATGCCCCGGGAGCGACTCCAAGCTAATACAGAGTATTGGCTGGTTATTCATCCTGAGCTTAAAGATCAAACCGGCCGAACTATTAGCGGCGGTGTGGCCATAGCTCGGACCGGAGCAAAGTAAAGCCTTTAAGCCAAAAAGTGCATACAATGTATAAAATTCACCCTTCTGGGAAAGTATAGGTGAGTATCTATATTCTCAAGGGGTGATTTTTTTTGGAAAGCCGACGATGCCGTAAAGTCATAGCGGTGCTTATGGCAACGGTTATCATCTTAGGTGTTTCTGTTCCCACTGTGTTTGCTGCATCTGAAAATCCTACCGCCAAACTCTACCAAAGGGTAGCGGTATGGCAGGAAAATCTAAAGGTAGTTTGGCAAGAAAGTTTAAAGGAAGAGGTAGAATACTTCCGTAAAGTTTTCCAAACAAAAATAAGTGAGATTCCGTTGCTAAAAAATGTGGTTATCCGTAAGCATAGTGACAGTGATGAAATCGCCTTTGTTGTCCAAAAGATAACAATCGATGAAGGGCGAAGTCCGAGGACAGTAAGCCCAAAGACGGAAATTCTGAAAACAAAAAGCTATAATTCGACTGCGGAAAAACGAAACGAAGATTCGACTGCGGAAAAACGAAACGAAGATTCGACTGTTAAAAAACTAAGCGAAGATTCTATCGCTGAAAAATCAAGCGAAAAAAATAATAATATAGGCGGTATGGCCGATAGGCCTGAGATTTCCTCCCGACGTAATCACAATTTCATGAGGGAGGACTTGGAGCTTCTGGCCAGGATTATTTATGCCGAGGCCAGAGGCGAAAGTTTTGAAGGCCAAGTGGCCGTAGGTGCAGTGGTTTTGAACAGAGTGGAAAGCCCGCTATTTCCTGGGACTATTAGAGAAGTGATTTATCAGCCCGGGCAGTTTACAGCTGTTAAGGACAGACAGATTGAATTGCAGCCCAACAGCGTAGCTTACCAGGCTGCGCAAGCAGCTTTGGAAGGCGCCGATCCCACTAACGGGGCTCTCTTCTACTATAATCCCAAGATAGCCAGTGACCAATGGATCAGGACCCGCAGTATTGTCTGCAGTATCGGAAACCACAGGTTTTGTGTGTAGAGACGGGGGGAATGAAGGAACACTTCATTCCCCCTTCTCATATTATGTCTTAGTAAAAAAGTATTCGTGTTAAATAAACATAGGAGGGAAAAAAATGTTCGGACATAATAAAGGCCAGGGAGGTTTGCTGGCCAGAATTGCTGGTTCTCCAGCTCCCATGGGACCGCGTCATCTTAATCTTGTTGCTTCCGGAGGTTTTTCCGGAAATGGGATGGCGTCTATCGGGCTGGACAATACATTTTCCGTAATAGCGCATCTACCCCCGCCGCATACTGTCAGTGGTTACCCGGCTGTCTATGCGGCTTATTTGGTAGACGCCAAAGGAACAAGCGGCTTTTTTGCCGGCACATTGAAACCTGCGGGTCAGGGAATGTACCAGGCAAGTTTTAGAAGCCCGGTACCTCTCGTACATTATGATAAGGTAGTTATTTCTTTGGAAAGTCCGCAGAATATTATGCAGAGTCCCCAAGGGCCAATTGTGATGAAAGTCAAAGAAGGATTATTTGGTGGCGGCTTTGAACCCGTTAAAAGAATAGGCGGGGATGTATGGGGCAGGGTTAAAGGCTTTGTTAGCAACCGTCTGGGCGGGAACACTGAAGATGTTTCCGGTTATACCTCGCCGGCATATGCTCCGCAAGAGAATTATTCTCCGCAGGCAGCATATGCTCAGCAACCAGGGTATGCTCAGCAGCCAGGATATACTCAGCAATCAGGGTATGCTCAGCAGTCCGGATATGCTCAGCAAGGGGGCTACCGGCAACCGCCCTATCAAGCTAACTATAATCAAGCGGCGGCCCAGCAAGGAGGATATCACCCTCAGTGGTCCAGACAGGCCTTTTCTCGTACTTACCGGCCACCGCAAAATTACCGTCAGGCTTATCAAAGGCCCTATCCCCAGCAAACCCACATTCAACAACCCTACTCTCAACAGCCCCTTGCCCAACAGCCTCAGGCTCAACAGCCTTATACCCAGCAATCCCAAAACTATTCTCCGCAGGCGGCGGGCCAAGCGACAGATTCAGCGCCTCCGGCCTATTCTTCCGGGACGGCTGAAACGGCCGGCATAGTTGAGAACGCTGAAACAACTGAAACAGTCGGTATAGGCGATACCAAGAGCACCAAAGTCAGCAAGGCGGAGGTAGAGCCGGTGGTTGTTGAGCCGGTAGTTGAGAGGAATAATTCCTAGGAGTAGTTTGCGCTTTATTCTTTTATTCCGGTTATTATTTCCCCTGCTTAAAATATTTTGACCGCATTGCTTAAAGGTAATGCGGTAATTTTTTGGATAGCATTATATTCCCGGATAGCGTTATAATTTTCCGGTGGTATTATTGGGGCCTTATTATTCTAAGGTAAATATACAAGATCAAGGTAGCTAAGGGGACAATATAGCCCGGTATGTTTCTGATCCTTTTTAATTCTATGGTATATAAAGTGGCGGCCCGACTGTTAGGGGCCGAAAAAGGGGCACCAAAAGAGATGTTAAAAGTTAGGCCCGAAATCGGCAAAAGAGGGGTAGCTTCGTACAGTCCCCCATATACTCCCCTTAAGTCCGCCAAGGACGGAATAGCTGTATTCCAGGGACCGGGCAACATACTATAGGAGTAAGGCGCATAGGACCATTTGACCATTAAAGCGGTGATAAATTCCATAAGAATAATGATAAAATAACCGAAAGGAACGTCCTTGCGGATAAAGGGGATAATCAAAGTTGAGGCCGGGCTGTAGATATCAAAAAAAAGACTTCCGGAAATTAGAAGTGAGACGGTAAAGGGAAGGGAGTAAGGGGGAAAAGAATTATTGACTGCGGCCTTGTTTGATTCGTTATCCCTATTTGATTCCTTATCTATAAAATTCTTTTCCCAATCCAAAACTTCTTCCCCTCCTCCGATAAAACATTTTTCATTTACTTCAAAAATTTACTCAGATCCAAGCCTTCAGGCAATTTGAACCCTTCCGGAATCTGCATAGTCGGGCCGTTTTGCCCGCCACCGATGTTTTGGAGCAGCTGCTGAGCCATGTCTTTCAGTTCTTTTGGAAACGGAAGTTGATCCAAACTCGGCGTTCCAAAAATTGTTGTAGTTATGGTTAGGTTGACAGAGGCCATTATTCTCTCAAAATCCTGTTGGACAGCAAAGAAGTTGCGGATAGAAGAATATCTATTAATAAGACGCATTTTGAGATCGATCAAGGCTAAGGCATCTTTCTCCGGCGGTACTTTACTCAACATTTGAGCGGCTACCAGGCTGCTCTCCCTCTCCTGGTATTCATCAAAAGCCTTGCTGGCTTGGGGGTCTTTCCTGATTTCAGCCTCAGCTTCCTTTAGTTTTTTGAGCTCCGGGGTTTGAAGAAGAGCTTCGCCCAGCTCACGCGCTTTTTGAATGTAGTCCATATTTTTTCAGCACCTCCTTATGTATCAGGGTATGCTGATTTATAGGTTGAAGTGCTTTTTTGTCTTGGTGCTTTTTGTCCTGTGTTTTTTTGGATTAAGGGAAGGAATTAAGCGAATTATGTAGAAAACGTTACAGGAGAAGGGGGTTTGGGGAGTGCGTATTTACCGTACACAGATTAGAATAATACAGCTTTCGGTTTTCTTGGCTGTAATTGTTATGGCTGTCGGTGCGTTTAATGTCTGGCAGGGAAAAACGAGTGAGCCGGCAGGCGGAAGTCCCGCCGCGCAAAACGGCTCTTCTATAAATAATTCAGCTCCTGCGGGTGAACCTTCCACCGGAAATTCGCCTGACGAGCTTACGAACACGAAAATTGTTTGTATCGGTGATTCTTACACCTATGGATATCCGGGAGAACATGCCGATTCTTGGCCGCAAGTAATGGCCGGAATTCTTAAGACAGAGGTTATTAATGCCGGAGTGGTTTACCAGAATTCAGAAGACTTATTGCAGCGTTTCGATCAAGATGTAGTGAGCCACAAGCCGGGTCGTGTGGTGATTTTCGCCGGAGTCGGAGATGCCATTAGGGGGATTGAATTAGAGGTTTACCAAAAGAATCTTAAGGCTATGGTCGAAAAAGCCGAAGAGAATAACATTAAGCCCATACTCGTTCTACCCCTTCCCTATCCCGGTACGGAGAGCTTGCATAAACAGTATTTAGAATGGGAAATTGCTTTTGCCCAAGAGAAAAATTTACAGGTGCTTGATTTTAAGCCGGTGCTTTTTGATTCCCAGGATAAAATCCTCCGCGAGTATTCGGATGACGGTAAGTATCCCAATAAGGAGGGCTATAAGGCCATGGGGCAGTATGCGGCTCAAGAGCTAAAATGAGGTTAGTTTTATTACATAAACAAAGAAAGAAGAACAAAGAATATATAACCGCTTAGACCACCCAACAGGGCTTGCCTGGGGTGGTTTTCTTTTGCTAAGGGGATAAGTTCGGTCAGGACCAGGAAGGCCATGGCCCCGGCAGCCAGAGACAGGAGCAGGCATAGAGAATTTTGGACTGCGCTTATAGCCAGTTTGCCCAGTATTGCTCCCAGGGGGGTAAAGAAAGCGATTGCTAAGTTGAGGGCTAGAATTTTAGTTTTACGGATGCCGGCCATTATAAGCGGTGTAGCGGTAGCCATGCCTTCCGGCAGGTTATGGAGAGTAATGCCTACAGCAATAATCATGCCCAGCTGGCCTGTGGCTTCCTGTCCTACGGCGATAGCCATTCCTTCAGGTATGTCATGCAGAGCAATGCCCGAAGCGATCAAAAGGCCTACTGTTTTAAGTCGGGTGCGACGGCTGGTCCGGGAGCTTTGATAACGGTGCTGGAGTATTTTTTCCGATAGGGACATGAAAATTATTCCTGCAGCTAAGCCCAACAGAAATTGTAAAGGCTGACGGTAGCTTAAAGCCGCGGGAAGGAGATCGAGGGTAATTACGGCCAGCATCACACCTCCGGCTCCGGCTAAGAGACCGGAGAATAGTTTTTCCGACGGCTCTCCAAGTAACAGAACTATAAGGCAGCCTATGGGCGTAGCCAGTCCTGCGATGGTGCTCAAATAAAGCAGCAGCATATTCTCCTCCTGTCAATCGGGCAAGGTATGTTTTTATCAATCATATTGGGCCTTAGTTTAAAATATACTAATGTTTTAGGAATAAAAGGGTTTTCTCTAGGAAACAATTTAAAGGGAAATACAGTATTCATAAGTGCGAGGTTTTAGTAATAATGAAAAAAAGTATTTGTTATCTTCTGCTATGTCTTATGTTAACGATAGGTTTTCTGGGTCTGGGGTCGGCGGAAATAGGAGGCAATACTGGGTCTAGCCAATATAGCCAATATAGCCCGGACGACCTTATCCGTTTTCATGTTATTGCCAATTCAGATCAAGAGCATGATCAGCTTTTGAAATATGCTGTCCGGGACGAAATTCTCAAAGAGGTTTCTCCTAAGTTAGCTCAGTCCGCTTCTTTAGCGGAGTCCAGGAAGATACTTGAGGGTATGTATGATGAGCTGCTGGCCATAGCCAGGGGAGTAATTCAAGAATGGAGCTATGATTATGCCGTGGCTTTAGAGTATGGTACTTTTGCTTTTCCGACTAAGTCCTACGGACATATTGTTCTTCCCGGGGGAGATTATGAAGCTGTGGAAATCAAGATCGGTCAAGGGCAAGGAGCTAACTGGTGGTGTATTTTGTTCCCGCCCCTTTGTTTTGTTAATGCTGATGAAGTTACCCATATCCCGGTAGACGGCAAAAAGGCGGTGCCTCTGGATACGGCAGCCAAGAAACTGGAACGTAAACTCGACCAAAAATTTGAGCGCAAAAATCCTCAGCAATTCTGCTTCTTTTTCGAAAGATTTTTTAACTGAAGTATTCTATTCTTGTAGCATCAGGCATATTAGTTCTTTAGAAAACCAAAAAAAGGAAAGGAGAACGTAATATGCAAAGAAGAGGGCTGCTGCTTACTTTCTTCATTTATTTAGTGATTATTATTACTTTGGTCGGTTGTAATGCCTTAGACAGTGTCTTGAAAGATAGCAGCACCAGTGGTCCCTTGGCCCAGATTCTAGACAGAATGCCCAATAGTAATAATAATATCGATTTAAGTAATGCCTCTCCGGTCATTGCCGATCCCCAGCAGGGGGAAAGCACTGTAAAATTGTATTTTGCAGATTATGAAGGCAAGAAGCTTATTGAAATCAATAGGACTATTCCCAGAACCTTAAGTCTGGCCAAAGAAACGGTACACCAGTGGCTCATGGGACCGCTAGGTGAGACGGCCGATACCTATCCGGCAGTAGATCCCCAGACCAGTTTGCGTGGCATAAATATTAAAAATGGTGTGGCTATCGTTGATTTAAGCGGTAATTTTCTCCAAACCTATAGCAATGTGCAGCCTGAAATTACTTTATACGGCTTGGTTAATACTCTGTGCCAGTTCCCAACTGTCGAGATTGTGAAAATTAGGATAGAGGGCCAAGATATTGATACTTATCACGGTATGGATTTAAGTAATCTTAGGTTTAGGTCCGACCTGATCGGCAGTTCAACAGGCCCGGCCGTGGAGCAGCCGGTTGAGCCGGCTGAGGCTGAAAGAGAATCACCAAGCTCCATGAATCTCTTTGATTAGTATTTTGGTAGAGAGTGAGGGATATCATGTCGGGGGAGAGAGAGTTGGCAGGCAGATTGGATGATTTATTGCAGAAAATCGGGGTCTTGGTCTTTAAACAAAAGAATGAATTCGCCGAGGAGCACGGTATTTCCCGCCAACAGCTGGAGGTTCTGAATGTTATTTACACCAAGGGTCAGATGACTATGGGTGAACTCTGCAAGGAGATAGGTTCAGCTTGCAGTACGGCGACCGATTTGGCCGATAAGCTGGAAAAGGCGGGTTATGCGGAAAGGGTCCGGGAGAAGAAGGACCGCAGGGTGGTCAGATTGAAGATTCTGCCGCCGGGAGAGGAGCTTATCGAGTCTATCCGGGAAAAAAGAATACAAGCTTTAATGGCGAGCCTGCAGAGTTTGGAACAAGTTGATATAAAGACAGCGGATTTTTTAGATGCTTTGGTAGCAAAAATAATATAAAAGTGTAAATTTTAGAGGAACTTTAAGATATTTGTCGAAATATTTTTGTCGGAATGGGGACAAAAATGTTTCTTTTTTTATTTATAGGAGGACAGTTAATAGATATAGGAGGGCGGTTAATGGACAGAGTAGAGACCGTAGAAAAAGCACTACGCAGGATTTGGAGTTTCTCTAAGGCTTTGGACCTGGCCCTGATTGATGAGGAAGTAAAAAAAGGATTAGAACTTGAGGTTGGCTACCGCCATGGGGAGAGAGTTGGCTACATGGCTGTAAGGCTGGGCTATATTTTAGGTTTAAGAGGTAAGGATCTTATTTTTCTCCTGGTCGCAGCCCTATTGCATGACATTGGTGCGGTCGGAGGATTTGCGGATTATCATGGAAAACCGGAACTTATGGAATATCACTCTGAGCTGGGGGCTGAAATTTTCGAAAAAATATTTCCGCATGAAGGTTTTGCGGAGGTTCTCAGAAATCATCATAAGACCCCGGCTGACGGACTGGATATTTCGCTGGAGGCTAAGATTATTTCTTTAGCCGATAAGGTGGATATTATTATGGGTCGCAATCCGATTTCCAAGGAAGAACGGGCCGGGATATGCCGTGAGATCCGCCTGGCTGACGGTATAGAGTATTATCCGGAAGTAACCGGGGCTTTTCTCCAATTGGCTGAAGAAGAAGCTTTTTGGCTGTACATGAAAGAAGACGATCTTTTGGAGCCTACGGCTTTTATGCTTTTATCTGACAGCAATGGTCAATTCTACAGCGATTATCGGTATGTTGCCGAATTGATGTACTCCGATGCGATTACGGATAAATTGGCGGAGACTTTCGCCTTCCTTATTGACCAGAAGAGCAGTTATACCGGCAAACATTCCCGGACGGTGGCGGAGAATGCTTGTTTGTTAGCGGAAGGACTTGGCTGGGATGCAGAGAAATGCCGGGAAATTAAATTGGCAGGCTTGCTGCACGATCTTGGAAAATTGGCTGTGCCCAAAAAAATCTTGGATAAACCGGAACCTTTGGGAGAAGAAGAATTCCAGATTGTTAAAATCCATACCTTCCATACCTATAATCTGTTATCTATGGCCAGGTTTTCTAAAAATATTGTAGAATGGGCATCCTATCATCATGAACGCCTGGACGGAACAGGTTATCCTTTTCGCAAGAGTGCGAACACGCTGTCAACCGGGGCTCGCTTAATGGCCATCGCCGATATTTTTACAGCTTTAACGGAAGACCGCCCTTACCGTCGGGCTATTTCCAGAGAGCGCGCTATGGTGATATTGGAGAAGAATGCAGGCACTTGGGTAGATCGAGAACTACTGGAAGTAGCAAGAAGGAAGCTGCTTTAGAGGAGATGCACCAGGTTGTTTTATTCTTTTGAATTGGAAAAGTATTTAGAGGAGTTGCTTCCTCCCAGAGAAGAACTGCTTTTAGAAATGGAAAGAGAGGCATTAAGGGAGACCATTCCGGTGGTAACCCCGGCAGTGGGTCATTTTCTTCAGCTTTTACTGGAGACGGCAGGGGCACGTTCTATTCTGGAAATAGGGACGGCAACGGGTTATTCCACTGTTTATTTGGCTCGGGGAGCCCGCCGTACCGGTGGCAAAGTGCTTACTATTGATATGAATAAAGGAAGAATGGCCAAGGCTGTAGAATATATCGCCAGAGCGGGTTTAGCTGATTTGGTGGAATTCAGGTTAGGCAATGCCCTTAAGCTTTTGCCGGAGATATCCGGAAAATTTGATTTTATTTTTGTGGATGCGGCCAAAGGAGAGTACCGGCAATATGTGGAAGCAATTCTGCCGCTGGTGGCGGATGCCGGCATTTTGGTATTGGATAATGTTCTGTTTAGGGGTTGGGTTGTTCCCGGAGCGGTTTATGACGCCAAATATAATAAAATGGTTGAGACTCTTCGGGCTTTTCTCCAGTACTTAGCAGAGTTACCGGGTTATAAGCTTAGCGTGTTGCCTTTCGGTGACGGGCTGGCCATAGCCCGTAAAATTTAAGGACAGAGGGTAATGGTATGGCAAAGAAGAAAACATCTAAAAAAAAGAAAACGGCAAGAAATTTTAGCGACGATAAGAGAATTACGAAAGAAGCTACCAGGGCCGGGGAACTTCAAACTAATGATGAAAGCGGGGCAGCGAGTGCTACATCGCTGCTAAGTCGGATTAGGAGTTTGGCGGGAGTTTTTTTCGCTACTCTGTGCTCCCTTGTTTTGATTGTGGTCCTTCTGCTGACTTCCATAGAATACAATTCCTTTAAGACTACTTTTTATCAAAAAGAATACACTAAATTGAACAGTGCTGAAACTATCGGTATTTCCCAGGAAGAACTAATGCAAACTACCGAGGGGCTTTTGGCTTATATTAAAGGAAAACGAGCCGATCTTGATATGGAAGCAACCATTAAAGGGGAAAACAGACCTGTCTTTAATGAACGGGAGAAAGCACATATGGTCGATGTGCGAACTCTTTATTTTGTGGAGCGTAGGCTTAGGGCTTTAGGAATTGTATTATTCTTATTGTTTATGATGTTCACCTTAAAAACGAGCGACAAGCAGTTTGTCCGTAATCTGGCTAAAGGTTATCTGATTGCAGGTTCTGTCTGTTTGGTACTGTTTTTATTCTTAATCACGATGATCCTTAAGGATTTTTCCGGCTTCTGGGTGCAGTTCCATCATTTGTTCTTTAACAATGATTTATGGCTGCTGAATCCGGAAACGGATATTCTTATTCAAATGCTACCGCAACAATTTTTCTACGATTTAGTCGTGAGGATTTTGGGAATGTTTGCTGTGGAAACAATTATCCTGGCTATAATGTCAGGTGTAGGTCTTAAGAAACTCGGGTCGGGAAAGACTACGAAATAGGTAATTAACATTTAAATTCTACATTGGGGGAAGGAATTAACTATGACTAGATTTGACGGACGAGAACATAACGAGCTCCGACCGGTAAAGATTACCAGGGGTTATACTGAGATTCCCGAGGGGTCGGTCTTGATTGAAATAGGAAAGACCAAAGTACTTTGTACGGCTTCGGTGGAAGAGAGGGTACCGCCATTTCAAAAAGGAACCGGTAACGGTTGGGTTACGGCGGAATATTCTATGCTTCCCAGGGCTACAGGTGTAAGGAATCCGCGAGAGGCCGCCAGAGGAAGACTTAGCGGCCGCACTATGGAAATCCAAAGATTGATAGGGCGGGCTTTACGTTCCATAGTGGATATGAGCAAATTAGGAGAAAGAACGATTTGGCTTGATTGTGATGTCCTGCAGGCTGACGGGGGGACCAGGACCGCAGCTATAACGGGAGCTTATGTTGCTTTAGTAGATGCTGTTAAGTACTTGCTGGCTAACGATTTAATAACTGAAAACCCGCTTATGGACAGCATAGCGGCGGTGTCCGTAGGCAAGGTCAATGGCCAGGCTGTTGTGGATCTTGCTTATGAGGAAGATTCCCAGGCTGAGGTGGATATGAATATTTGCATGACCGGCTCGGGAAAATTTGTTGAGATTCAAGGGACTGCAGAAGGCCTGCCTTTTGACCGGGCTGAGTTGGATACTTTTTTGACCTTGGGAGAAGAGGGCATTAAAAAATTGTTGGAATATCAGAGGTTGGCATTGGAGGAAGGGCATGAAAATCCTACTGGCCACGAAGAATAAGGGCAAAGTCGAAGAGTTTGCCGAACTTATCGCTAAAAGCGGGATAAAAAGCCCAGATTTACAGTCTAACAATGCTAAAACAAGTTTGAGCATTCTATCTTTAAATGATTTTCCGGAGTTGCCGGAGATTGAAGAAAATGGTCAGACTTTCGCTGAAAACGCGTTGATTAAAGCCCGGGCCGCTTTTGCCCAGACAAAATTAATGACGCTGGCTGATGATTCGGGTTTGGAAGTGGATGCCTTAGACGGGGCCCCAGGGATTTATTCTGCTCGCTATGCGGGGGAACCTAAAGACGACGAACGCAATATTCAAAAACTTCTGGCCGATCTTCAAGATGTTCCGGAAGAAGCCAGAACCGCCAGTTTCCGTTGCTCTCTGGCGATTATTATGCCTGATGGCCAAGAACATTTAATTGAAGGCACGGTAGAAGGCCGGATATTAAAGGAAAAAAAAGGGCAAGGCGGTTTTGGCTACGATCCTGTCTTTTATTTGCCGGAACTAGGAAAAACAATGGCCGAGCTGCAAATGGAAGAAAAAAATGCAAATAGTCACAGGGCGCGAGCTTTTCGCCAAGCAATTCCTTTTTTGGAGAAAGTTTTAACTGGACAAAATACCGGGGAAGTTTTATAATATAAATTCGCTGCGCTTCTATAGCAGAAACTGCACTACACAATCAGAAGCAACACTAGATAAGCTCAAATATTGGCTAAGAGCCGAAAAATTGCTCAAGAGCTGGATAATTGCTTAAGTTCAGAATTTCTAAATGCTTCTTGACTAGACTTTTTTCTTAAGATATACTATTCATTGTCACAAAACAGACGGGGTATAGCGCAGCTTGGTAGCGCGCCTGCCTTGGGAGCAGGAGGCCGGGGGTTCAAATCCCTCTGCCCCGACCATAAAGACATGACATCGTAGGGATTATAGGGATTTGAACGGGCCGTATAAAAAAGGTGCCGGTGGCACGTTTTTAGGCCCCGGCGTGATAGCCGCGTAGCGGCGGAGCAAATCCCTCTGCCCCGACCATAAAGACATGTAAGTGCCATGCGCCTGTAGCTCAGTTGGATAGAGCATCTGCCTTCTAAGCAGGGAGTCGGGAGTTCGAGTCTCTCCAGGCGCGCCATTATTGAAATTCGAAGTTCGAGTCTTGAGATTCGAAAATCGAAAATTAACACATGGTGGATGTGGTGAAGCGGTTAACACACCGGATTGTGGCTCCGGCATGCGTGGGTTCGAGTCCCATCATCCACCCCATTAAGCAAGTTTAAGCTTCATCGAAGGATGAAGCTTTTTTATTTGGAGGGAATCTATTTATTAGATGGGACTCGAACGGGCCGTATAAAAAAGGTGCCGGTGGCTCAGCAGGGAGTTATGAGGCAGCTTGTGGAGCACCTGATGAAGGCGGAGGATTCTTTAAAATTTAGCGTTAACAGAAAATTTAGGAAAATATTGACATTTGACAGCAAATGGTATATATTTTTTATGGGTCATAGTCAATCTTTATCGCTTTGGGGCTTTGACATGATAAAAAAACAATGTTACAATTGAAACATAATAAAGGCGATATGCGCATATGCTATTAACGATCATACTCCGGTGACCTACGGGCCCGGGGTTTTTTGCTTTAGGGTGGTAAGATGGAGAGGCCATTTACAACAATAGAAGAGCAAATTAAAAAGCTAGAAGCCAGGGGATTAAATGTATCAAATTCTGAGGTTAAAAACATCCTGGCCATGGAGAATTATTACAATGTGGTTAATGGTTACAAAGGGCTCTTCATTGATAAGGATTACAATGGGCCCGAGTAGAAATATAAAGATGGTGCCAGTTTTGACGAACTATATAATCTATATTTATTTGATCGTGGATTGAAAAACATATTTATTAAATATATATTAGAAATCGAAAGCAATGTGAAGGCTGTAATTTCCCATGATTTTTCCAAGAAGTATGGTCATGATAATTACTTGAAGGTTTCTAACTTTGATACTAAGGTAAAACGTTGGGAGCGGAAGACGGCAGCCCAGAAAATTGGCGATGTCTCAAAACTTATTGCTAACATCCAACAGGATATATCAAGGCAGCTTTCAAAAAATAATCCAATGATTTCGCATTATATGCTAACTTATGGTTGTGTGCCTTTTTGGGTTCTGGTAAATTCCTTATCGTTGGGAACGATTAGTTATTTCTATAGCTTTTTAACCCAAAAGGATCAAAATGATGTGGGACGTCAATTCGGTCTTAGACCCGAGGAAATGACAAAAATTTTGTTTGTTTTAACTATTTATAGAAATGCATGTGCTCATGATGAACGCTTTTATAATCTAAGAGTCTTGCGTAATGATGGCAAGCCCAATATGATTAAAACAAACAAGCTGCATGATAGAATGGGGATTCCTAGGGATGCAAATAACAACCCAATCTATGGAAAGAATGATTTGTTTGCAATAGTGATTATGGGCTTTCCGGCTAACTGGTATGACATAAAGACTTTGTAGGACAACAGTATAGAGGGAATAGTCAGACGAGCAGCTGAAATGGCGAAATTTGCAAACAAAGATGAAATCCAAGAGGAAACCTTGAAGCTAAAGCCCCATTTGAAAGAATATATGGACGATGTTTTGAGTTTCTACAAAGAAAATCTGCTTAACTAAGTAGGTTTATGAGCCTGATAATTCTTGAAATATGCATAAAATGTGGTTTGAGGTAGATATAAGCTCAGGCCTCATCGAAGGGTGAAGCTTTATTTATTTAATTTAGAGGAATAAGGAATCGGTGTGCCCGGTTCTTTTTGATTTTTGACAAAATATTCGGGGCGTAATTTTGGGCAATTTGTGTGTGCTATAATAAGTATATAAATACAAATGTTCCCAGGTTGTTAATGAAGGAATATTTTTAGACGGAGAATTAGGAGAGATTGTATATTGACCAGGGAGAAACTTTGGAGTTCTGACTTTATTATTCTCATGATTGCTTGTTCCGGGATTAGTTTTTGCAACTATTTTTTCTCATCGGCTTTGCCCATTTATGCTAAAAATTTAACCGGAACCACGGTTTATGCCGGATTGATTATGACGGTATATACCTTTGCGGCTTTAGCCGCTCGGCCGCTTACAGGTATTCTGATCGATAAATATGGACGGGTAAAACTACTGGTTCTAGGCGCTTTTATATGTGCCATTGCTTGTTTCTTGTATAATTTTGCTTCTGTTATTATCTTATTGCTTCTTTTCCGCGTTCTTCATGGAATAGGTTTCGGTATACATTCTACCTGTGGCGGTGCCGTTGCGGCGGATATTATACCCAAATCTCGT
The DNA here is from genome assembly GCA_012521215.1 of Peptococcaceae bacterium. Classification (GTDB taxonomy): domain Bacteria; phylum Bacillota; class Desulfitobacteriia; order Desulfitobacteriales; family Syntrophobotulaceae; genus JAAYMU01. The sequence goes on along the minus strand of JAAYMU010000035.1, from coordinate 2,630 downwards.
TTGTCCGAAGGTCTTGGGTATTATAGTCTTTATGGTACGATTGCTTCAGCCTTGGGTCCCGGTATTGCCCTAACCATTATAGGGACAGGCGAAATCGAAAATTTCCGTGCTCTTTTTATTTTGGCCACGGCTCTAACTACAATAAGTATGATTCTGGATTTTTTTATAAGGTATGAGCGCAGAAATAATACAAAGGTACGGAGGGAGAAAAAACCTAAAAATGTACCGGCGCCTGGCAAGGAGTCATTGCCTAAGACTTTTCTTGGTTTTGAATACAGTGTATTTTTGCCTTCATCTGTGGTGGTTTTGGTTTTTATAGCTTTTTCCGGTGTCACGTCTTTCCTGCCCCTTTTCGCTTTAGACAGGTCACTGGGCAATATAGGGCTTTTTTTTACGATTAATTCCGTTGGGCTTTTCCTGTCCAGGATAACTGTCGGGAAGATCGCCGATAGGAAGGGTGAAGATATTATTGTTATTCCCTCCCTTATTGCTTCAGCGGTTTTTCTTGGCTTGATACCTTTGGCTAAGTCCAGTCTTTATTTATTTATCATTGCCATGCCGCTGGGCTTTGCTCAGGGTGCAGTTTTTCCGGCCATGAATACCTTGATCATTAAAAGGTGTTCCCCTCAAAGACGAGGTACTGCATCTGCCGCTTTTTCTTCATCTATTGATATCGGTATTGGACTGGGTACCTTGATTCATGCCTATATTGCGGATATCTTCAATTACAGTTTTATTTACTGGGGAGCTATGCTTTTTTGCGGGATTGCTTTAGCTATTTATATATTTTTAGTTATTCCTTCCAACCGTAAATTTTTCGCTAATAAACAGAAAATGATTTTTATGAAATGATTTTTTTCCATTATTTCCCCAATAAAGGAAGGAGTAAGTAAAGAATATACGAATAAATAAAATATTACTTCTGAAAATGCAGGGAGGGAGAGAATTATGATCCATAGTAAGGCGGATATGAGCTGGTTGGGTTCTGAGCCGGAGATCAAAGATTCTCAGGTAGCGGAAACCATTGATACAGAACTGCTAATTGTAGGGGGAGGGTCTGCAGGACTTACCGCCGCAGCTTCCGCAGCGGAATTGGGAGTAAAGGTGCAGCTCATTGAAATCAAAAAAAACTTTACGCCCATGCGTAAGGAAATAGGTGTTATTGGCAGCCGCATTCAAAAGGCTGAGGGTGTGGATATTGATGTGCGGGAGCTTATCCGCCAGCATGTTATGTATAGTTCAGGCTATATTGACCAGAAACTTGTGACCATTTGGGCCCAGGAAAGCGGCGAGATGATGGATTGGTATGAGAGCCTGATTACTGCCCGGGGGGCGAAAATGACGCTGCAAGGTGGATACAAATACGAGCTCCAAGCCGGTTCATACACCAAGTTCCCTACGGGGCACAAGTCTGTTTGGCCCGAGGGAATGACGGGCGTTAAAGTCATGACTGAATATGCTGCTCGTTTGGGTGCAGAGTTTCGTATGCAAACGGGTTTAGTAAAACTTCTAAAAGAGGACGGCAGGGTAACAGGTGCTATAGCCAAGGACAGGAGAAGTGGGAATTATCTCCGTATTAATGCTTCAAAGGGTGTTATTGTCGCCACCGGTGGCTATGCCCGGAATAAGGAAATGCTCCGGGCCCTTCAGCCGGAGACTGCCGCTTTGGCCGGGGTAACCATAAGTGAAGGCCTGACAAAGGGTGACGGGATCAAGGCCTGTCTTTGGGCGGGTGCTACAATGGATGACTGCCATACCTCTATCTTGTTTGACAGGTGTGCGATTATGCCGGATGAAACGGCGGAGACTATACGCCGGCCGGGGTATCCTACGGAGTTCATCGGGCAACCGTTTTTAAAGGTAGACCTTAAGGGCAGGCGCTTTGCCAATGAGTCCATGCCCTACGATTTCATTCTGCACCGGGCTTTAAGCTTGCCTGGGAAATGCTATTGTGTGATTTTTGATTCCGGTTATGCAGAAGATACCAAGCGCTTTGAAATGGCGGGGTGTTCGCGTATGCATCTCTTTAATAACGGAGCGCCTTGTAGCAGACCCTTAGAAGAAAATGTAGCGCTGCTGGAAGAAATGATTGCCGAAGGGCGTTTTATTAAAGCTGATACTATCGGGGATCTGGCCAAGGGCTTGGAGTTGCCGGCCGCTGAACTGGAAAAGACAGTGTCCCGATATAACGAACTTTTTGATCAACAATGGGATGAAGACTTTGGTAAGGAATCCCATCGTTTATCGGCAATTAGGCGGCCGCCATATTACGGGGCCCGGGCTTGCGGTTTTTTGCTGGCTACGCTTGACGGTATTCGTATTGATGAAAATATGAATGCCTTAGATGAAAACTGCGAACCGATTCCGGGCCTGTATGTAGTCGGAAACGATAGCGGAGCTTATTATGCCCACACGTACGTGAATCTTGTAACCGGAGGTTGTGCGGGGCGTAATATGACCTTTGCCCGGAGGGCTGCGCGCCTTATTGCTCAACAATAATACAAAACAGCCCAATTAGTGTTGACAGGGGAGAAGATATTCTATATAATACTTGTTGTTCAAAACCCTGGGGTATAGCCAAGCGGTAAGGCATCGGACTCTGACTCCGACATTCGGTGGTTCGAATCCAT
>JAAYMU010000034.1 GCA_012521215.1 Peptococcaceae bacterium | reverse complement strand
GGTTAAGCAGTTTTGCCGTCAGAATGGCGGTATTATTTTCCCTAATCCTAATGCCCCTACGGGCAAGGCTATAACTCTAAAAGAAATAGAAGAAATCCTAAACAGCAACGGGGAAAATGTTGTGATTATTGATGAAGCCTATATCGATTTTGGCGCGGAATCAGCGGTAAAACTTATTAGCCAATATCCTAACTTGTTGGTGGTTCAGACTTTGTCCAAGTCCAGGTCTTTAGCCGGTTTAAGGGTTGGTTGGGCTTTGGGTGAGGAAAACCTAATTAAAGCCCTTGATACCGTTAAAAATTCGATTAATTCTTATACCTTGGACCGGCTGGCTTTAGCCGGTGCCAAGGAAGCTATTAAAGACGAAGAGTATTTTCAGAAAGTAAGAAAAAAAATTATGGCCACCAGAGAAAAAACAAGTCGAGAACTACTTAAGCTTGGTTTTACGGTTATACCTTCTCAAGCTAACTTTGTGTTTATAAGTCACCCGGCGGTTCCTGCAGAGCATATTTTTAAGCGACTCAAAGAACAGGGGGTATTAGTCCGATATTTTAAGCAACCTAGAATAGACAATTTTTTAAGGGTGAGTATAGGCACGGATCAAGAAATGGAAATTTTTTTACAAGTAACCGAGGCTATTGTCCGGCAAGGTTAGCTATTAAATGGTCCAAATTTAAATTCAATTTATTTTAATTATATGGAGGTAAAGCAATGAAAAAGTTGGTCAAACTGGTTATTAAAACAGACGCCATTGAACACTTCAAGGATGAGTTTCAAAGCTTTATTGATGTGACAAGAAAAGAAGCGGGCTGCCTATCATTTCAACTGTTCCAGGATGCTGATAATCCCCAAATATTTTTTGTTAGCGAAGAATGGGCCAGTGAAGAAGATATGATTAATCATGAAAATAGCAAACACTTTCTGGCGATGCAGGAGATAGAGAAAGATATCAGAGAAAGTCTGGAGATTCATACCTTGAACCTTGTTAAATAAATTGTAAGTTGTTTATAACGGTTTCATAAAGGATCTGATTAAATGGTCTATACCTGTAGTTTAGATACGCCATTAGGCAGGATGACTGCAGCCGCTGAAGAGGAGGCCTTGGTAGGTTTATGGTTCAATGGCCAAAAATATTACCCGGCGCAAAGGGTTCAATGGGTTTCCCAAGAGGAGTATCCTGTCTTTAAAGATCTTCAGAAGTGGCTTCAAGCTTATTTTGCGGGGCATAATCCCGCTTTAAATGATTTAAGTTTCCCGCTTAAACCACGAGGGACAGCTTTTCGACAAACTATTTGGGATATTTTGCTGACAATTCCTTATGGACAGACCAGGACCTATGGGGACATAGCCAAGGAGTATGCCTATCGTAAGGGGTTAGCTTCCATGTCTGCTCAGGCGGTAGGCGGGGCCGTCGGCCATAATCCCATATCGATCTTAATTCCTTGTCATCGAGTGATCGGTCACGATAAGAGTCTAACCGGGTATGCGGGCGGCTTAGATAAAAAAGTAGCTCTTTTGACCCTTGAAGGAGTAGAGCTGAGTAAATGATCCAAATTATCTTATAGGATAAGGTAAATGATGCTATAAGAATTTTAAAAGAAAAAATTTTCAGGGTTAAATTATTGCTTGCTTCTTGGCTTGCTGTAGTTTAGCCATTTTTTATATTTAACTATTATTTTTAGCTTTTAAGTATTATAATTAATTTTTCCGGGTTAACCTAGACTAAGGCTCTACTATGAACCTACTAAGGCTCTAAGGAGACACTAGTATGCTCAAGCTAATTAAACATCTAAAGCCTTTTGCCTTGACTATAATTTTTATTGTTATGTTGCTTTTTGTTCAAGCTTTATGCGACTTATCCCTTCCGGACTATATGTCCGACATTGTCAACGTGGGCATCCAACAGGGCGGGATTGAAGATGCGGTTCCCGATGTTATACGCCTCAGCGAGTTGGACAAGATTACACTTTTTTTAGACGAAGGAGATAAAGCGAAAGTAAAGACCAGCTATTCTTTGCTGACTAAAAACAACCTATCTTCTGAAGAATACGAAAATTATGTCAGAGAATATCCCAGGTTGGAAAGTGAGCCTCTCTGTAAATTAAAAGCTATAGATAAAACCCAGAGGGAATATCTAAATTCCATAATCAGTAGGTCCATTTTGCTTGTTTCAGAAATGAATAACTATACTGCAGAACCTGAGGGGCTAACTCCTTTATCTTTAGAGGAAATAAAGCGCCTGGCAAGTCAAAAGTTGCTCCCCATGGAAGATTCCATGATTACCCAGGCTGCTGTCAACTACATACGACAAGAGTATAAACATATTGGCTTGGAAGTTGATAGGCTGCAAATAAATTATGTTCTGGTAACCGGCCTTTTAATGCTGTTCGTCACTTTGTTAAGTGTGGCGGCCACCATTACCGTGGGTTATCTAGCCGCCAAAGTAGCGGCCGGGCTTTCCAGAGACCTTCGCCGTAGTATTTTTAGAAAAGTAATCCGTTTTTCCAGTAGGGAATTTGACCATTTTTCGACTGCTTCTTTAATTACGCGGAGCACAAATGATATTCAACAAATCCAGATGCTCATGGTAATGCTACTGAGAATTGTCTTTTATGCTCCCATTCTCGGAATGGGCGGTGTCCTTAAGATCTTAAACACTGATTTTTCCATGACCTGGATAATAGGGGTGGCTTTAGCGGCAATTTTAACAGTAGTGATATCTATGTTTGGGGTAGTTATGCCTAAATTTAAACTGGTTCAAAAACTGGTTGATAGGTTAAACCTTGTTACCAGGGAGATACTTACCGGTACCATGGTTATTAGAGCATTTAACAATCAGGACTATGAAGAACGGAAATTTCATACCGCCAATACGGATTTAACCAGAACTAATTTATTTGTTAATCGGGTTATGGCTTTAATGTTTCCGATTATGATGCTGATTATGAACATGGTTACTCTGCTTATTGTGTGGGTGGGCGCTCATCAAGTAGACCAGGGTGTCATGCAGGTCGGTAATATCATGGCCTTTATACAGTATGCCATGATGATTATCACGGCGTTCCTCATGATTTCCATGGTTTCTATTATGTTGCCTCGGGCAGCTGTATCCGCAGAACGCATTGCCCAGGTGCTGGAGACCAATACCAGCATCCAGGATGCCCAGTATACTAAGCCCTTCCTTTCCGAATACCGAGGCCGGGTGGAATTTCAAAAGGTTTCCTTCCGTTATCCGGGCGCTCAAGCCGATGTCTTAAGTAATATTAGTTTTGTGGCTCAGCCGGGGCAGACAACCGCCATTGTCGGCGGTACGGGCAGCGGGAAGACTACACTTATTAATCTTTTGCTTCGCTTTTATGATGTTACGGACGGCAGAATATTAGTAAACGGCACCGATATTCGTCAGGTTCCTCAACAGGAACTACGACAGAAAATCGGTTATACGCCGCAAAAGGCTCTGCTGTTTGCGGGTAGCATAAAAAGTAATTTGCAATACGGCGTAGAAAGTGCCTCGGAGAGTGAATTGCTCCAGGCGGCACGTATAGCCCAGGCTTTGGATTTTATCGAGGAGAAACCGGAAGGTTTAGAAGCGGATATTGCCCAAGGGGGAGCGAATGTCTCCGGCGGGCAAAGGCAACGTCTGGCAATTGCCCGGGCCCTGGTTAAAAAACCTGAAATCTATATCTTTGACGACAGTTTCTCTGCCTTGGATTTCAAGACCGATGCGGCTTTGCGCCGGGCCTTAAAGAAAGAAACCAAGGAGAGTACAGTTATAATCGTGGCCCAAAGAATAAATACGATTATGGATGCCGATCAGATAATTGTCTTGGAAGAAGGGAAAATTGCCGGTTTAGGCACCCATGAAGAGCTTATGCAGAACTGTGAAGTCTACCGGCAAATTGCTTTATCTCAGTTTTCCGAGGAGGAACTGGCCTGATGAGTAAGCAATTGGACCATAACCAAAATCTAAAAAACGCGAATGTTTCTGCGGGCAGCAAAAGGGGTTGGCGAGGCTCTAGGAGCAGAGGCCGAATGCATGGTCACGGTCATGGTATGTATATGGGGGAAAAACCCAGGGATTTCAAGGGAACTCTGCAAAAGCTTTTAAGTTACTTAAGACCCTATTTAGCAGTTCTTATCTTGGTAATTATTCTGGCCGTGGGCAGTTCAGTTTTTTCTATTATCGGTCCCAAATTACTTGGCCAAGCAACTACCAAGATATACTATGGGCTGGTCGGAAAAATTGCGGCTGTACCCGGAGCGGGTATAGATTTTATTTATATTCGAAATATTGCATTGCTGTTATTGGCTCTCTATGTGCTTAGTTCCTTATTCGCTTTTATCCAAGGCTATATCATTGCCGGAGTTGCTCAAAAACTATCGTTTAATTTACGCCAGGATATATCGAAAAAAATTAATCGCTTGCCTCTTAAATATTTTGATAATAAAAGCTATGGCGATATTTTATCCAGGGTAACCAATGATGTAGATACTATAAGTCATACTTTAAATCAAAGTATGTCTCAGGTTATAGGTTCTCTAGTTACCATTATCGGGGTCTTGGTTATGATGTTATCCATTAGTTGGGTTATGACTCTGGTAGCAGTCTTGACTATTCCCGTTTCCATGGTGTTTATCTCCCAAATAATCAAAAGATCCCAGAAATACTTTAAAGATCAGCAGGACTACTTAGGCCGGGTTAACGGTCATGTTGAGGAAGTTTACGGCGCTCATTTGGTTGTCAAAGCTTTTAACGGGGAGGAAAAAGCTATCGCCGAATTTGACGAGCTTAATGACAAGCTGTATGTTTCGGCCTGGAAATCCCAGTTTTTATCCGGAATGATGATGCCGATTATGAATTTCATCGGCAACCTGGGCTTTGTGGCCGTGAGCATTCTTGGGGGCTGGCTGGCTATTAAGCGAACCATTGAAGTTGGGGATATTCTGGCTTTCATTCAGTATGTGCGCCAATTCAATCATCCTATTATGCAGGTCGCCCAGATTTCCAATATAATTCAAGCTACAGTTGCTGCTGCGGAAAGAGTGTTTGAATTTTTGGAAGAAGAGGAAAAGGTTCCGGAGACGGTGCAGTCCACGGATACCCGGCATATAACACCTAAAATCAGATTCCGGGACGTTAAGTTCGGCTATGAACCGGATAAAATTATAATTAATAATTTTAATGCGGAAATTAATCCCGGCCAGAGAATCGCTATTGTCGGACCCACAGGTGCCGGTAAGACTACTATTGTGAAGTTATTGATGAGATTTTATGAGCTCGACAGCGGAGAGATCACTATTGACGGTTATAATATCAAGGATTTTCGTCGTCAGGATTTAAGAGACATGTTCGGTATGGTTCTGCAGGACACTTGGCTGTTTAACGGGACAATAAAGGAAAATATCCGTTATGGCCGGCCGGAAGCTACGGATGAAGAAGTGATAAGGGCAGCTAAAGCCGCCTATGCTCATTCTTTTATCAGGACCTTGCCTCATGGCTATGATATGGTGCTAAATGAAGAGGTGTCTAACATTTCCCAAGGCCAGAAACAGCTTATTACTATTGCCCGGGCCATATTGGCGGATCCTAAAATACTGATTTTGGATGAGGCCACCAGTTCGGTGGATACCCGCACGGAAGTTCTGATTCAGAGAGCTATGGAGAATCTCATGAAAGATAGAACCAGTTTTATTATTGCTCATCGTCTGTCGACAATCAGAAATGCGGATTTGATCCTGGTCATGAATAAGGGCGATATCGTTGAGCAGGGTAACCATCGGGAATTGCTGGCTAGGGGAGGCTTTTATGCCACCATGTATAACAGCCAGTTTGAGATGGGGGATGTTTCTTGAGGAAAATACTGTTATGAAAAAAATAGTTTAAGTTTTGTTTCTATTGTGGTAGTATTAAGCCCGGATTATTTTTAGCCCGATTACTATTAGCCTCGGGGGTCAAACAATGGATGTTTTTACTCATTTAGAAATTGCCAAGGCAATAAATAGGAAGCTTAAAGCTGATTTTTCCGTAAGACTTCATACCGCAGGTTTTTTTTATGGCATGATTAAACCTGATTTTTCATTTCAGTTTAAAAAAATTCGGCATTATCAAGGGGATTCGTTGGATTTTATCCAACAGGAAATTAAACGCCTTTGGGAAATGGACGACTCGTTGAAATTTTCCAGGGAGTTCGCTGAAAGTTTAGGCGTAGTTGCCCACTTTATTGTGGATTATTTTTGTTTTCCTCATACCAGACATTTCCAGGGAAATCTTTTAATTCATGTTATTTATGAAATTAGACTGGCTTTGTTTTGTCAAATTAATGTCCATATTTTAAACTCCCAAATTAATGTCCATATTTTAAACTCCCAAATTGGACAAGAAAGTGAAGTTTTTATCAAAGATTATGTAGATTTTGTTCAATACCTGGAGAATCTACAGAAAGAATACTCAGGCACTAAAGCAAGCCACCATCAGGATCTGTCTTTTGCCATAAAAGCGAGTATGGACATTTGTTTAGCTATAATTTTTGCCGGTAAGGTTAAAAAGGTAGCCGGGGCGGCGTAAAAACATTAAAAAATTAAATATAGAAGAAAGAAGGACTTTAATAATTTAAACATTCCCTTGGGAGTGTTTTTTTATATTGGAAATATTTTAAATATAGGATATGATTCAATCAATCAGTGTTGTCGGAGTCTTTAAACAGAACAAGGAGGTTAGAACTTTTAAGATGAAATATAAAAAAGATAAGAAACATAAGAAAGATAAG
>JAAYMU010000033.1 GCA_012521215.1 Peptococcaceae bacterium | reverse complement strand
TAACGTTTTGAGAATTCCCGAAGTCTGGTTACTACACTCATATCACTCAGATTTTGGGAATTCTCTGTTCTACGACGTATCGTGCCCCCAGACTCAGACAGCGCCACGGATGGCGCTGCCTTAAAAACTCAAGCATTTTCCCCTAAAATATAAATCTTGGTGTTATCATAATTCTTGAGTTACTTATCATTGGTTATGAAATAATCGCAATCATTATGTTCAAAGAGAGCTAATTGAAGAGCATCTGACACCTTGAATCCGAATTCCGCCCTTATCTTTGCGGTTAATTCCGCAACTCCGGAATCAATACCCATGACGGAGAAGCCTTTTGAATTAGAGAAGAAATCTTTATAAATATCTACTATATCATTTTGCCCGAGTTTATATGGTTTAGCCAAAACCTCTACCAATGTAATTACTGAAGTAATCACCTGTACCGTTCCATCGGCTGTTCTATCAAATATATTGGACACTTCATTAATGTAAACCGGATGCTCTTCAATAAAATAAATGATCGGAGCTGTGTCAATAAAAAGTTTCAATCCCTTATTTAGTTCCATTCGTCTCTCTCCTGGGTAACGTATTCCTGAGCGTCAATATCTTTCCACAACTCTTTACCAATGCCCTTAATACCAGAGAAGTCTTTGTTTTTCCCTTCCACAACCTTCAATATTAGAACCCCATCGACTTCGTCTGATATAACCTTAAGTTCCATTCCTTCTTTCAATTTCAACTTCTCAGAAACCTCTTTTGGAAGCTTGATGGAATTTCTATCTATAACATATGCGTTGGTCATTTTATCGAGCTCCTTTGCTTAATATTCTTAACTATATTATAACCGCAATAACCAGTATCTGCCACATGCAATAATTACTTATATTCTGTAATTCTACTACGAAGAGATGCTTAAAATCACACTTCGTCCGCGCCAGGACGGCGCGGCCTTTGCACGATTTGTCGTAGAACGTTTTCGCCATTCCCGCAGCGTCATATTACATTCATATTGACTAAGTTGCGGGAATGGACGTGTTATATGACGTTTCCTGCCCCACGAAGCCAGAGCGCCATGGACGGCGCGCCCCAAGCAATCCTAATCAACTACTTTATATTTTAAGAAAAACGTCATATAGATATCCTAGGATTATGCGCTCTTTCTTCGTTTCTCAAGATATAGAATCACGAAAGAAATGATTGCTATAACAGTAACCTGTGGAATCAAAAAGACAAGTGCAACTCCACCATGTGATGATTCAAAAATCCCTTTCCCCCAAACTAATAAATCAACCACTATCGTAATTGGTATAGACAGCCATATCCAATTCCGTTTGGTAAAATAAAACACTAGCGCAGACAAAATTGGTGGTATAAAAAACATAATGATGGAAAACAATTCGCCATATTGCATTAGAAAGTCTGTCATAATATCACCTCTAAATAAATAATCCTTGCTTCAAATTATTCTACAGGTGCGAAATAATGTTGTTTTTTTAGTTACTCTCGTCTAATAGCCATGGACGGCGGGCGGTCCTGCAGGAAATGGCATATAACGTCATATTACCGCAAGACAATGCGTCTATTCTCTATTTGTAGAGGGGTTACCGCATATTATTGCGGTAATCCTCCCTGTATCAACAGCCCTATATCTGATAATTTTTCACATTAAATCAAAAGGACTTTGTATTCTTGCATGGTTATATGGATTGCCCCTTAGATATTTCTTTCTCTGTCTTTATTCTCCACAATACCCCAATTACCTTCCTTTATTTACCTATAATTGCATCGTATGCCAAAAGCCAATCCTCCCTTCGTTGCACTTATGCTTTTTCATTCCTTTTTGAAAGCAAACAAAAGGACGTTCCTTTCGGCTATTTGCCTGATAGAAACGTCCTCAGATATCAAATCCAAACTGAATTAATTGCATATTTTTATTTACTATAGTATACGTATTCGAAATATAACAGAAGAAGAGCGGAATGTGCCGCTCAAGAAATTCAGAAAAGAGTTCGGGGAAAAATTATGTAAAGGAATGTCGGAAGAGCAGGAGCTAGCCCCTTTAGCGGCGAAAAGGTCGATACGCGTATCTTATCGTTTCACCGGTGAGGAATGATAAGAGGTATTTAAACATTATATTTCGCCGGAGAAAAGGATGGTTTTTATGAAACTTGCCAGTGTTAAAATTATTGGCATAATCGGAGTTGGCATGATTGGCGACAGCATGTCCGTACTCACCACAGGCCATGGCTACCGTACCACTTGTCTGGCACGGAATCCGGATCGAATACCTGAATACGAGAAAACATACGATATGTATTTTCAGCAGATGATCGAGCAAGGCCTCATGCCCGAGGGACAGAAAGAGATCTGTAAAAAATACCTTACATACACGCTCGATATTGCCGATCTGAAAGACTGTGACATCATTTTTGAATGCGTCTTTGAAAACATAGAACTCAAGCATAAGATCTACGCGGATATTGAGGCCAACTGTCCTAAAGTTAAAGCGATCTGCTCCGTCAGTTCTTCCTTCGTGCCGGATGTGCTGGCCCAAAAAGCCACCAAATACAAGGATCGGATTATTGTCACCCACCCTTTCAATCCGGCCCATATGGTACCGTTCTTTGAAATCTGCGGTG
>JAAYMU010000001.1 GCA_012521215.1 Peptococcaceae bacterium | reverse complement strand
CTGTTGGGATGGCGGCATAGAGTTGAATGTGTTTTTATTCATCACGGTAATAAAACCGTAGTTACTGACCGGTAATATGGCAGCATAGCTGGCGACATCGTCCAGATTAGAGAATGCTGCAGCGCCAAACATTCCATATTTTCCAAAACAAAGACCGTTACGCATAGCTTCATATACATCAGCTGTGTCTAAAGTAACCGGTATTGCTCCCCAAGCTGAAAGCGTCTCTGCTAAAATGGCTCCGGTAGTGACTATCTGCTTACCCTTTATATCAGCCATGGTATGAACAGGTTCGATGGTATAGAAGCTACTTGGGCCGCTGCATGTAGCATACAAAAGTACAACATCATCCAGTTCTTTCGGCTGAAATTGTTTTAGAAACTCATGGAAAACCAGTGTCGCTGAGCTTGAACTGGTAAAATCAAAGCCGGGATAGTTTACCAACTGACATATAGGCAGACGGTTGACATGATAGTCACATTCAACAAAGCCGATATCACAGGTACCATTAATAACACCGTCAAAAATGTCGGCCTGTCCAAGTAATGTACCATTAGGATATGTGGTAATGGTGACTTTGCCAGGCATTTTTTGATCTAGTTTCTCTTGTAAAGTTATGATATTGATTTGGTACGGGTTGTTTTCACCTACAAATGTTGCGAAAGAAAGATCAAGATTAACCCAGTCATCTGGGCTGTCGGATGCCACGGGGCTAACGGCATCAGGGTCAGCACTCGACTTGCTACATGCCGCAAAAGAAAAGATCATAACAATAGCAAGAAGAATGCAAAGAAATCTTTTTACCATTATTAACTCCTCCTTAAATTATCTTCCCTTGATATTTATAAATAATCTTTTTATAGTCATAGTTTAAGGTCACAAAATCCTCATCTGCACTGTACTAAGAAAGCTTATTCATAAAAGGAAAGTTTAGCTGCGCAAGCGGATATACAAAATGTATATTTGGTATTAAAAATCTACTGGGACTAGTAGATTAGTTTTACTTTGGCATTGAACCAAATTCACCTTCTAAACCCCAGGTCATTTCTTTACGGTAACTGCCAGCAGCTGCGGAGGGTATCATCTCAAATGTAGACTGAACCGAGGTATAGTCACTGTAACCCAATCGCGCTAATGGACGTATTTTCACAATATCGATTTTACCGTCCGGCATAATGAATTCATCTTTGATATGTACTCCTACAACCTTGCCGATAATCAAATCAGCAGTACCTACACGGCCATACCCAGGCAAACGAACAGTTTGAACATATTGACATTCAAACTGAATAGGGGAAGCGGCCACACGCCATGGTTTCACGATACGAGAAGGAGCTTTTTCAAGACCCGCGGCCTCAAATTCATCTACAGAGGGTGGGAAGTCAGAAGCAGTTATATTCATCGCGTCACGCAGCTCATAGGTCACCATATTATAAACAAATTCACCTGTTTGCTCGATATTTTCGGTAGTGTCCTTTCGCTTTTGGGAATATCTTTGATTGATTGACAAAGCTACATAAGGTGGATCAAACGTTAGATTCGTAAACTGACTGTATGGCGCAAGATTCGGTACACCGTCAACTCCCAGCGTGGAAATCCATCCGATTGGCCGTGGCACGACACATGATTTGAAAGGTGGCCTAGCAAGTCCATGGTTATTCTTTTCAGGCTCATAAAACATTGATATGGACCTCCTTATCTACCATAAAAGCTTTATGTAAAATTATGGTATAACGCAATAAGTTTGATTTCAATCACCCAACGGGGGATTTTTAAATTAGCCGCTGTCCACATGGCCAGCAGCTAATTTATTGGAATTCAACTAAATATGAAGTGCTGCCTGGAAAGCCTGGTTAACTGCTGTTCCAATTGTTCCCACCTTGTAACAGTCTCCTACTATATAAACATTGGTTTCCGGAGCACAGTGGCGAAGCTCTTCTACCTTATTTGTTCTCGGACACATCCCCATGGCCAGCAACACGGTATCAGCTTCATATTCAACGACCTGGCCGGTTTGCAAGTCATCACAAATAACTTTATTATCACAGATTTCTTTAAGGCGATTATAATACTTCACCGGAATCCCTTTGTCCTTGAGAATACTTTGGAACTCGACGCCAACCGGTCCCGCAGCTTCCATCAGATCGGACCAACTCTTATCAGGGTCTTTCATCTCGATAACGGTAACTTTTTTTCCCTCATCATGAAACTCTATTGCTGCTTCAATGCCCAGAGAACCTGCGCCTACAATAACTATTTTTTCGCCAACCAGAGTTTTATCGGCTTCGGCATCCGGGGTCCAATGCACATGCTTCTTCTCAATTCCCGGTATAGTGGACGGAATGATAGGATCCGCACCAATGGCAATGATAATGGCCTCATAATTTTCAACATCCAGCATATCTTTGGTAGCTTCGGTATTGAGTAAAATTTTGGCTCCTTTAGCCTGGCACTTAGCAGCTGTATGCTTAAGCCATTTCAAATAGTCCTGGCAATCGATTTTAAAGGGAGGAAGGGCAGCCCCTTGAACGTTACCACCGAGTGAACCGGTTTTTTCGTAAAGAGTTACATCATGTCCCCGTTCCAGCAAGGTTTCCATGGCTTGGATTCCGGCAGGACCTCCTCCGATTACGGCTACTTTCTTCTTAACAGGTGCTTTAGGGATAACACCGTCCCTAAGCTCACTGGTCATAGCTGAAATAGGGTTAACAGCACAGTAGATTGGTTTGGGCACAAAGAGATGCTTGGTGCAAGTATCGCAGCGTAAACAAGGGCGTCTATCTTCAGGTCGATTTTCAGCATATTTTCTGGGCATATCGGGATCGGCCATAAGGGGGCGACACATAGCAACGAAATCAGCCCAACCCTTGGCAATGATTTCTTCTGCATAGTCAATACTGGTAATAGAGCCTACGGTAGTTACAAGTAAATCAGGATAAGCTTTTTTTATGTCCCGAGCATAATGAACGTTGAAACAACGGTCCATCATATAATTCTGGCACCAGTTGCGGTAATACTTCATATTAAAATCGCTGTGCAAGCCGGCAGAAACATGGAGAATATCAATATGATCCTTTAACAAACCGATAAGTTGAAGTGTCTCTTCAAAATGCATGCCTTCTTCCGCAATTTCATCTGCCGAAATGCGAAATTCAATAACAAAATCCTCGCCTACTTTTCTGCGAATAGCATCACAGACCTCAATAGCAAAACGAGCCCTATTTTCAAGTGACCCGCCGTATTCATCCGTTCGATGATTGTAAAGGGGGCTGGTAAACTGAGAAATAAGGTTGCCGTGTCCGCCATGAACCAGACATATATCCATCCCCGCTCTTTTCATACGGGCAGCGGCATTGGCATACTTTTCTACGGTTTCGTCAATTTTTTCCTTGGTCATTTCAATAGCCGGGATAGGATCTCTCCCCAGCTTGGCTGCCCGTGTACGTTCAGTGGAGGAAATATTGGGCGATGAGCTGTAAGGAGCGTGCCCTACGGTTTCAAAAGCAGTGTTTTCACCATTATGATTGATTTCCAAAGAAGCATGGCAGCCATATTGTTTACCCATATCAGCATATAAAGTTAAGGGCCATATACACCTATCATCACTAAGATCAAGCTGGAAAGCCTCATCTTTACACTCTTTAATATCAATCGAACAGTTGCCCACATATAAGGTGCATACCCCACCCCGAGCAAACATCCGGAACCAGTCTACAAACTGGGGGGTAATCAAGCCATCGGTACTGGCTAGATTGGGAGACGGAGGAGCGAGAACAATTCGATTTTTAAAATCTATCCCCCTTATTTTAATTGGCGAAAAAACATGTTCATACTTCGATCTCATTTTCTTCATCCTTTCTGTTACAAATTTTGGCATTATATATTTATCTGTTTCTCCATCAATCCCCTATATCCTTCCTATTTCCCCATCTTTAGGTAAGAGTAAATACCTGAAGCAAGTAATCCGCCATGTAAATGATCAATTGTTTAGCCATGCCTTGAAAGGTGATGACAAAAAAATGCCTTCAACCATGGGGTCAGTACACCATGTGAAGACATCTTCTGCAAGTATTTGGTTTATTTACTCCTCTAAAAAATCCAACTAAGAAATACTTTTGAAAGTCTTGTCCTTATGTAAATACAAATTTTCCAGATAATGAGCAAACTTTTCTCCCAGTTGCGGCGATTCCAAGGCGTATTCTACGGTGGCGATTAAATAGCCTAGCTTATCCCCGGCATCATAGCGCTTGCCTTCAAACAAGCAGGCATAAACATCTTCCTGACGACATAATTTCTTTAAAGCATCGGTAAGTTGGATTTCCCCGCCGAATCCCGCCCTTAATCCTTCCAGATAAGTAAATATAGAAGGATTTAAAACATACCTGCCTATAATGGCCAAGTTGGACGGAGCTTTATCCGCTTCCGGTTTCTCAACGAAATCCTTAACCTTATAATAATTTTCCGTACGCTCTAAAGGATCAATAACCCCGTATTTATGGATTTCGTTTTTTGGTACTTCCTGAATACCCACCACACTGGCCGAAGTCGCCTCGGCAATATCGAGCAATTGTTTGAGAGCCGGCACTTGGGATTTTATAATATCGTCTCCTAAAAGCACAGCGAAAGGCTCATCACCCACAAAAGACTTGGCACACATAATGGCATGGCCCAGACCAAGGGGTTCGTCCTGTCGGGTATAGTGGAAATTGGCAGTATAAGTAAGGCTTTTGATCTTTTCCAGCTGTTCCAGTTCGCCCTTCTTCTCTAAGTGAACCTCTAGTTCCGGGGTACGGTCATAATAATCCATGATCGACCACTTGCCCCGGCTGGTAATAAACAAAATATCTTCAATACCGGATTCAATGGCTTCCTCTACGATATATTGGATGGTTGGCTTGTCCACGATGGGCAGCATCTCTTTGGGCAAAGCCTTGGTTACCGGCAAAAATCTTGTGCCCAGCCCCGCTGCCGGGATTACTGCTTTTTTTATTGTCATTATATTTCCTCCGTTAAACCTCTAAACCCTCCTGAGCCATATTATACCACAAACCACATCACTAATCCTATCAAACCGGCTTTATGAAGTTTGGTTGGAAATTGCTTCTGCCCCGACCCCTCGCATCACGGCGTCCACGAGGCGGTCATAGTCGATTTTCTGAGTTTCCGGCTCGGAAAACATAATCTTCAGGCTGCAGTATTGAGTCACCGTACCCAATATAGTGGAAGTAATGAGTCTTGGTTCCAAGTCGGGCCGCAGCTCCCCTTTGCTGATTGCTTCCGTAACTGCCTCCAGTAGGACATCACCCATGCGAATATTGGACTCCAGGATCACAGCTCCCATTTCCCTGGCCATAACCCTGGAATCAGCCATAAGTTCAAAAAGATGAATATGGTTGCTAATAATTTCCGTCATAAATTGAGCATAAGCTTTTATCTTATCCCCGATATTTTCCCACCGAGCCAAGGCCTCACACAAGCTATTTATTACATTTTGGTGGTAAAAAGCTATCGTTTCTTCAAAGAGCTGCAGTTTGCTTTCAAAATACTCGTAAACCGTACCCTTGCCGATTCCGGCTTGTTTGGCAATATCCTCTATTTTGGTTTTTTCAAAACCCTTGGAAAAAAACACTTGGCTTGCAGCCCGAAATATTTCATTTTTCTTTTCTTCTCTGGACATAGCAGATCCTCCGGTTGGCTTATTTCGTGCTTTAACCTTTATAATGTTCTATAATCCGGGAGCGGGTGGGTTTTCGGTTGGAAGAAGCTTAGCTTTTTTGTCCATACCCAAGCGGCGCTTCATGTTTTGTTTTATGTCTTCAAAGATGGAATAGACGACCGGGACCAGAACTAAGGTCACCAGAGTGGAGAAGGCCAACCCGAAGATTACCACCACTGCCAGCGGCTGCTGGTATTCTGCCCCTTCGCCTATGCCTAAGGAAAGAGGGAACATAGCTAAAAGCGTAGTCAGAGTGGTCATGAGGATCGGTCTTAGACGGATAGGTCCGGCATTGATGATCGCTTCCTTAATATCCTCTTTATACACCCGACGTCGGGTATTGATATAATCTACCAGGATAATAGCGTTGGAAACCACAATTCCGGCCAACATAATCATACCGATAATCGACATTACGCTTAAGGGTATGCCCGTAAAGAACAAACCGAGAAAGGCTCCGGCAAAACCGAAAGGCACGGAGAACATAATCACAAAGGGATGGATCAGAGACTCAAATTGAGAAGCCATAACCATATAGACCAGAATAACGGCCAACCCCAAAGCTAAGAATAAATCGCTGAAAGCTTCCACCATTTCCTCTTGCTGGCCGCCCATTTGATAGCTGTATTTTTCGGGCAGCTGGTAAGAAGCCAAAGCAGTTTCAATATCGCGGGATACGCTGCCCACATCTCGGCCCGCCAGCTGTCCGGAAACAGTAATGGTTCTGACCTGGTTATCACGGTCAATACTGATAGGTCCGCGACTTATGGAAACCTCGGCTACCTGGCCGACAGTTACATTATAGCCGGCCGGGGTAGCAACCGGTATTTGCTCCAGGGCTTGCACGTTTTGCCTATAGGTATTGTCCCCTTTGATTTTAACGTCAATTTCAGAGCCCTCATATTTAAACTGGGTAGCCGTAGCTCCGGAAATAGTAGATTTGACAGCATTGGCAACCTGACCGGCCGTAAGTCCGTGCTGGGAGGCCTTCAAGCGATCTATGCTGATTTGCACTTCCGGAATGCCGTCTTCATAGCTGGATTTAACCTCCCGCGTACCGGGAATTCCACTGATAATTTCCACAAAATCGTCGCCGATTTTTTTCAAGGTATCCAGATCATCGCCCTTGATAGTAATACTGATCGGGTCCCCCATACTCATCATGGTCTGGGAAGCGGCAACACTGATTTCAGCACCGGGAATATCCACTACTCGGTCCCTGATCTCGTCAGCAACTTCCGCTACCCCACGTTTTCTCTCATCAAGGGGCAAAAGGTTGACGTAAAAGGACCCTACATTGCCCTGGGAACCTCCCAAACTCATCATGCCGCCGCTACCGGCGTCCAGGAAGACAGTGTCAATTTCAGGAATATCCGCAATTTTACTCTCGATCTGAGCCATAATTTCTTCCGTACTGCGAACATGGGATCCGTCAGGTAGGGTTACGCCGATAGAAATAACCCCTTCGTCGGCAGCAGGGATGAACTCAGCCCCTACTACGCCAATGGAAAGTAGGGATACCAACATAACCACGGCTGTAATTACAACCACCCGCCGCCTATGGTTTAAGGCTGATTTAAGCAGCCCCCGATATTTTTGCAAAAGAGCTTGATAAGCGGCATCGAACTTATCCTGAGCTTTGACCACCAAAGTCGGAGTGCGGAAAAACCCGCGTTTTTTTGTCTCCTCGGTATTCTCTTGCCGGCGGTCAACTTTAAGCATTTTGGAAGAAAGCATAGGCACTACAGTCATGGATACCACCAAGGAAGCAGCGAGGGAGAAGGCTATAGTCAAGGCAAACTGCTTGAACAAGGTAGAAGTCAAGCCCTGAACAAAAACTATAGGTAAAAACACTGCCACTGTGGTCAAGGTAGCCGCCATTACGGCCACAATCACTTCGGATGAACCTTTAACCGCAGCTTCAAAGCGGGAATAACCTTCCTGGCGGAAGCGGTAAATATTCTCCAGCACAACGACCGAGTCGTCCACCAGCCTTCCTAAGCCCAGCATGAGCCCGCCTAAAGTCATCATATTGATGGTTATATCAAAGAAATAAAGCAGGCAAAAAGTAGCGATAATGGAAATAGGAATGGAGGTAGCAATAATTAAAGTGGAACGCACATTGTGCAAGAAAATATAAAGAACCAGGATGGCCAGAATAGCCCCTACAATCCCGTTTTCAGCCGTGGAACTCAAGGCTTTTTTAATATAGTCGGCATTATCATAGATAGGAGTAATGGTTACCTCGCCTAATTCCCGTTCAATTTTCGCCAGTTCTTTGTGCACCGCATCCGAAACCTGAACAGTATTGGAGTCGGAACGCTTTTGCAAATAAATACTAATGGCCGGGTTGCCGTTGGCTTTGGAGATCGTGCTTTGCTCATCCGCTTTTAACTCGATATCAGCCAGGTCCTGAAGCTGGACTGTACCCCCGGTAGGCAAGGGAATAAGCATTTGCCTGATTTCCGCCAGGGACTGGAATTCTCCCGTAGTTTTAACGGTTAGTTCCTGGCTGCCTTTCTTGACCGTACCCCCGGGCAGGCTGACATTTTCCGCCCGCAGGATATTGGCCAGATAATCCATGCTTAGACCATAGCCGGCCAACTTTTCACTTTTAGTCCGGATTTCAATAATATCTTGAACTCCGCCGGAAACCGATACCGAAGCTACACCCTGGGTTCTTTCCAACCTGGGCTGGACCGTATCTTCAGCCAGCTTTTGCAGTTCGGAAAGAGTTAAATTATCGGAGGAAAGAGATAGGGCCATCATGGGCATCATATCCATATTGGCTTTAAACACCATAGGAGTCCCTACTCCGTCAGGGAAAAAGCCCTTGACCATATCGATTTTTTCTCTAATGTCCAAAGCAGCTTGGTCCATATCCACGCCAAAATCGAGCTCCAGAAAGACCAAGGAATTGCCTTCCGAAGAAACAGATTGAATATTCTCTAAGCCCTGCACGGTAGAAAGCGCCTGTTCAATGGGTTTGGTTACTAAATTCTCTATTTCCTGAGGCCCGGCACCACTGTAAGAAGTGGTGACTACAGCATAAGGTAATTCCATTTCGGGCATGAGATCCAGGGGCAGGCGGGTAAAAGAAACAAACCCTAGTATTATAACGATAAAGACAATCATTAAAACGGTTACCGGGCGCTTAACCGAAGTTTCAGGTAATCTCACTACTCAGCGCCTCCTCCCGTTTGGTTACCTTCCCCGCTTAAATCAACACCGTCGGGTTTCTTTCCGGCCTGTTCCTCCTCAGCTGTGGCGGCAGCGTCGCCTGAGGTGTGGTCTGCGATATCCTGGCCGTCCAGGGTCACCACTTTAATTTCAGAACCGTCTTTGACAAAATCCTGACCTTTAACAATTATTATTTCGCCTTCTGTAAGGCCGCTAATTATTTCGGTTTCCTGGCCGTTATCCAGTCCGATCTCAACCTCTTTTTCCACAGCGCGATTATCTTCCACCACATACACTACATATCTGCCACCATGGTAAACGACGGCGTCCGTCGGCACGGCCAGCACATTGTCTTTGGTGACGGTGCTTAAGGTTACATTGGCAAACATACCGGGTTTAAGCAGGCCGTCATTATTATCCAGATTGATTTTCAGACTGTACTGGCCCTGGTAATTGGCCGCTAAACTTAAGCTGTCAATACGGCCTTTGAGCTGCAGAGAAGCGGCAGGCACACTAACCTCTACTTCCTGCCCGGCTTTAAGATTGTTGATCTCATTTTCACTAATATTCACCGTGACATAAACCTGGCTCAAATCCACCACTGTGGCCACGGGCATAGTATTGACCGCAAAAGCCCCCTCACTGGCATCCACAGCAGTTACAATACCGTCAATAGGGGATTTAATATCCATATCATCGAGAGCTTTTTGGGCCGTTTCAAAGGCGGCTTTAGCCTGAGCCAACTGGCCCTCATAAGTCTGCCGGACATTCTCGGAAGCTGCCATTTCGGCCTGTTCCAGCTCCAGCTTACTTATGGCCCCGGCTTCATACAGCTGTTTGGCCCTTTCCAGATTTTCTACGCTTTTTTGGTAATTATCCATATTAGTCTTATAAGCCGCTTCAGCCAGCTCGTATCCGGCCCGGGCTTGATTATAGGAAGCCATGATATCGCTTTTATCCAAGCTAAGTAATACTTGGTCCTTTTTGACTACATCTCCCACCTTGGCATAGACCGCCGTTACCTTGCCCGGAGTTTTGACCATGACTTGGGCTTCTTTATCGGCTTGAATTTTGCCGCTTAAGGTAATGTTGGAAGAAATGCTCTTCTTCTCAACCGTCTGGGCCTCAACCGGGGTGTAACTAACACGGTTCATTTCCGCCTCTTGCTGCAAAGCGGCCTTTTGGGCTGACATCCCCATACGCATAGCAACCAATAAGATAAGTACTATAACTACGGCGATTATTATAATTTTCTTTTTCATTCTGGGTTTCTTTTGGCCCATTTCTCTTCCTCCTGTTATTTCACGAATCAAAACCGACCGGTCAGTCAGTTCCTTTACTATCTTACTTCTTATTTTATAGAGACGTCAATCCCTTTATTAATACTTTATAAATTTTTTTAAAAAAATTTTTAACAATACCCTTATGAGCTGCATACCCTGATATAGGGACAAGCGTTGAGCACAAGCTGAAGCAAAAAGGGAGGGAGATTAATGCCATTGGTTTCAACTCCGCTGGATTCAACGTTCGTAGCCCGCTACCAGATCGGCACCTCTGACAGCGGGGCTCCGATCACCAGGCAAAAGACTTTTGGCGGTGTCAAAGCAACGGCCTCCAGCGAAGATATTTATGAAATAGTTGTTGCCTTGTTCGGTCTTCTGCAGTACCCGCTGCTTGAAGTTCGACGTGATGACCGCTTTGCCCTGACAGACGAATAGGCAATAAATTATGAAGCAAGAAATTTTTAGGGGATGGTTAAATGTCAATAACAAATCAAAAGGTATTGCGTATGACCTTTGGGACCGCCAGCGGAGGCACTTCGAGCATGACCCTCCCTGCCCCCAGAAACGATGTCACTTCCGAGGAAATCCAAACCGTAATGCAGCTAATCATCGACAAAAATATATTTACCGGAAGCGGTGGGGATCTCAAAAGCATCCAGGATATTAAAATTGTAGACACTACCACAAATGATTTGTATGATCCGCCCGTAGCCTAAAGTACCAGCGTCCGAAGAATAAAAAAAGCTCGCCTAAAAATTTAAGCTTGTCCCGGACCAAAGCCGGCAAGACGTCTCCCCTCTCGGAGGCGTCTTGCAATATTTATCTATTGTTAAATCTTTTCGAATATTGCATAATAGAAAAAAAGGTATAAACTAATTAAACTCGAATTTTATCCAACCGGATAATAATCAATGGGGAAGTGTGAAACCGCTGATTTCACTCCTTCCCTTTCTTTAAGATTTGTCTAAAAGATTCGTCGATGGAGGTCCTACCTTGAGATTAATTACTATATTAATTACTATACTAATTACCACCCTAGCTCTAATGTTAAACTTGTCGGCACCCACCTTGGCCTCCCCAAATAAACTTCCGGTTCCGGAAATAACCAGTGAAGGAGCAATACTAATCGATATCACTACAGGGCAAACTCTTTTTGCTAAAAATCCGGACAAGCAGCTTGAACCGGCCAGTACCACCAAAATTATGACTGCTCTTATTGCCCTGGAAAAAGGAAACCTGGCCGATATGGTAACCGCCGGCCCCTCCATGCTGAACCCAAAGCTTATCCAAGGAACACGTATTTATCTGGAACCGGGCGAGCAAATGACTTTAAGCGATCTTCTCTATGCCCTGCTGCTTAATTCAGCTAACGACGCCGCAGTGGCTATTGCCGAGCATATCAGCGGTGATGTGCAAGCCTTCGCCGATTTAATGAATGCCAAAGCCAAAGAAATCGGTGCCCTCAACACCACTTTTAAAAATCCCAGCGGTTTAAGCGAAGAAGGGCATGTGACCACAGCCCGCGACCTGGCCATGATCGCCCGTACTGCTTACCAAAATCCCCTCTTGCGAGAATATGTCAAGACCAAAACCAAAATCATCCCCCGTAACAGGGAAGACATTCCTACGGAAATGTATAATATGAATGAGTTTATCTGGACCGAACCCACAGTAACCGGCATGAAAACCGGTTATACCTCTACTGCCGGTAATACTTACGTGGCTACGGCGGAAAGAGACGGACGGGCCTTGCTGGGGGTGGTTTTAAAGTCACCGACTAAGACCGGTATCTATACGGATATGAGAAAACTTTTGGAATACGGTTTTACTAACTTTGAAAACGTAATCTATAAACCCAAAGGTACAGCTCTTTCCAATCTGGTAATCCATGATACCCCTGTTAATCTTGTTCTGAGCGAGGAGATTATTTATACCAGAGAAATAGGCAGCACTGACCCGCCGAATATATCTCTTCAAGTACTGCCGATTGCTTCCGAGCTTAATGAAATAATAAAAGATCAGGTTGTAACCAATGTCCAAGTATTGGAGGAAGGCCTGGTTTTAAATTCCCTGGCCTTAAAGGCTGACAGCACTGTTGTGCCCTCCCCGCAGTCCGATAAAAATTCCTTAATCTGGGCCCCAATTATACTCGTTCTTTTGTATATTACCTATAAGATACATAGAAAAATCACTATTTTAAAAAGAAAACGCCGGCGTATGGCGCGACGCATGGCCGCCAAAAGATAAAAAGCTGGATAAGGAAAATACCTAAACAAAGCCGAAAAAATTAAGCATCGGTATAGTTATAACTGTCGATTATAACAGCCGATGCCTTTTTGCATGCAAATAAGTATTAAATTTATTACTTTTCACTGTCGAAAATTGTAATAACTAAAAGGATTTTGGGCTTTATTGGAGAAGAAAATAAAATACCCGGTATTTACATATTATTTATAGCACCTAT
The DNA here is from genome assembly GCA_012521215.1 of Peptococcaceae bacterium. GTDB lineage: Bacteria > Bacillota > Desulfitobacteriia > Desulfitobacteriales > Syntrophobotulaceae > JAAYMU01. Next base: position 6,731 of record JAAYMU010000001.1, on the reverse strand, counting down.
CGCCATACTTTTTGAAGATCTATTGTAGTAATTGTAGGAGGGTAAAAAGGACAATGAAAAGTTTAACTACCAAGTTGATACTCTTAATCGGCATCGTCTTATTAGTAGCTTGTGGAGCCTTGGCGGCAATAAGTTATTACTACTCATCGGGCGCCGTGGCGGATGAAGTTAATAAATCCATTGAACAGATAGCCATAGGGGGTACTACGACTGTAGCCGCTCAGCTAGATGCCCAAATTAACGCCCTGGAGGTTATGGCCAATAGCAATATTATTACTGACCCCGAAGTACCAAAGTTAGAAAAACTCCGGGCCCTGATTAATGAATCCCAAAGAGCAGGACATATCCGCATGGGAATTGCCGATTTGAACGGCACTTTAACCTACTCCAACGGGGCAACTATCGATATCAAGAATCTTGCTTATTTCCAAGAAGCAGCTGCCGGAAATCCTTCTGTTTCCGATCCCATGGTCAGTGAAATAGACAATTCACTTATTTTAACCTTTGCTGTACCTATCTACCATGACAACCAGATAAGCGGTGTACTGGTAGCAATCAGGGATGGCAGTTCTTTAAGCGAAATCACGGATGAGCTTAATTTTGGTGCAACCGGGGAAGCCTTTATGATTAACCGGGACGGGACTACTATCGCCCATAAAGACCGGAAGCTGGTTATCAACAGGGATAATGATTTTGAAAATGTAAAAAATGACCCCCAATTGCAAGAGCTCGTGGAATTGGAAAAAAAGATGGTGGCCGGAGAAACCGGTGTGGGTTCCTATTCTTATAATGGAGTCAAAAAATACATGGGCTATGCTCCGGTAAATGGCACTAATTGGTTCCTGGCTGTCACAGCCGAGGAAACGGAAATAATGGAAGGCGTTCACCAACTCCAGCTGGCAATTCTGATTTTGTCCGTTGTGGTTCTAATTTTGGGAATCCTGGCAGCCGCCTTAGTGGCGCGCAGTATAGTCAGACCTTTAAAAAATGTTGTAGATAATATCCAGGAAGTTGCTGAAGGAAATCTGACTGTCCAAAATTTAAAAATTAAAAGCAAAGACGAGATTGGCCTTCTAAGCAATGCTTTAAATAAAATGGTAGAAAATCTTCATGATTTGGTACAAAATGTATCTCATATTGCCGATCAGGTGGCATCTTCTTCCGAACAGCTTTCGGCAAGCGCCGACCAACAGGCTCAAGCCGCCAACGAAGTGGCAGCAACAGTAACCACTATGGCTCAAGGGGCAGAAAAACAATCCGCCTCTGTGGGAGAAATAACTGCGGCAGTTGAAGAAAGCTATGCCTCTATGGAACAAATGTCTGCCAACAGCAACATTGTCGCTCAGCAAATCAACGAAGCCGCAACAGCGGCTCTAGAAGGACAAAAAGCGGCTCAAAAGGCCATTAACCAGATGGAAAATATCGATGAAGGATCGGCCAAAGTTCAAGATAGCATTAAACAATTAGCCCAAAGTTCCAGAAAAATAGATGAAATTACCAATGTTATTTCCGGGATAGCGGAACAAACTAATCTTCTGGCTTTGAATGCAGCTATTGAGGCAGCCCGGGCCGGAGAACACGGTAAAGGCTTTGCCGTCGTAGCGGATGAGGTGCGTAAATTGGCAGAGCAGTCCCAAACAGCGGCCCAACAAATTGCGGAACTCATTACCCAAAACCATGTTAATATTAATAATGCCGTGGAAGCTATGGAAGCCAGTGCCCAGGATGTCCAAACCGGTATCGAAGTAGTAAATGCCGCCGGCCAATCCTTCCGAGCAATAGCCGAACTGGCCTCTAAAGTGTCAAGCCAGGCTCAGGAGATGTCTGTTGCGGTTCAGCAGTTGACCCAAGGAAGCGAGACTATTGTTAATTCCATAAGAGAAGTGGATGCCATCAGTAAAGAAAGCTTGACTTCCTCCCAGACCGTGTCAGCTGCGACCGAAGAACAAACAGCTTCCATCGAGGAAATCGCTTCCGCCAGTCAGAACTTGGCCGCCTTGGCTCAAAATTTACAGGACAGTATCAGCAAAATGCAAATTTAAACAGCCATGGACTTAGCAAACATACCTAATGAGCAAGGGAACGGGTAAATTAAATATTGCACCCGCTCCCTCTTTATTTTAATCGTGTCTGGATCAAGGCTTTACTAAACCTGAAGGATAATAGGAAATATTGGTCGAATATTATTTTTTATTCGCTTATTTTCGATAAGATGATTAATAATAATTAGGAGGTTAAATATGCCAGGCCCAAAAATAAAAAAAGACCCGCGCTCATTCAGCGGCAGGCCACGCGCCTTAGCTTTTACTTTTATTATTTCCTTTATTTTTACCTGTACCTTAACCCTAGCCTTTGGGGCTTTGCCGGCCATCATTAATCCCGAACCGGCCTTAGCCGCGGACAGATTGGCAGGCTCGGACCGCTACCAGACCGCAATCAAAATATCTCAAGCCGGATGGAATGAGTCAGAGTACGTTATCCTGGTCAGAGGAGATGACTTTGCCGATGCTCTCTGCGCCGGTCCTTTAGCCAAGAGTTATAACGCCCCCATCCTTTTTACAGGAAAATACCGTTTAAACGCTTCGACTTTAAAAGAAATCGAACGCCTGAAGGCTGATAAGGTCATTATTATCGGCGGGTATAACGCCATCTTAAGAGACATCGACAAAACTCTAGATTCTAAAAACATCGATACAGAGCGCATTTACGGACGCGACAGGTATGAAACCTCCGTCAAAATTGCCCAGAGACTGGGTGGCAAAGAAGCAGCCCTGGCCACCGGAGAGGATTACGCCGATGCCCTGTCTATTTCGGCCGTGGCAGCAGCCAAAGGATTCTGCATCCTGCTCACTAAACCGGATAAATTGCCGGATATTGTATACCAGCACCTGCACAATTACAGGCTCACCAAAACATATATCATAGGGGGCGAAGGAGTAATCAGCTCCGCTATTGAAAAACTGGTCCCTTCGCCGGTCCGCTTGGCCGGACCTAACCGTTATGCCACTAACTGCGCTATCCTGGCTTATTTTGCCCGGGACTTGAATTTTGACAAGATTTATGCCGCTCCCGGCGAAGGCAGGGACAATTATACCTATGCCCTGGCCGGAGCAGCTTTGGCGGCCAAGACCTCATCGCCGCTGGTTCTCAACGGTTCCAGCCTGCCCCGCTCGACTACGGACTTTCTTCCCAACTATATGACCGTAGCCAGTAAGGTTATCGCTCTGGGCGGGAGTGACGTGGTCCCCTATGCGGTTATTGACCAGTATAAATACAGCTATAACAAGGTAATCAAGAGTATTTTCGACCAGGAAGGCGTTTACGGTCCGTCAGTCGGAAGCACGACCATTGCCGGCAACGTCGCTGTCGAAGACTCGGATATTATTGTCCAGAACATAACCATTGAAGGTGATCTGCTTCTGGGTGAAGGCATCGGTGATGGCACGGTTGAGCTCAGGAATGTGACGGTCAAAGGCAAAACAACTATCCGGGGAGGATGGGACGACAGAATTATCGCCACGGACTTTAATTCCAAAACCATGATCATCGATACCGGTGGAAATAAAAAAGACGAAGTAAGCATTTCCCTGCAGGGAAAATGTTCAATTGCGAATACCCAAATCTATGCCGATGCTTATCTGGATGATTCGGAGTGCAGCGGTCAAGGTTTTTCCAATGTGGATATCATCGGTGGCAAAAATGTGATCCTGAGAGGGTCTTACAATACCGTCAGTTTTTCTTCTACCGGACTGGACCTCAGATTAAGAGCAGCTGCCGTAAACGTTTTGAACGCCAACTCCCGCGGAGATGTATGGGGTACGGATACAATCCGGACTGCTAATATCAATGCCAGCGAGGTGGAACTTGGTATTATTCCGGCAACTACCAAAGTAGCTCCGGGATGCAGAGCCTATGTAGACGGGGAAAGGGTGTATGAAGGAAGCTACAGCGCAGCGGACATTGAAAAGCTGCAAGCAGACCCCATCGATAATCTGAGAGCCACAGCCGGTGACGGTGAAGTCAGCTTTACCTTCAGCAGGCCTACCGGCGCTACCAAGGTGGTCCTTCAGCAGTCTACGGATAAATCGAAATGGACAAATGCCAATACAGGAGCACTGGACAAATATTCCACTTCGGCCACAGCCACGGGACTGACCAACGGCCAGAGATACTATTTCAGACTGGTAGTCACCGGCGGATCCAGAGCAGGTGAGTCCAATATCGTTTCCGCAACCCCTTCAGACTAATCTTAAAAACCTAATCCTTAATAGGAAGATAACTACGGCCTAATAACTAAGGCCGTAGTTTATTATTTAATACCTTTTATCTTAATTTACCTGGTCAGCATCTGTTCCAGTTGTTTTTCCAGAATAGGGCTGATGGCTGTCTGATTGCCAATCACCCTGGCCTCGGCAATATAACCTTTGTTGAAAGTCAGAAAATATTCCAGAGCCCCGGGCAAGTGATTGGGTGGCAAGTTAATAACCACCGCCTTGTTTTTGGCTGCCAGGGTAGCCGCTAAAAGGGCGTCGCCATAGGGCTTGCCCCCGGCAACATCTTTAGGGGACACCAGGGCGGAACTAAAGTAAGCCATAGATTCCCCCTCAAAAAGATTTCTAAGAATAGCCCAGGCAGTTTCATAACGGTCGGCTCCACCCCAGCGTTCTACCAGATAATTTTTCTTTAAAGAGTTTTCCACGGAAGAGCCGATCACACCCTCCCCGCCCAGCAGGATGACTTGCAACGGGTCGAGCCTTCTAAGCTGTTCCTGAGTTGCCTTGGGAACGGTATTTTTTTCCGTAAGTAAAATGGGAATGCCTTTTCTGGCAGCAAAAGAACTGGCGGCCAGAGCATCGGCCTCTCCCTGACCGTAGGCCAGGTAAACTGTGCTGGCCGAGTCAAAGCGGGCTGTGATCCGGGCCGCAGTATCATAACGGTCAGCCCCGGCAATCCTTTCTACTATGTAGCCTAAATTCTGCAGTAAAGAGGCAATATTTGGCGACACCGCCTCCTTGCCGCCGATGATTATGACCCGCTCGGCCTCCAGCCTGCCAATTTCCGCCTGCAAACTTTGAGGCAAATTTTGCGACGGGGTCATAAGTACAGGAGCATTGTACCTGCGAGACAAGGGAACGGAAGTTAAAGCATCCGCCAGGCTGTCATCCCGGATTAAGATTACGGTGTGAGCCGTGTCCCATCCTTCCCGGGCCACCGCCAGGGAAAGTTCAGTATTGTTCTTGGCCGTCCCACCGATTCTTGTACCCTGGGCATAGGATGGCCCTACTTCCAAGGCTCCGATCTCATGCCCGTAATACAAGAATTTGACTTTTCCTTGCTCCGGAGGAGTGATCCAGAAAGAAAAGGTCCCGTCATAAGACGTGGTAAAACTCTGTATACCTTCCAGCCCGACATCCGAACCGTCCACAGTCACGCTTTTGCGAGGCAGTATCTTACCGTCAGCATCCATTAGTTTGGCTTTGATTTCCGTTTTTCGGTCTTCGGCCAATTGGCCGCTGAGACTGAGCAAAGGCTTGCGGACTGTAATTTTACCGCTGGCATAATTCCACTCGCTGTCGCGGATATGTAGGCTATATTCCCCTTCCCGATCCAAGGTGACACCGTATACCGTATAATACCCGCCACCGCCTCCTATGGAATAATACCCCAGGATATCCCCGTCGGGATCAGCGATATAAGCATGAGTACTGCCGGAAAACAGCTCATCATCCTCGTCAAATAAAATAACTTTAATATCTACGGTCTCCCCGATCAGCAAGTTGTTATCCTTCTCGGTCTGGAATTCCAGGTAGTCCAGTTCCGGCTCCGCTGCCACCACTGGGCCGGGAAAAAGAAAAATCAAACCGCAGATAACAAGGAAAATTATCCAATACTTTCGATTCACTTTCCTGCTCCTCTCTTGTTCCTGTAAAAACTATTCATATCTTAAAGACTCAATGGGATTAAGGGCGGAAGCCTTTCTGGCCGGGAAAACGCCGAACACAATTCCTATCAAGGCCGAAAAGGTTACAGCCAGCACCACGGAAGAAAGGGTGACCACCGCCGGAAATCCCAAGAATCGGGAGGCCAGAGTCGATCCCCCCCAGCCGAAAAGAATGCCTACCCCTCCCCCTATAACACTGAGTATTACGGCTTCAATTAAAAATTGCACCAGGATATTGGATTCCTTAGCCCCTACAGCCTTTCTGATCCCGATTTCCCGGGTCCGTTCAGTTACTGAGACCAGCATAATATTCATTATCCCAATCCCGCCTACCAAAAGGGAGATAGCGGCAATTCCGCCCAAAAGCATGGTCATGGTCCGGGTTGCTTCCTCCATAGCCTTCAAAATATCCTCCTGATTGGATATTTCGAAATCGTTTTCCTGGTCCGGGGCAAGCTTATGGGCCTTGCGCAGCAAGGAGGTGATTTCCTCCTGGGCGCTCTGCATAGCTTCGGCAGAAACGGCCTGGACATTGATTTCCTGAACCTCTTTGCTGCCGGTCAGCCGCAACTGGGCAGCGGTAATGGGAATAAGAATAATATCATCTTCGTAGTAAAAGCCGGTTGAACTGCCTTTCAAAACCCCAATAACCTGAAAAGGCACATTCTCTATTTTTATGCTCCGCCCGATTATGCCCGGATCCATGGAACCCATAATACTTTCCACTACCCGGGAGCCTACCACTGCTACCCGTTTATAATCAGCAACTTCCTGGTCCGTAAAAAACCGG
>JAAYMU010000005.1 GCA_012521215.1 Peptococcaceae bacterium | reverse complement strand
TTGATATTTGTTACAATTGCATCTTTGATTCCGAATAAAGTTTGGATATAATTAGAGTTAAGCATAAGCAAAACCTCCTGTAAATGATCGTGGTGGGTTTATTTACCCGGTAGGTTTTCGCTTATGATTTGTTTTTTTCCTGCTACTTACCCCAATATTTATTATAGAACCTTTACAAACAAGTTTTGAACGGACTTGACAGCCGCCTAAATAAAACCTATACTATTGCAATACTATTAGCTTTTTTGTCAAGCCCCATAGTTTAAAAGTATTTAAGTAAGGTAAGGATATGAATAGTTCATACTATTACCTATATTTATTTAAAATAAGTTGGCCTGCTTTAAGCCTTTTTTTGGCGGTTTATATATTTTTAATTCTGAGATTAATACTGGCAGCGCGAAACTATTATCGTCGTAAAACTAATAGGCGTCCCTTTTCCCTTGCTTTGCGCTTAGTTTTAACGATAGGCGTTTTAATAATTTATACTCAGTTGTTCACTATGCATTACGGTGATTGGTTTTGCCGGCCTTCTTTTGGGCAAGGCCTGGTTACAAACTTACAGCAAGAAACCGGGGACGGTTCTGCCCAATATTATGTAATCATACAAAATGGAGAAGAATTGCTTAGACTAAGTATTGATCATAACACTTATCAAAAACTTCAACCAAACGACTTTGTTCAGCTTTCCTATCTGCCGTTAAAAAAGGAGGTCTTTTATGTAAGAGTATTAACGCCACAAGTTGTCGGAAGCATATAATAATACAACTTGTACTGAAATTCTGTGAGATAAAGCGATATTAACTGATTATATTATCCTGATATTGACTGATTATGTTATAATATAAATTAATTAAATCCTATCCCAGTTTTGGGTTAAGGGGAAGGAGAGTGGAATGCCATGCGCATATTAAAAGTAGATGATAATACGGTTCGCATCTTTATCTCCTTTACCGAGTTAGCAGACCGCAATATTTCTCTGGCCGATTTTTTCCAACGGTCTGCAAGAACAGAGCAATTTTTCTGGGAACTAATTTCAAAAGCCCGGGATGAAGTTGACTTTAATCTTGATCAGCCTTTCTGGATTCAGGCCACGCTTGCCTCTGAAGACGAATTCGTTATAACTGTAATAAAACAAGATGAACAGGTTGATACTGAAATAAACCATATTTTTGAAGCTAACCTTAAAGAAAAAAAGAAGCCCCAATCAACTTCTAAAGCCCATTATGAACAGGAATGGGTTTATGTCTTTTCTGAATTTGAAGATTTATTGACTGCTATTTCTTTACTGCCTGGCCTCCCTAACACTAAATCAGCTTTGTATGAATATGAGGACGAGTACTATTTAGCCCTTAACAAATTCAGCACTCCTCGCAAACAGAAAATTTCTGAAGCCATACTTGATGAGTTTGGTGAATTAATGATGATAACGGAGGATTTTCTTAAGGAACATGCTGAGCCTATCATAAAAGAACAGGCGGTAAAAATTCTCAAAGAACTTGCAAGCGGAAAAATAAAAGGAGCTAATTAGCTCCTTTTATTTTTCCTGTCATATTTGAAAAGGGTAAACGATTAAAGAAGTGTAAACAATTGAAAAATAAAATTGAATGCCAAAACTATAGATGCTATAATATGTTGTGATTAATTTATGAGGTATTTCTTTTTTAAGGATATTTTTTTTACAAGCACAAAATTAGACTTAAATAAACTGGGGTGGCGTAATTGTCAAAAAAATCAAAAACGCGCAGAATTTTAGTTATCGTTGCGGTAATTTTCCTAGGAATGATAAGCGGGACCACGGCTTTTGCTTATATATATTTTGGCCAGGGAGCGCATAGTGATAATCAAGATGGATATATAAGTGATAATAACTCGGTGTTAACCCCTAATTTAAATAAAAGAGTGAGTTTCCTCTTAATCGGAGCGGATAAGAGACCCGGCGACAACTCTTTTAATGCTGATACGATTATTGTAGCCAGTTTTGATCCGGACACCAAACTAATATCCTTGCTGTCCATTCCTCGCGATACCAGAGTAACTGTCTCCGGTTCTGATAGTTTTGTCAAGATTAATGCTGTTCCTATGCTCAGGGGTATTGAAGAATTGCAAAATGTAGTATCGGAATTAATAGGTATTGAGTTAGATGGTTATGTCCTGACTAATTTTGAAGGATTCAAAGAAATAATAGATACCTTGGGTGGCGTTACCATCGATGTGGAAAAAGATATGTATGAAGAAACCGGGGATAAAACAGACGGTTATATAGATCTAAAAGCCGGTTTACAGCGCTTGGACGGCAGTAAAGCCTTAGGGTACGTCCGCTGGCGCGGCGATAATACTGCCGATATCGGTCGAACTGCCAGACAGCAAAAACTGCTGACTGCCGTGGCTAAAGAAATACTCCAGCCCAGCACTATAACCAAGCTACCCAAGTTGGTGCCGCAATTGATGAATGTGGTAGAGACGAATTTAAAATTAGCGGATCTTCTCCGGCTAAGCAAAGCAGCGACTTCTTTTGAGAGCTCCAATATTGTGACCCAAACCTTGCCGGGATATGGTTTATATCTCGATTATTTAAGCTATTGGGAAGTTAATAGGGATACAGCTAAAAGAGTTGCCCAAAATCTTCTTATGGGCATAACCACTGATGCGGTGATAGATAATACGGTTCTTGATCTGCTTGATCCCGTAATTAGGGCCCATATTACAGTTCCGGGCGGCCCGAAGGATCCGAATGGTCAGGGGTCTACCGGTTATGAAGAACAAATAACCGACCCGAATTCTAATTCGGACTCTAATATTGAACCTGATCCGGGCCCAGACCCTGATCTGGGTACTGATCCTGGTAATGAACCTGATCCGGGCCCAGATCCCGGTTCGGGTACTGATCCCGGTAATGAGCCCGATCCGGGCATTGGCCCCGGTACGGGTACTGATCCCGGTAATGAACCCGATCCGGGCATTGACCCTGATGACCTCGATTAAAAATCTAATGATAGCTAGAATACGGAGAGCGCGGCCCTGCCAATAACGGCCCTGCCAATAACGGCCCCGCAAATAGCGCTCCTGTAAATATAAAATAGTATTTTAGCTTCCGGGATGAAAACCATATTAAGTAAATTGTCTAGACAGAATTAAAAATTATGATTAAAATAGGAGTGTAAGTATGTTGTTTTATAAATAAACTACATATTTTTTTTATTTAAAAGGATTTAAAATGATTAGAATAAAGGAGCTGACAATTTTTTTAGGTTTCAGGGTTTTGTGAAATTAGGACTAAAGACCTAATTAATATCAAGGTCCTAATTAATATTAACTTGTTGTATGTTATCTTCCCGTAGTATTAAGTGTGGAGGTATGGAGATGCAGGGCGTTAAAGATGAAATAAATAAGCGGCCGGAAAAAACTCAGGTTACTTGGGATGGAACAAAGTACACACTCCTCACAGGTCAAACTATCGAAAAGATAATACCATTTCCCGCTGCCGGCAAATTATTTCATAACGGGGAAGAAATTCACAGTGAACATATAGTTCAGCCGGGAGATGCTTATGAATTTATACCGGAAGGTACATTGCAGGGGCTTATATGGGAGCTACAGGTTTGCCCCGAAGGCAGCAAAGCTACAGTCAAAGTGAAACGACAGCCGGTGGGCCGATTTAAACTCCAGGAGGATATTCCCGAGGTTCAAATCCTTAATCTGGAGGAATTAATTACATGGCAAGATGTGCCTGAACAAGAGGAAGAGCCCAGTAAAGAAACTTTTTACAAACAACTGGCCGAAAAAGGCATAGTCCATGGTATTTTACCTGATATTTGGGGAAAAATTTTGGCTGTGGAGAATGCTGCCGATATTGTGGTGGCAGAATCAACTCCTCCTGTTCAGACCCAGCATGCTCAACTAATAGATTATGTCGGTAAGCCTTTGGAAGATAACCAACAAAAAGACGGCAAGATAGATTATTTTGCCTGTAAGTTAAGGGTCTGCCGGAAAGATGAGGTTTTAGCCAAGAAAATCCCGGGCAAGGAAGGTATCCCGGGAAAAAACGTCTTTGGACAGCCCCTCCCTGTGGAGCAGCTTAAAGATTTCAGCTTTAAACTTAAAAAGAATATCTATATATCGGAAGACGGCCTGGAGTTAAGGGCTGCTTGCGACGGTATTCCGGTGCGTTTAGGTACATACGATTATTTGGTAGAAAACGTTTATATTGCTAAAGATATAGATTTATCTACCGGCAGTATTGATTTTCCGGGTGATGTACTGGTTGTCGGAGATGTACATGACGGGCTTCGTGTTTACTCCGGTGGTAAGATACAAATCGGAGGATCCGTTTCCGGTGCTGAGCTGAAAGCGGAGGCCGGCTTACAAGTAATAAAGAATGTTATTGCCAGTAAAATAACCATTGGCGAAAAACATGTTTTTCGTTCCCGGCTTTATCAAGATATGCAGGGAATTTATGAGGAACTGGAGCTTTGCCTCGCTCAGGTTGAAAGACTTAAGCAAGCTTCCAGCCAGACTCCGGTGGGCCCGCTTTTAAAAGTGGTATTGGAGAAAAATTTTCCCAACCTGCCCAAAATGGTCGAGGATATTGCCAAACTAATGAATACCAAGGATCCGGAAATAATTTCCGACGAGCTAAAGGTTGCCGTAGAAACTCTTAAGCATTTTTTGGTAGGAGCAGGCCCTTTAAACTTAAAGGACCTAATATATTTAAAGAATGCTTTAAAGGTTATTGAACACTTTCTGGCAATTACAGAGAACCTTATTCCCCAGAACGTTCTCTGTGATACCAGTTACATTCAAAATTCGGAGCTAAATTGTGCAGGGGATTTTAACTGCAGCAAAGGAGTTTACAATTCGAACATAAGAGTTCAGGGCAATACCAAGGTAGCCGGTGTGTTTCGGGGTGGAGAATTATACTGCGGCGGCAATATTTATATTCGGGAATTAGGGGGTTCGGCAATAAGCCCTACAACGGTAAAAACTGATAAAGACAGCAAAATCAAAATAGATTATTGTCATGCCAATGTAATATTTCATATCGGGAAACAGTTACTCAGAATCGATGAAAGTGTTCAGCAATTAGAAATTTATAGAGAAAAAGGTGTTCTTAAGATGGAAAAGCTAAAATGGAATGCTTCATCTCAACTTGTTTAGGACACGAGTGGCTGTAGGCAAAAATGGCAGAAGCATAAGAGAGGAAACAATATTAAAAAAAGTATGGGCATTGGCTACCTGTCGGCTGGGATTATCCCCCAGCAATTCCATTATTCCTCCGGTAGTTGTAATAAAGGGATAGAAAACCAGGACACCGAAGATATTAGCCATCAGGTGGAAAATCGCCACTTTTTGTGCTGATCGGGAGGCAAAAACAGAAACAATCAGCGCTGTAAAGCAAGTTCCGATATTGGCACCAAGAATAAAAGCGAAGGAGGCCGGCAGAGATAGCCAGCCTTTTTCAGTTAAGACCATGGCTATCCCGGTAACAGCACTGGAGGAATGCAGGATAGCGGAGAGGAAAGTACCGGCTATGATACAGTAAATATAATTGTTGTGCAGCCGGCTTAACCAGTCCTGACACCATGGCATGGTAGTGATAGGCGTCATTCCCTTTTCCAAAAGGGAAAGAGAGAAGAACATGGTGCCTATTCCCGCGATGGACAGAAATAAAAACCTTAGGCGTTTTTTAAAAAAAACAAAACCGGCAAAGCCAACAACAACAAGCCATACAGAGAATTCAGCCAGGGGAAAGGCCAGAAGCTGGGGGGTAACCGTGGAACCGATATTACTACCTAGAATCAGGGCCAGGGTATTTTCAAAGGGTACCAGCCCGGCATCAACAAAGGAAACAGCCATTACCGTAAGGGCAGTGCTTGATTGCAGGAACATGGTTGCTGCCAATCCGCTGAAGAATCCCTTAGCGGGCGTAACAGTCAGTTTCTGGATGGTATTTTGGAAGTGTGATCCCGCGTATTTCTTTAACCCCTCTCTAAGCACAAACATTCCAGTCAACAGAAGTATCAGGCCAAAAATAGATATAAAAATAGCCTTAAGCATTGCCAATGCTCCCTTTAATATGAGGTTTGAACCGGCTGTATTGGAAAGGGCCGGTTAATTAATTCTATTAAAGGGTACTAATACAAAGACCGCCAAAGATTATCGTGGCCAAAAGCCGTAAGGGAAAACTCTTTCTCTTGACATAAAAAAAACTTGCGGTCTAAAAACCGCAAGTTTAAGAAAAAGAGAGGAGTGGGGATAAAATTGGAAAACGCGAGACTAATTAAAGTCTTTCCATAAGGGAAAAAAATATTCATTTAAATCCCAAAAACATGTATATTTTATTTATGATTATAAGAGTTGGTTATCTAGAGCAACTCCAAATTAAAGGAGATAATAAAATGCTGGATTTGCATGTGCATCTATTAGGTCACTTGGATCGGGAAGTTACTCCGGAGAACATCGCTGAATTTCTAAGGCGGGCGCAAGCCACGAGACTTAAACAAATCGGCTTTGCTGATCATGATATGTATTGGGAAAACTTAAATCTGGATATGATTAGAAACGTGGCCCTAGATTACCCGCAATTACAAATTAGAGTCGGTTTGGAAGTGGATTATTTAGAAGGAAAAGAAAAGCAGATCAAAGAAATGATTGACTCTTATCCTTTTGATTACATAATTGGTTCAGTACATCAAATAGGAGATTGGTGTTTCGATTTTCCGGAAGAAGAACCTAGACACCGGCAATGGGATGCTGACGATCTCTATCAGGCTTATTTCCGTCTGGTGGAGAAAGCTGCAACTAGCGGTTTATTCGATGTAATTGGTCATTTCGATCTTATTAAAATTTTTAATATCCGGCCTCGTACCGATGTCCGCATGCTGGCTGCCAGGGCTTTGGAAGCTGTCAAAGATTGCGGTTTGGTTTTGGAAATTAACACCAACGGGCGTTATAAACCGGTACAAGAATTTTATCCGGAATTCAAATTGGTGGAATTAGCAAATCAAATGGAGATTTTATTTACCTTGGGATCCGATGCTCATGAAGCTTCAGTTGTAGGTCGAGATGTTCAGGAAGCCTGTCAATGGTTGCGTATTCTCGGAATTAAGAAAATAAGCGGTTTTACTGGGGGTAAGAAGCAAATATTTGAACTCCAAGATGTTTAATATTTGGCATTTTGTATAATAATAGGAATGTAAGCTATGAGCGGGGGGTTTGTTCCCAATAACACAAATTATTAAGAAGCTAGGAGTTGATTGAATTGATTGAAAAATGTCGCTCTTGTGGGCACGAGCACCACGACATATCGAAGGTTGTCTTTCGCCGCAATCATGTGAGCAACCGTATGCTTCCTTATTGTTCCTATTGCATGAGGAGATTGTATAAAGTGCCTTATCGACCCCAAAAAATAGGGTAAATTTTAGCTTAAAGAAAATTGTTAAAAAAATATCTTGCTATTTTTTAAGTACTTTGATATAGTTTCACTTGAAATGGGAGAATAGAGGAGGTTCAAATTATGGCATATGTTATTACAGATGATTGTACAATGTGCGGTACTTGTGTTGATGAATGTGCCGTAGAGGCAATCAGTGAAGGCGAGGACAAATATGTGATTGATGCTGACACTTGCGTTGAATGTGGTGCTTGTGTTGATGCTTGTCCTATCGAGGCCATCATTGAAGAGTAAGCGACTCTCTGTCAAAGGTTAGGGTTAAGTTCAAATACGGAGAGTAAATAAAGCAAATTAAATAAACCTACTAGCAAAGGAGATGCCTGTATAAAGGCATCTTCTTTTTGCTAATGAACTTGGCCGATTTTATTGACTCCGCTTTAGGGCCGTAATATAATATAATTAAAAAGAAATAAAAAGTAATTATTATAATTTTAAGGAATACTTTTGCCAACTTCTCAAATACTTATGGACACATATTAGGCACAATTTATATGGAAAGGGCTTGAGATGCCGTGGATGCTGTGGAAATTTTAAAAAGTTTAAAAAGTAAGGGGATTCGTTTCACCCCTCAAAGACAGGCTATTTTAGAATTTTTACTTGCGACGCGGTCTCACCCTACAGCCGAAGAAATCTACAAACAGGTAAAAATGAAGTTTCCCGGTGTTAGCCTGGGGACAATATATAATACGCTTAATATGCTCAAGGAGCATGGTTTCATTTTGGAACTACCCTGTGGGGATATGTCCAGTCGTTTTGACGCCAATCCCGTTAATCATTATCATGTAATGTGTTCCAATTGTGGCAAGGTTGTTGATTTTCATAATGATCTAATCAATATGGATGAATTAGTTGAAGAACAAACCGGTTTTGATGTGCATACTCATAACCTGATTTTTTATGGGGTATGCCCAGACTGTTGTAATAAGTAGAATTTTTAGAGCATGTTTAAGAAATTTGCATTATTAGTTGGGATATTATTTATAGCTACCTTAGTTTCATTAATTATTTTTTGGCAGGATACTTCCGGTAAGGAGCTCTACAGCGAAACGCCCGTTACCAATGTCTATAGGATTAGTCAAAACCTCGGCGGGAGCTGGGAGAGCTTTTCTTCTTTAAGAGAAGCCTGGGTATATG
>JAAYMU010000032.1 GCA_012521215.1 Peptococcaceae bacterium | reverse complement strand
CATAGAAATGAACAGGAAATACCGGTTTTTCGGTAGTAGAAAATTCAGTCAGAGCCGTATCCAAGTTCATAATAAATGATTCTGTTTCCTGTTGCAGAGGGGCAGTTTCAAAGCTAAAGGCATAGTCTTGGTCTAAGGTTTCCTTGGTCCCCTTAAGAGTCAAACCTTTCTGCAACACAACCTGGTAAATTGTGGCCGGCTCCAGTTTGTCCGGTACAAACACCAGGGTTTTTTTGTGTTTTTCCCAACTACCTTTGACCTGAGGCGAAATACTAAAATAATCTTTAGCTGTATTAAGATCAAAATTATCATGGGAGAAAGTGATCTCTATGCCGGTGTTTATTGGCACATTGGTCGTTTGATTGGCGGGTAAAGAACGGACAACATGAAATTTGCTCTTAGTCTGAAAGGCCCAGCTCATATTTTCCCTGCCGCTTCCATCCTGATCATAAGACAAGGTATAAATCTTATTAGGGTCCAACTTGACTAGCGGAATAATTTTATATTTCTTTCCCCCATCCATTTTATCCAAACTATAGTCAAATTGAGGCTCAATCTTTAAAGCTTTCTGGACTTCATTTTTAGCCAGGGGTTGATTGCTGGACAGTAAAAACTCTGTATCGATTTCAATTCCCAGGCGGTCCGAATTTAAAGCCACAATGTTGACTTCAGCAGCTTGAACCGGTTTGAGAAACAAGCCCGTGCCGCCCACACCCCAGAAGATTCCAGCCAGTAAAACCACAACTATAGCTATACTGATTCCGGCCTGCCATTTTCTTCTCCGAAGACCCTGGATGTTAAATATTCTTTTTAGAAAAGCTATTACTGATTTAAACATCGTGTACCATCCTTTCGTGCCGGCAGCCCGGACTTCGATGTAGAATCTGTTAAGATAAAGGGCAAATAGTGAAAAAGTTTTATTTCTGTGAAAAGTTCGCCATATAGTTCCTCTTCCCTTTTTTACTATAAATATTTTTTAAGTGTATTCGCATCATTTTTTATGTATATGAAAAGAAAAAGGATTCATGCTCCTTAAGCATAAACCCTTAATATACTCTTTATTAATTCTTTTTCCGTTAGTCCGCTTAACGCAGCTCTACAACCTCATAACCTGCATCTGTAACGGCATTTTTCAGCAGCTCCTCACTGACTTCTCTCTCCAAGGTAATGCGGGCGGTCTTTTTATCCAAGTCTACTACCGCCTGTACACCGTCCAAAGCATTTAGAGCTTTTTCCACTCGTCCGGAACAATGTAAACAGCTCATACCTTCAATAGTCATAGTTTTAGTTTTCTGCATGGTTATCTCTCCTTGATATTTATTTTCAGGCTTAAACATTTTTAATCTCAAGGCATTGGATACCACGCATACCGAGCTTAAACTCATGGCCGCTGCGGCAAACATCGGGCTTAACTTCCAGCCGAGCAAAGGATAAAAAAGACCGGCAGCCAAAGGTATACCTAGGGTATTATAAAATAAAGCCCAGAACAGATTTTGTTTAATGTTTCTGACTACTGCTTTACTCAGCTGAATGGCGGCAGTGGCATCCAACAGATCGCTTTTCATTAATACAATGTCAGCAGACTCAATCGCAATATCGGTTCCCGCCCCTATAGCTATCCCGATATCGGCTCTGGTCAAAGCCGGAGCATCGTTAATCCCATCCCCAATCATGGCCACTTTCCGGCCGCTCTCCTGGATATTACGAATTTCCCGTTCTTTATCCTGGGGCATAACTTCGGCAATTGTTCTATTAATATTTAGTTGGCGACGAATCGCTTCGGCGGTTTTTTTATTATCCCCTGTGAGCATAATGGCCTCAATTCCCATCTTGGCAAAGCTATCTAAGGCAGCCTTACTGGTAGCTTTCACCACATCGGCCACAGCAATAATCCCTAAGACCTTATCCTGATCGGCAAAGAAGAGAGGGGTTTTGCCTTCCTCAGCCAACACGTTTGCTTTAGCCGCCAAGTTTCCGATTGGGATCTTGTTTTCAGTCATCAGGTTCAAGTTTCCGGCTAAAAATTTTTTATTATTAAGTATCGCTTTAATTCCCCTGCCCGGTATTGCCTGGAAATCTTCCACCGGGTAAAGTTCTAAATCCAGACGTTCTGCCTCTTCCACAATAGCCTTAGCCAGAGGATGCTCCGATGATTTTTCCAGGGAAGCGGCAAGCCGCATAAGCTCCTTGTCCTCAAGCCCAGCTGTTTCCCTGTCAGTAATAATATCAGTAACTCGCGGTGTTCCTTCGGTTATCGTCCCGGTCTTATCTAAAACCACGGTTTGAATCTGGTGCGCAATTTCCAGGGCCTCTGCCGATTTTATCAGGATTCCTTTCTCCGCACCTCGCCCTGTACCCACCATAATTGCAGTAGGGGTAGCGAGCCCCAAGGCACAGGGGCAAGAGATAACCAGTACGGCTATGCCTATGGAAAAAGCAAATTCAAAGGGATAACCCCTAAATAGCCAGACCGTAGTCGCCAATAGGGCAATCACGATCACAGCCGGAACAAAATAACTACTGATGCGGTCCGCCAGCTTGGCAATAGGTGCTTTGGAAGAGGCTGCTTCTTCCACCAAACGGATAATCTGAGCCAGGGTGGTATCGTCTCCCACTTTTAAAGCCTGAAATTTAAAAGTTCCCGCTAGATTAATACTGGCTCCGGTCACCCTATCCCCTGCTTTTTTATCTACCGGCATGCTTTCTCCCGTCAGGGCTGATTCATCTACTGAGGAATTGCCTTCCACAATAATGCCGTCAACGGGAACCGTCCCCCCCGGTTTAACAATAAGAATATCCCCTACCCGGACCTCCTCCACCGGAATTTCAGTTTCTTGATTATCTCTGATCACCAGCGCTGTTTTGGGGGCTAAGTTTATCAGCTTCTTGATTGCTTCGGAAGTTTTTCCTTTGGCTCTGGCCTCCAGATATTTGCCCAAGGTGATTAAAGTCAGGATTATTCCAGCCGACTCGAAATACAAATCCATAGCGTAGTGTTCGGCTAAGGTTAAATTCATATGCCCCAGGCCATAGCCTATTCTGTAAATAGCAAAAATTCCATAGACTAAAGCCGCCGCCGAGCCGATAGCTATGAGGGAATCCATATTGGGAGCCCGCCTGAATGAGCTTCTAAAACCGACTAGAAAATACTTATTATTGACAATAACTATCGGTAAAACCAATAGGAATTGAGTAAAAGCAAAGCTAAGGGCATTTTCAGGTCCTAAGAGTATGCTTGGCAGCGGCAGGCCGAGCATATGACCCATTGCAATATACAAAAGCGGAACAGAAAAAAGTAGGGAAACAAACAAACGTTTTTTCATTTGCTTAATTTCTTGTTCCGCAGGATCAGACCCGGGTACAGCGGCGGAACCGGCAGTCCCGCCTGTAATAGCGGCTGTATTACTGTTTGCTTGGGCCTTGCCGGAAGAGACAAAAGCATTATATCCGGCTTCTTGGACTGCTTTGATAATTGAATTATTATCTAAGGCCTGTTCGTCATATTCCACGCTCATGCTGTTTTGTAAAAGGTTTACACTGACCGTTTGTACCCCCTTAAGGTTACCTACGGTTCTTTCAATATGGGCTGAACAGGCGGAGCAAGTCATCCCGGTTACGTCGAACTTCTGCTTAATCAGAAAAACCACTCCTTACGGGCCAAAATATGCTCTCCCAAACAGAGCCTCTTGGTCAACATTTTAAATATTCTTTTTAGAATCAGCTTAAAAAGATTAAGCATATTGTATGTAATTGTATAAAAAATAAAGAGAAAAACAAAATGCCGCCTATTGAAAGCGGCATTGGATTTATCTTTATTACTAATCTGTCGATATTTACATTTTCATCAAGATGTCTGTAGATATCTTACCCAACATCCTCGTCATTGCTCGCTTTCATTTTTCTTATATATTCAACCACAGTTTCATCGTCCTCTTCTCCAATAACATTGGTCAAAAGAAAATTAAGACCCGGAATAGAGTTTTTATCCGGAGATTCCTCCGGCTGTATGAAAGCGCTTAAATCATTGAGGCCGGTAAGTTCGGAGCTTATAAAATCCTCATTGGATTGGGGTTCAATAAGCTCAGTCCCCAGGTCATCTAAAATTAAATCATTAATTGGGGAAGTGGCTACCGCGCCGGCAGTCTCAGAGATGGAAACTTCCGAACCCGAAGTGACCGAACTTTGAGCCAGGGACTTAGGAGAGGTAAAACTGAAAACAGACTTGGGCGCTGTATTTCCGGAAATACCCGCTCCTGACTTTAGCAAGTTTTGGGCTGCAAAGGGAGGTTCTTGTTCAGGGGGAACCTGTTTTGGCGCTGACTGGCTGGAGTATTCTTCCAGCAATGTTTTTTTAAGCGCAGTTTTTACCACAGAAGCTCTTTCCTCGGGCGTAAACTGGCATAAGGCCCGCCACAACTCAAAGTCATCATTTTCAGATATATACAACACTAAATATCCTGAAGTTTTCATTTATCAACAGATACTTTCCTTGTTAAATTATTTACCAAGTTAGCAGCCATAATACGGAATCCCGTTGCATTGCCGAACTGGGGATCTTCAATCAACACTTTATTATCGAGGTTAAGATAATCATACACCATTTCCCCGACTTTGCCACCGACTAAAATAGTATGAATCCTTCCGGCCAAGGGCTTTAAGATTTTATTAATTTCCCTGGAAATATCCGCCCCTAATTGGGCGAGCATTTTATTTTTTATGGGATTAAGGTCAATTGCGCCGTTACTCCAAGGATAAAGCCCGTTATTAACTCTGAATATTTTATCCAATTCTTTATCGTCGGTTTCAATGGGATTGGTGTGATCCATGGTCATTTCTTTCAGTTTTTCAGCTACCCCGGCATAAACCCACTGCAGTCCCTTTTCCATACTGAAAGAGTTAGGTGGGTCAAGCATAATACCGTCATAAAAAGTAGCAATGTCCGTAGTCCTAAAGCCCGGATCGATAACCACTACGTAACCGGCAAACAATTTAGGATCTTTGGGCGTACTGTCCTCGTTCAATGTCTCCTTAATAAACACGCCATAACTTTGGGGCAGTACCCTTGATCTAAGGATATTCATGCTGCGAACTTGTCCTTTAAAGGGACCGGAGAGAAAGGT
Organism: Peptococcaceae bacterium; assembly: GCA_012521215.1. Lineage (GTDB taxonomy): Bacteria > Bacillota > Desulfitobacteriia > Desulfitobacteriales > Syntrophobotulaceae > JAAYMU01. The sequence goes on along the minus strand of JAAYMU010000032.1, from coordinate 9,240 downwards.
TACGGAAAAGGAACCCTTTAATTCAGCTTCATATTTATCTTTAAGAGGAGCAAAATATTTTACGGGTACTCCTGTTCCTAAATAAATATTGGTCTTGGGATAAGGCTGGGCTAACGCCAACCCGGCAATAAGAAGAGACATCGCTTCTTCATCGGTGGATTTATCCTCATCCCAGCAATAATGAGCTTCTTTAGGGTTAAGACTTTCGGCCAGACTGCCCATGAAAAAATGCCTCTCTACCCCTGTGGAGTTGTTTTTAACAATAACATCCAACGAAGCTATTTGCTTTTCAAGATCAGTGCCGTTTATTTCTTTTACTCCGCCAAGGGTTGAGAAAATTCTTTCATTCCCATTGCAAATTACTGCCGGGAATAGAATCTTTTTATCGCCAACATCAAGTTTAATGGCACCAAAACCGGGATCCGCCCCAGCAACAAGTATGTCATTCTCGAACACGAATTCTCCCCCTATCACCAAAAAAATATAAATTCCGAGTTTATTCGTTTTATTTATTGTATACTAAAACATTGTTCTTGGGAAGGTTAGCTATGTTTCTATTTTCCAAATTCTTGGGCGAATAATTATTTTTTCCAGGGAAAGAATAAATTTTAGCATTATGGAAAGGAGCTAAAAATTGCTAGCTGGTATTATTCGCGTGACTATTCTTTATTTGATAGTTGTGTTAGTACTGCGGCTCATGGGTAAAAGACAAATTGCCCAGCTTCAGCCATTTGAGTTAGTTATTATTTTAATGATCTCCGAACTGGCTGCAGTTCCTAGTGAGGATATAGCGATTCCTCTGATTTCAGGCTTACTGCCTGTTTTGGTATTGTTCTTATTAGGTGTCACAATTTCCCAAATAACCCTGAAAAGTGAAAAAGCCAGAGCATTTATTTGCGGGACCCCAACCCTGCTTATCAATAAAGGTCAAATCCTGGAAAGTGAATTGCGCAGACTGCGCTATAGTATAAGCGACCTTATGGAGCAGTTGCGAGCTAAAGACATGCCTAATATTGCTGATGTGGAATACGCTATTTTAGAAACCAATGGTGACTTAAGCGTTATTCCTAAGGTTATGAAACGTCCGGCCACTCCTGAAGATTTAAACCTTGAACTTCCGAGTGAAAATTTAGCATCAACGCTTATTATGGACGGGATTTTGCAGCACAAGAATTTTTCCCATGCCAACGTCACAGAAGAATGGCTCAAGCAAGAACTGCAAAAAGCAGGCATCAATGATTACCGTCAAGTGCTAATAGCCAGCGTTGACGGTAAAGGCCAGCTTTATGTCCAGGCCAAATCAAAATAAGCAAATAATAAGTCCAAAACCAGTATGGAGTGAAAATATATGCGTGCCACAGTAATAATTGTGTTAGGGTTCATTATTCTTTTTGGCTCTGCCATATTGGTAAGCTACAAGGTGAATGAGACAGCCAGTATGATAGAAGAAAATCTTGAGCAAGCGGGCACCTTTATTGAAACGGATGAATGGGAAAAGGCCTCCCAAATAATAAATAATAATTATGAGAGCTGGCAGAAAACCAAGCAATGGTGGGCGCTTGTCGTAAATCACAATGTATTAAATAATGTGGAGATCAGTTACCAGAGACTAAATCGACTGGTTTATTATCAGGAAAAATCCTTCTCCTTGGCGGAACTTGATACTTTAATAACTCTTCTTAAAGATATCCCCGAAACGGAAAGCTTAAAAATCATCAATATTTTCTAAGGTTTGGGGAGTGAATTGTTTGAAATGGCAACAATTTATTAAAAGTTATTGGGAATTAGTAAATAAAAACGAACTGATGGCTCTGGGAGGACAGGTAACATACTATTTGTTGCTGTCCTTTTTTCCCTTATTAATCTTTTTTTTTACTTTGGCCGGTTTTGCCGAACTCAGCAGCGAAAAAATATTTAGTGAATTAAAATATTTCCTACCTGCTGAGGCCTTGCAAATTGTGGAGAATATTGTTTACGAAATTTTCTCCACCCATAACCCTACTCTTTTATCCTTTGGTATGTTGGGGGCGATCTGGGCCTCCACGAACGGGATTAGGGCTTTGCTGCGTGGCATGAAAAAGGCTTATGGTGTGGCGGAAAAACAAGGTTTTATTAAATTGATCTTAAGTTCGCTGGTAGTGCTATTTACTATTTCTCTAACTTTAATTATTACTTTGTTAATTAATCTCAGCGGGAAATCTTTAAGTGTTATATTTTCCAAAATGTCTTTTATAGTCTTATTTTTATTCCTTGTTTTTGCTATTGTCCTTTTTAACCGCATGGCAACCAACGCCCAATATCCCTTAAATCTGATCTTGCCGGGTTCCCTGTTTTCCTCCGTAGGTTGGCTGTTGCTTTCTTTGGGTTTTTCCCTTTACTTTAGACATTTTAATAGCTACTCCCTGGTTTATGGGAGCTTGGGCGGCATCATGATTTTTTTGCTATGGCTGTACTGGAGCTGTGAAATCCTTCTTCTGGGATGCGCCCTAAACGCCGTGATAATAGAGAATTATAGTTTAGAAAAATCCAAGGTTGCAAAGTAATCTTCGATAGTTTCTGCCCGGCGAATCATTTCAACCGTTCCGTCGGTTTTAAGCAGCAGCTCCTTGGATCTAAGCTTGCCGTTATAATTGAAACCCATAGCATGGCCGTGGGCGCCGGCATCATGAATCACAAGTAGATCCCCGATCTCGATTAATGGAAGCTTTCTGTCAATGGCAAATTTATCGTTATTTTCGCACAGGCTGCCGGTAACATCATACACATGGTCACAGGGAGCGTTTTCTTTGCCGCAAACCGTAATATGATGATAAGCACCGTACATCCCCGGACGCATGAGATCAGCCATACAGGCATCAACCCCGACGTAATCCTTATAGATCTCTTTTTTATGAAGAACCCTGGTTACCAGATAGCCATAGGGGCCGGTAATCATTCTGCCACATTCCATGGCCACCTTGACAGGATGCAAACCGGCAGGCACAAGAATTTTATTGTATAACTTTTCAATTTCCCGACCCAAATAATTTAGATCAACCGCTTCTTGTTCCGGACGGTAAGGAATACCTATACCGCCACCGAGATCAATAAATTCAACCCTAATATTCACCCGGCGTTTCAACTCGACAGCCAGTTCAAACATCATGCGCGCTGTTCCCACGAAAAAATCAGGGTCAAGTTCGTTCGATATCACCATGGTATGAAGCCCAAAACGTTTAGCTCCTAACTTCTGAGCCTTAAGGTAGCAATCAAATATTTGATCTTTGGCTACCCCGTATTTAGCTTCCTCGGGCTTGCCGATAATGGAATTGCCTCCCAGACCATGAGGACCGGGATTATACCTGAAACAGATCATTTCCGGCATTCCTGCTACACGATTCAGGAAATCAATATGGCTGATATCATCAAGATTGATAATGGCGCCTAATTCTTTGGCCTTTATATACTCCTGGGCCGGAGTATCATTAGACGAAAATACGATTTCTTCTCCTCTTAGGCCCACTCTCTCGGCCAAAATAAGCTCAGGCAGTGAACTGCAATCCGCGCCGATTCCTTCAGCAGCTAAGGTTTTCAGGATATAAGGATTAGGGGTTGCTTTTACGGCAAAGTACTCTTTAAACTCCGGTGCCCAGGCAAAAGCTGCTTTCAGGGTTCTGACATTATCAATAATCCCCTTTTGATCATAAATATGAAACGGAGTCCCAAACTCTTCGGCAATTTGTTCTAGCTGTTCCGCGGAAAAGGGCAATGATTTCTTAGACATTGTGTTACCTCCTAAAATTATCACCGGCTTCATATACGCTGGCTTCGGTATCAAGATATAAACATAAAACGGCCTAAAAAAATTACGGTTCTACCCGTAAACCGTAAATTCTAAAAAACTGGTATTAAGGAAAACATAAACCAGTAAAATTCTTAGGTTCCCGGATAGCGCTTCATCCTATCAGGACGACAGTCTCAGACTTTTTTCCAGTCTGAGCCCAGTATATATCTTCGGCAAAGATATATACTTCGGCGGCTAATCCCTTGAGTACTGTTCACAGACTGCCATCTCCCAGCACCTACTCGAAATAACCGCGCCTCTATCCTGTTTATGAAAAATTATATTTTATACTAACACATTTACTTAACAACTTCAACCACATAGCCTGCTAGCAGTCTTTCTCCATTTCCTCCCTTTCCTCTTGCCAAATATCCAACTCGGGTAGTTCATCCAGGGACTTTAGTCCGAAATGGAGTAAAAAATGCTCGGTGGTACCATATAAAATCGGCCTTCCCGGACTGTCTTTGCGGCCGACTTCTTGCACCAAACCTCTTTCAACCAGGGTCGCCAGGGATCTCTCGGACTGAACTCCTCGTATAAAGTCGATCTCTCCCCTGGTAATAGGCTGGCGGTAAGCAATAATAGAAAGCACTTCTAAAGCAGCATTGGACAAGGTCTGGACAGGCTGCTTGTAGAGAGTTTCTATATAAGAAGCCATTTCCGGCTTGGTTCCTAACCGATAACAATTATCAATCTCCACTAAAGTTAGGCCGCTATCCTTACTTGCATATCTTTCTTGCAGACTATCAAGAAGTTCGACAACACCTTGTTCTGAAATCTCCAGAATGTCAGCCAACTTAGATATACTCAAAGGTTCTTTAGCTACGAACAACAAAGCCTCCAAGGCGGCCATTTCCTGATCAGCAAACAGCATTAGACTGGCACCTCGTTATTAAAATCCCAAGCCTTTTCTGTAGGAACTATAAAAATATCACTATCTTTTTTAGTTTGTTCCGCCCTGATCCTGCCTTCCTTTAACAATTCCAAAATAGATAAAAAAGCAACCACAATTTCTATTCTTGTTTTTTGTCTCAGCAGCTGAGTAAATTTCATTCCTCGGGGATGAATAATCATCCGACGGATAATATCTTTAGTCATTACTTCCAGTGAAATTTCTTCCGGTTGCACATATTGGATATCTTCGCCTTTTTCCACTCTTAAAAGTACCGCTTGAAAAGCTCGCCAGAGATCCTCCATGGCGACCCCCTGTAAAGGATTGGGGCGGGGCATCTGGGAATAAATGTCCTCCAGGTCGATCTCCCGGAAATATTTGTGACCTGAAGACTCTACTTTAGAACCTAAATAACAGGCTGCCTCCTTAAATGCCTTATAGGTAATCAACCTGTCGATTAGATTCTGTTTCATTTCTTTTTCCTGTCCAATATCCTCTTCGGTTTTTTGCGGCTTGGGCAGGAGTTGACGGGATTTAAGATAAAGCAGCTGGGCGGCCAAGACCAGAAACTCGGAAGTTATCTCCATATCCAGTTCCTCCATTTTCCGGACCGTCCCCACAAACTGATCGGCAATCAGGGCAATAGGAATATCGTAAATATCGACTTTGTTTTGCTGGATCAAATGCAAAAGCAAATCTAACGGCCCCTGAAAGACCGGGAGCTCAATATAAGTGGCCGATTTAAGCTCTGCCATTAAAAACCCATCACTTTTCGGACTTCGTTTAAGGTTTGGCCGGCAATAACCCGTGCTTTTTCAGCTCCTTCAGCCAGCACCTGTTCAACTCTATTATCCGATGCCCACTCTTGGCGTCGTTCTCGACAAGGGGCCAGAACTTTATCGATGTTTTCCGCTAAATATTTCTTACAGGCTACACAACCAATTTTACCTTCCCTGCATTCCTGTTCAATTCTAGTTACATCTGGACTGTAGATTTGGTGGAATTTATAAACTACGCACACTTCGGGGTGGCCCGGATCATCTTTGCGAATTCTCTGGGGATCGGTAACCATCTGCCTGACTCTAAAACCAATCTCATCCGGAGAGGCTGTAAGTGAAATTGTATTATTATAACTTTTACTCATTTTGCGCCCATCCACACCCGGTAAAAGCGGAACCTCACCGATTAATTCCTTGGGTTCGGGAAAAACTTTATCAAACAAGTGATTAAACCGGCGAGCAATCTCCCGGCAAAATTCTATATGGGGTATCTGATCTTCCCCTACCGGAACAACTGCAGCTTTATAAACTAGAATATCTGCCGCCATTAACAGTGGGTAGCCTAAAAAACCATAAGTATGCAAATCCTTGCCTTCGGAACCAAGCTGCTGGATTTGATCTTTATAGGTCGGAACCCTTTCCAACCAAGAGATAGGCGTAAACATAGAAAGCAATAGATGCAATTCGGCATGTTCTTTTACTTGGGACTGGGCAAAAATCGCACATTTTTGGGGATCAAGCCCTACACTAAGCCAGTCCAGAGCCATTTCTTTGGTTAATTCCTTAAGATTCAGCTTATCTTCATAACCTGTGGTTAGCGCATGCCAGTCCACAACTCCAAAAAAACACTCATATTCGTCCTGAAGTGCTACCCAATTTTGCAAAACGCTTAAATGTCCGATATGAAGCGAACCAGTGGGTCGCATACCGCTAAAAATTCTTTTTTTCAAAGTAATATCTCCTTTATTTTTTTCTGGTATGAATTATTTCTTTAAGATATTCTATTTCTTCCTCTCTGGTCTCGATTTGCCCCCTAAGCCAAAGATTTCTAATCTCCTGCAAAATAAGACCAATTTCCGGCCCCTCTTTAAAGCCCAATTTTATTAAATCACTGCCGGTAGTTTTCATATCAACTCCCGATAATGCTATTATATAACGTTTAAGGACGGTTGCAAATCTATCGTCTAAAGCCAGAACATCGCGGACCACGGTCGGTACGCCATAAAGAATTTTATCAAGTTCAACAGGATCCAGGGCTTGAACCTGACCCCTATTTTCAAGATAGTGTCGCAACTTTTCTTTTGTTTGCCCGTACTCGGTAGTAACTTTTAACATACTTCTACTTAAGGCTAAGCGGTCGATAACAGTTTCTATTTGTTCGCTATGGAAATTTTTAATACTAACCAACCAACGCTTCTCCAACGGCCAAGGGCCGACGTTTTGTTGCTCAGTAAAATTCCAAGGCAAATCAACCTTAAACCAGTTTGTTAAAACACCGGTCTGCAAGAGCTTAAGGCCCATGGCTTGGTAATTCCGCTCGTCATAGATAAGCAGTAATTCCTCAGTGAATCTTTCCGGGCTCACTTGGGAAAATACATCTGCTTCCAAAGCTGTGGTTATGGCATCCCCGGTTACCTTAGCCAACCTAAAATTATACCTACCGGCAAAGCGTATGGCCCTTAAAATACGGGTAGGATCATCTATAAAACTCAAATTGTGCAAAAAACGAATTTCACCCTGTTTTAAATCACGCAAACCGCCATAATAATCTATCACTTGGCCATAGCACTCCCGGTTTATACACATAGCGAGAGCATTGATTGTGAAATCTCGACGAAACAAGTCCTCCTTCAGAGAGGAGGTTTCCACTACAGGTAAAGCTCCTGGGAAATCGTAATTTTCTCTTCTTGTACTGGCAATATCGATATGAGTCCCGTCAGCAAACTGCAAGCTGGCTGTACCAAAGGGTTCATGAAGGACAAGCTTGCAAGGCTTTAGCTCTAAACTTAAATTTTGGGCAAATTTAATTCCGTTACCCTCAACCACAATATCCAAATCTTTGGTTGGCACTCCCAGAAACAGATCGCGTACAAAACCTCCAACTAAATAAACGGCGGGAGTAATATTGTCCGCAACTTTTTTAATCTTAGCCAAAAGGGCCTGCTGCTCTGCCGGCATCTTTTTTATTTGGTTTAAAGTCTGTTCTCTTCTGGCGGCACTTCTTTGCTCTTCCAGTTGGCTGGAGACCGGAACCACGCTACGGTAAAGCAAACTGAGAATATCCGATCTGGAAACAATCCCGACCAGCTGACTGTCATTAACAACGGGTAACCTGCCAATATCATGGGTAACCATTAAACCATGAGCTTCTTCCCAGCTTTGGTCAGGCTTAACAGTCACTACCTCCCTGGCCATAAATCCTTTAACCGGGGCATGACCCAACCCATGTTTCAAGGCTTTATCCACATCGCGGCGGGAAATTACCCCTTTTAGCTGCTCCTTGTTATCAACCACAGGCACCCCGGTATACCCATACTTTAAAAGCAATTCCCCAACTTCGGCTATACTGGTATCCGGGGACACGGTTTTTACCGGAAAACTCATAATATCCTTGATAAGATAAGGTTTTGTTACTCTGGAGCGAATCTCATTTTTTAGCTGGGTCAGAACAGAATCAATTTCTCCCTGTTTGACAACAGCCGAGGCCGCTTTATGATGTCCCGCACCGCCAAAAGCTTGCATAATTTTATTAACCGGCAGACTTTCCCCTCGTGACCGGCCTACGAGATAAATTCGGTCTTCCATTTTAACCACAATAAACCAAACAGCAGCACTTTCAATTTCACCAAGGCGATGAGCCAAAAGAGCCAGGCCTCCGCAATACATATTGGATTCGGCATAAGAAATATAAACCGATGTGCCATTGAATTTCTCAGTCTGGCCATTATCCAGCAATTGTTGAAAAATATCCATCTGTTCCCGTGTTAGTGGTCGACGCAAATAATCGGAAATAACTCCAAGTTGGGCCCCTTGCTCCAAAAGAAAAGCCGCTGCCAAAAGGTCACGGGCCGTGGTACTTTCAAACAGCAGGCTGCCTGTATCATCGTAAATCCCTAAGGCCATAAGGGTAGCATCAAAACTGCTGATTTTAATTCCCCTGCTGACAATCATCTCCACCAAAATTGTGGTACAGGCCCCGACTGTTTGAATGCTTATATTTTCATCCTTAGGCCCGTTATAGGGATGATGGTCAAAAATCTTCAACTTGGCATTTTTTAATTTTTCTAATACTTTACGGTTACTTACTGCTCTTTGCAAATCGTGAGTATCTACCAGGATGATTTCCTGAACCTTATCCGGCTCAATATCTTTCAAGCGGATATAGGGCAGCTGTTCCTTGGCCAAAGCAAGAAAATCCTGAACTGCCGAACCGGAAATGCCTTCTATAACCAAAACCGCATCCGGCCAAAGCCTTTGGGCCGCAACCATGGATGCCAAAGCATCAAAATCATGATAGCGGTGAGAAAGTATAATCTTCATATCTACTCCTATTATTTAAGCCTGTTTAAATTTTTTCCCGCTGCCAAATTACCCTTGTACTCCGGAGCCAGCCTCCTCCATACTTTGATTGATTTCATTCATTGCGCCCTCAATAAAGGTTCTGGTTAATCCTTCTTTCTTTTGCAGGCGATAATCAATAGCCTCAACCCAGAAGGCGCATTTGGCAGCCATTTTTTTAAAGGCCT
>JAAYMU010000031.1 GCA_012521215.1 Peptococcaceae bacterium | reverse complement strand
TGCCTCTCTAGGGGGACTATCGCCTCAGGCCTTCAAAGCCACGCACATGCAGAAAGCTGCAGCCTAAAGAAAGGAGGTATTCGGATAAATATTGAATTTGTGTCTTGACAATGGGGGGCACTTTACTGTGGTGGCTGAAGCTAAACAACCGCAACCCGTTACTGACAACTTGCACTGATAAATATACGGTAAGACAATAAGTGGAACTATAAGGTTTGGGCCACATATTGACGGAAGTATATGGAGTATATGATGCTGCCAAAGAAGTGAATTTTTACCTTTTAGAAGACCATTTTGGCGAACTTACATTCTATCAGGGGGGGTGCTACGCAGCGTATTGTGTCGCAAGAATGGGAACGGATTCTAGGCAGTTGGGTTAATTTGCGTATCGAGAGAATTATTTTAGATACAAAAACATAGCACATTATGAGATTCTCCAATATCTAATAACAAATTGGGAGCGAGTCATGAAGAATATTGCATTGATAGTACCGAGCCTGAAAGGCGGGGGAGCCGAAAAGGTTGCTTCTTTGTTAAGTATCGAGTTTGCAAAAAAGCACCGAGTGTGGTTGATTCTATTTGATGGGGAAGGTATCGTGTATCCGTATGAGGGAACCATGGTTGATCTGAACCTGCCTGCTAGCCGTACGTACTTAGGAAAAGTGCTAAACGTGTTTAAAAGAATATACAAAGTAAGAAAGATAAAGAAGAAGCATAGGATTCAAGTATCATTGAGCTTTCTCAGTAGTGCCAATATAGTCAATGTTGTCTCTCGGAGCAATGATAAGGTAATATTGTCTGTGCACAACGATCCTTCTAGACGAAGGGTTGGTTTTTGGCAGCGACGTGTATACCGAATCTTGTATGAAAAGGCAGATAAGGTAGTAGCCGTCTCGAAAGGGGTTGGGAAGATTCTTGGCGAATCCTACGGAATAAGTCCTGACCGGATTATTCCGATATACAACCCAGTTGACACCCAAGAAGTAGTCAAGTTGGTAGACCTAAAGCAAGATTGTAATGAGCGATTTTCAATCGTAAATGTTGGAAGGTTAACACATGCCAAGGGGCAATGGCATCTTATTCGAGCCTTAGTCGACGTGCGAGAAGAAATCCCTGACATCAAGCTGTTTATTTTGGGCGAAGGCGAACTCAGGGGATACTTGCAGGATCTCATTAGGTCGTTGAATCTCGAAGAGCATGTGTTCCTAATGGGTCATCAAGATCGTCCCTTTGAGTATATGAGCGCGGCGGATGTATTTGTGTTCCCGTCTATCTCTGAAGGATTTGGCAACGTTGTTGTCGAGGCGTTAGCATGTGGCGTACCGGTGATATCGTCAGATTGTAGGTTTGGGCCCAGGGAGATTTTGGCCCCCTTAACTGATCCAACTGAGCAAACCAAGGAGATCAGTCATGAAGAGTACGGAATATTAGTGCCGGTTTGCGATGGGAGACATTACGATGCAACAGTTCCACTTACCATTGAAGAGCGGAAGTTAGCCAAAAGTATCGTGGATTTGCTTTCTGATTCAGAACTAAGAGAATTGTATTCGAGAAGAGGCAAGATGCGGGCATACGACTTTGATATTAAGGAAATCAGCAATAAGTGGGGAACGCTATTTGAGTAACGTTATTTGGAGGAAGCCAAATTGTGCAACTGCCAGGGAAAAAGAGTAATACTGTTCATATACTTGCCATTTCTAATGAATCTTTTTGTGGTAAAACAAGCTGGCTTTAATTTGGCCTATCTAATCTTTGCTCTCCAGATAATAGTCTTTGCCCGTTCCGCCGGGAGGCGTATACATCTGTGTAGAAGGCAAGGCTTTCTTGCGTTTCTATTTCTTGTCCTGTTTTCCCTTTCGCTCACCTCTAGTCTTGTCTCGTTGATGACTTGGGAAGTGTTCCGACTTAGCCTATTAGTGTACATTCCTATTTTTCTTCTCTTGATACTGATATGGGCTGATAACCACCCACAAGAGACTTTTAAAGCTTTGTCTGTGTTGCAGATGTGGCTCGGAACACTGCTAAGTGCTTATGGAATTTTTCTTAGTCTTTTTGGACAGATTGGCTACGTTGCAAATCACGCCGTTCAAATGTTTTCATTTGGCCCATTACGCATCTATCAGGTCATCATGGGTATGCCTCCTTATTTCAGAATAGCGTCTCTTACTTCAAACCCCAATTCACTTGGAATGGTCTTGATGGTTAGCCAGATGTCCAGTTTATATCTTTATAAAGCATCTCTCATATCTCGCCGAACATTCATAATTGCTTATTTGCTTCAAATTGCCGGACTTGTGTTGACGCAATCACGGAACGCTATGGCTTCGACCCTACTCATGCTCGTTATTTTCCACATGCTTGATTCAAGGAAAGTTGTGGGAAGAATAAAAGTGCTTCTTCTAACTCTCCTTATGGCTGCAATTGGCTACTATGTGTTATTGTCTGATAGAATTACTGCTGTTTCAAGGTTCGGAGATGGATTAAGTTATAGAGACGAAGCTTGGACTGTTCTTTTTCACAAAATCGCGAGTGATCCGCTCTTGGGGATTGGTTTTGGTGTATCAGGAGAGACTCTTCTCTCGTCAGGTATTGCAGCGCATAATATTTTTTTGAATATTACATCAGAGGTAGGGCTACTTGGGCTCATTGTATTCTTGGTCATCTGGGGATTGGGAATCGCAAATGCTTATCGGGGAATTATTAGCAGAAAATCAGCTCCTGACGTGTCCAGGATTTACGAAACGATTTTTTCAATATTAGTGTCGCTAGTTTTCCACCAAATGTTTGAGAATAAATTGTTGGTTTATGATTATTTCATGTTCTTCTGGGTCTACTTAGTCTCCTTTCCTCAACCAATTTCAGTGAACCAAGGAGCTCATTTACTGGAATAAATTCTGAACGGGTTACATTCTAGTAACATCTACAGCTACTACCCTGAAGAGACATTCATTTTCGGTATTTGTCAAGCTAGTTGTCGCTATCCCCAATAAATTCCATTGTAGTTATGATGCTTTACTCTCTTTAGGTTTCGATTCATCTTTCGAGCGTTCGGGATTGAGCCAAACCTTGTCGGGTAAC
>JAAYMU010000234.1 GCA_012521215.1 Peptococcaceae bacterium | reverse complement strand
GAGTCTGGCTATTGATGTTGCAGCCACGGAAATGTATAAAGATGGGGTTTATATCCTGGAAGGGGAAGGGCTTAGCAAGTCCGCAGATGAAATGATAGAGTATTATGCTGATCTTTGTCGCAAGTTTCCCATTCTTTCCATTGAGGACGGTTTAGCCGAAGAAGATTGGACCGGATGGAAAAAACTTACGGAACGCCTGGGTAATCAGATTCAGCTTGTGGGTGATGATCTTTTCGTTACTAATCCGGAGAGATTAACCCGTGGTATAGAGGCCAAGTGTGCCAACTCAATTCTTATTAAACTAAACCAGATCGGGACTTTGACCGAAACCTTGGATGCCATTGAAATAGCTAAGCGTGCGGGGTATACCACTGTAATTTCCCACCGTTCCGGTGAGACTGAGGATGTATCCTTAGCCCATGTGGCTGTTGCCGTCAATTCCGGGCAGCTCAAAACCGGCGCCCCTGCTCGTACGGATCGCTTAGTTAAATATAATGAACTGTTGAGAATTGAAGAGGAATTAGGCCTAACTTCGATTTATAAAGGGCGTAAGGCTTTAAAATTTTAAGGTTTTAATATTCTGACCAAAAAACAGTAAGGTCCGGGACATAATTGAACGGCAAAAACATAGGGTATAGAATATTATGGAAATCTTGCGTCCACTCAAGCGCTATGCTAAAATAAATAATTGACTATGTTGTTATATCCGATATTTTGATATAATACATCAGGAATGATTTCTAAGGGCTTGAGGGAGGTGAAATCATGACTATCGCAATAATTATTATTCTAATAATCAGTTCCTTAGGGTTGATTGCAACCGTTCTCTTACAGTCCGGTAAAAGTGCCGGCTTATCCGGTTCAATAGCCGGTGCCGGTGAACAGTTTTTTGGGAAAACAAAAGCCAGAGGCATGGACAGTCTCTTTTCTAAACTGGGAATAGTATTTGCTGTATTATTTCTGCTTAGTTCGCTAGGATTAACCATTTTTTTCAAATAACATGGTGCCAATTTTAAACACAAGTTTGGGTTTACCCAACTTGAGTTACATAAACTTTGCGGATTAATAATTGTTGCGGTTTTGCAGCTTTTTTATCCTACTTTATGCTGCATTTTATATATTCTATTCTAGGAAGGAGTTTTATAAGGATGAACTTCACCATTTGGGCACCTCTAGCCGGTGCCGTAGCTTTAATTTTTGCTTTTTATTTAACCCTACGAATCAAAAAGGTTAGCCCTGGTAATCAAACCATGCAGGATATTGCCGCCGCCATTCATGAAGGCGCTATGGCTTTTTTATTCAGGGAATACAGAACCCTGGGGGTTTTTGTAGTCGCAGTTGCAGTCATAATATTTATTACCGGCTTACTAACAGGAGCGGAGAGCTTGCGACCAGAGACAGCAATCGCCTTTATCATCGGAGCGATCTGTTCCATTGGTGCCGGCTATATTGGCATGAATGTAGCGACCAAAGCCAATGTTCGTACAGCCAATGCCGCCCAGGAGAGCGCCAATAAGGCTTTAGGAGTAGCTTTCGCCGGCGGTTCTGTAATGGGTATGTCGGTTGTCGGTCTTGGTCTGCTCGGAATTGGAATTGTAACCTTTTTCTTTGATAATCCAAATGTAGTTAATGGCTTTGCCCTAGGTGCCAGCTCTATTGCTCTTTTTGCCCGTGTTGGCGGCGGTATTTATACCAAAGCGGCCGATGTCGGTGCTGACTTGGTTGGTAAAGTTGAAGCGGGTATTCCTGAGGATGATCCTCGTAACCCTGCGGTTATTGCAGATAATGTTGGAGATAACGTCGGTGACGTTGCCGGTATGGGTGCGGACCTCTTTGAATCGTATGTCGGGTCCATTATAGCTGCTGTTGCTCTAGCCGTTGCTTTGGGGTTAGGTAGAAACGGTATTATTTTGCCAATGTTGATTGCCGGAGCGGGAGTTGTCGCTTCCATTATTGGTACTTTCTTTGTGAGAACCAACGAAGGGGCTAACGCCGGTAAAGCGTTAAACCTAGGTACTCTGGTAGCTATGATTCTTTCTATTATCGCTTCTTACTTCCTTTGCACCTATCTGCTCGGTGATTCGGCAGTTATCTCCGGTATGGGAGTATTTATTGCCTCGCTTAGCGGAATGATTGTTGGCTTTTTGATTGGGAAGGTTACTGAATACTATACCTCTGACGATTTCAAACCTGTCAAGGAAATCGCGAAGGCCTCCCAGACCGGTTCGGCAACCAATATTATTTCCGGTTTTGGTTATGGTATGTTGAGTACGACGATTCCTATTTTATTTATAGTCATAGCCATTCTGGTATCCTATAAATTTGCAGGTTTGTACGGCATAGCTATGGCGGCTGTTGGTATGTTGTCTACCACGGGAATAATTGTTGCGGTTGACGCCTATGGCCCTGTAGCTGACAATGCAGGCGGTATTGCCGAAATGTCTCATCTTGATCCCAAAGTAAGAGAAATCACCGATGCTTTAGACTCTGTTGGTAATACTACCGCCGCCATCGGTAAAGGTTTTGCTATCGGCTCGGCAGCTCTTACCGCCCTGGCTTTATTCAGTGCTTATACCGCTTCTGTCGGATTAAAGAGCATTGACTTAATGAACCCTGCTGTTGTTGGCGGTCTTTTCATTGGCGCTATGTTGCCTTACCTGTTCTCATCCTTGACCATGCAGGCTGTGGGCCGTGCCGCTTTTGATATGATCGAAGAGGTTCGGCGTCAGTTCAGAGAAATTCCCGGTATTATGGAGAACAAAGCAAAACCTGACTATGCTAACTGTGTGCGGATTAGCACCGGTGCCGCTATTCGGGAAATGATTATACCCGGCCTTATAGCCGTCTTAGCACCGATTATCGTTGGCCTTTTGCCTGGTTTGGGCAAAGAGGCCCTCGGCGGAATGCTGGCCGGAGCTACAGCGTCCGGGTTCTTAGTAGCAGTTATGATGGCTAACGCAGGCGGGGCCTGGGACAATGCCAAGAAACATATCGAGAGCGGTAATTTTGGCGGCAAAGGTTCCGAAGCTCATGCTGCGGCCGTAAACGGCGACACTGTCGGGGACCCCTTCAAAGACACATCAGGTCCTTCCATTAATATCTTAATCAAGCTCAT
>JAAYMU010000233.1 GCA_012521215.1 Peptococcaceae bacterium | reverse complement strand
GAAATCAGAAAATAAATGATGGAAGGCCAAAGGGCTGTTTTTTCGAAAACCACCAGCTTTCTTTTAGCCGGCAAGCGGTTTTATTTGGGTGCTGATTTATTTGAGCCCCTGTCCTTATTTCCTTAGCCTTTTTCTGTCGGTCATTTCTAACCCCAAAACTCATTCCAACAATGACTATTAGCAACAAAGCGCTTATAGTATAAAGGCTGCGGTAATCAAAATACTCAATATAATATAAGCCTATGGCGGGACCGATAGCCATAGCGGCGGCATTGGATACTCCGAAATATCCGATTCCTTCATATCTCCGTACAGGCGGAATTAAGTCAGCGGCAATAGTTAGAGTTGCAGTGCTTACCGCACTAAAAGCAAGGCCCTGAATTGCTCTCAGGGCTAAAAGAAGATGAGTGGAACTAACGACACAGTAACCAATAATCGGCATAAACAACAGAAAATTGCCCAGAAGCAATATTTTCTTTCGGCCTTTGCTGTCCAGCAGGCCGCCTATCCAAGGACGGGCTATAAAACCACCTAGGGTAAATAAACTGGAAGTAAGGCCGGCCATTAATTTATTGCCGCCAAGATTCTGGATAAATAAGGGCATGGTGGTCATTAGAATATAGGTCACGATGTAAGCCAAAAGATTTAAGCTAATAATGAGGCTGAATTCTTTGGTCCATAACTTGGCTTGATGTTCAACTTTTAATAATTTCATGGTGTATTCTGTATTTCCCTTCAGCAAAAAAAGTACAAAAAAATCAACTTATAATTATATAATAGCACAAAGCTATTATAGGCTGTGGGTTTAGCCTAAAGTTGACAGGCTGCCGACAGGCGGCTAATATTAACTTGAAAACCCTGTTAGTATTTGGAATATTTATAAGAGGTGATAATATGAACATACGCTGGCTTGGTCATTCCTGTTTTTTATTTACGGCCCAAAATGGGCTCCGAGTTCTAACTGACCCCTATGACGACAGCGTCGGCTATCCTGTTCCCCGTAAAGAAACAGATATTGTCACGGTTAGTCATCACCATCATGACCACGATTCCGTACAGGTGCTTCCGGGTAAACCTCAAATCGTCGATACTGAAGGCCGGCATAATATATCCGGCTTAGAGATTCAGGGCTTCCCTACTTTCCACGATGAAGTACAAGGTGCCAAGCGGGGTAATAATATTCTTTTTGCCTTTACTATGGACGGGGTGCGGGTTATTCATTTAGGTGATTTGGGACATCTTTTATCTGCCGATCTACTGGCTCAGATTGGTCAGGTTGATGTGGTCTGTGTTCCGATCGGAGGATTTTATACCATTGATGCCCAACAAGCTTACCAGGTGGTTGAGCAGCTAAAACCCAAGGTTGTTTTGCCTATGCATTATAAACTAGATGATCGTAACTCTTATCCTATTGAGGGTATCGATAGATTTTTGGGTTATTTTGACAAAACTAAAAAGGCCAAGACTTTTGATATCTCCTCTGCTTCTCTGCCTCAGGATATGGAAGTAGTAGTTTTAGAATTATTTTAAGGTTTGTCTTCCGGTTACCGATTGCGGGGGACCTTGGGCAGATTCCAATTAAAATAAATGGCCAGGATCCGGATTATAATTATAGTCAAGACACTGATATATAGAGCAATGGTTGCCTCCAATTTCGTTTGGTAAAGAAGATAATAAATAACAGCTCCGGTGATTGAGGCTAGAGCATAAATCTGTTTGTGCAGGACCATAGGGACTTGTCCTGATAAGACATCTCTCAACATACCGCCGGTTACACCCGTTGTGGTACCGACAAAAATCACTAAAAACCAGTTGCTGCCGTAACCATAGAGAAAGGCGGTATTTACCCCAACTACGGTAAAAACGCCCAACCCCACTGCATCGGCAATATTAATAAGGGGTAGGTAACTATGCCGGTATTTGTCAAGATATTTACTGCTCAGGGACTCTAAGGTATAAACAAGCAATGAGGTAACCAGGGCCACTGCCAAAAAGTGATAATCCGCAAACATTAAAGGCGGAGTTATGCCTAAAAGGATATCGCGCACAACTCCACCCCCCAAAGCTGTAATTACACCTAATATCACTATCCCGAGCACATCCAGTTCCCTCTGAATAGCTGCCATAGCTCCGCTGAGAGCAAAAGCAATCGTGCCTATATCTTGAAGAATAAAGAGGAGCAAATCAGTCCAGACCATGATAAGGTCTTTATCATCCCTTCTATAACCAAATTAAATTGGCTTTATCGCTCACTGTGATGCCGGCGGTAAAGCCAATTTGTTTATCATATTTAAGCCGATACCAGAACACAACCTTGTACTGACTCAAGTCCAAGGTCCGCTGTTAATTTTAGTAATTCGCCATCTACGGTTCCGGGTTGAAACCATACATACTTTATCCCGAGACGGGCTGCTTCTTCAATTACTGCTTTTCCTCGTTTAGGCGAAACGACCATGTTAATTACTTGAGGAATTTCCGGTAAAGAGGATAAATCCTGATAACAATTATCGCCGTCTATCTGATCGTATAAGGGGTTTACGGCATAAACACGGTATCCTTTGCTTTTAAGTTTCTTGTACAATTTATACCCGAATTTTTCCGGGTCCTGGGTTGCACCGACTACAGCCCAGATTTTTTGTTGCAGCATGGTTGCTTCATCCATAGTTTACCTCCGATATAGTTTATTAATTTGTCTTTAAAGTTTACTGTTTTTCAATAGTTTTCGTTTGCCAGTTTTCGTTAGCCGGCATGAGATGATTGGTATATATGTCTATAGTTATTGTTTTCCTAAAATAGCTGTTTAATTCCAATTCGCAGGGTGCTGGAAATTACCATTAGGTTTTTTGCCGGGAACTCTTAGTCTTCTCTTAACTTTCTGATAAAATCATTATCAGAAAGGGTGACAGTCTATGAAGAGAAAGACCATAATTTTATCTGGATTTCTTGTTTTTACCGCTGTTATCTCTTTATTGATCGTAACCAGTAGCTTTCTTATTTACAATCTGGTAATTATGCGGCAAACAAATGTAACTTTTAACAATCAGCAGAATGCACCGTTAATTTTAGAGACAACAACCGTAAATACCTTTGAAGAAAATAATAACATGTCCGCAGATTTTAGTCTTGCCGCTCCGGATGTTTTCGTCAACGAAAAATGGCTGGAAAACAAATTTTATGAATCTTGGTCTGTTGTTTCGGACGATGGCTTAAAACTTATGGGATATTACATTCCGGCAGCTCAAGAAACGGATAAGACTGCTATTATTGCTCATGGCTATTTGGGCCAAGGAATGGATATGGACAATTTCGCCAGGTTTTATTCCGAAAAGCTGGGCTTTAATGTGTTGCTGCCGGATGCCAGAGGACACGGTGCCAGCGAAGGTGATTATACCGGATTTGGCTGGCCGGATCGTAAAGACTATCTTCTCTGGATTCAGAAAGTCATAGACCGAAGCGGTGATCGGGCTCAGATTGTGCTGCACGGCATTTCTATGGGTGGGGCTACCGTTATGATGGTTAGCGGTGAAGCTTTACCTCCACAGGTTAAAGCCATTGTAGAAGATTGCGGTTATTCTTCCGTTTACGAGGAATTTACCTATCAGTTTCAAAAAAGATTTTCCATATCCGGCTTTCCCTTTATTAAAGCTGCCAGCATGCTTACTCAGCTAAGAGCCGGTTATAACTTTTACGAAGCATCCGCTATCAAACAGCTTACAAAAAGCAAAACCCCCACTCTCTTTATCCACGGAATGGATGATACCTTGGTGCCCACCAATATGGTTTGGCAATTATATAATGCATGTCGGGCTGAAAAAGAAATCTACTTGGTTGAGGGCGCCAGCCACGGTATGGCTTATGCCGTAAATCCGGATTTTTATGAGAATATAGTTACTAACTTTCTCAGTCGTTATGTGGAATTTGATTATCCGACAGTCTAATTATGCTCTTATTTTTGGAAATAGTAGGTATATGTTCAGTATATACCCTTTTCTTATGGTGATTCAATATTTGAGACGCAATCTCAGCTTGTGTGTCTTGACGGCGAAATCTATCTACTTTATGCTTAAACTAAATGCATACAGAGCATCACAAAAAAGAATATCAGGAAAATAAGCAGAATATATGCTGCAAACGGAGGTAAAACATGGAGTATTTGGGCAAGAATATACCTAAACTTGGCTTTGGCCTTATGCGGCTGCCGCTGATCGGGGAAGAAATCGACCTTGAACAAACCAAACAAATGGTGGATCTGTTCCTGGCCAAAGGTTTTACTTACTTTGACACTGCTTACGGTTATAACAACGGTAAATCAGAGGAGGCGGCCAAAATTGCTCTTGTTGACTGCTATCCTCGGGAAAGTTTTCAGCTTGCTACTAAGTTGCCGGCTTGGACTGCCAATTCGGCGGAGGAAGCTAGGGAAATGTTCCAGACCTCACTCCGACGTACCGGAGCCGGCTACTTTGATTTTTACCTCATGCATAACATCAATGAAAAGAGAAAAAAAACTTTTGATAAGTACAGAATTTGGGATTACCTAAGAGAGCTAAAACAAAAAGGTTTAGTAAGACATATTGGATTCTCCTACCATGACAAAGCAGCTTTGTTGGATAGCATTCTAACCGAAATACCGGATGTGGAGTTTGTGCAGCTCCAGATTAACTATGCCGACTGGGAAAATGATTTTGTAGAGTCGCGCAAATGTTACGAGGTAGCTATGAAACATAACAAACCGGTTATTATCATGGAACCTGTTAAAGGCGGTGTTCTGGCCAATCTCAATCCTAAAATACGTCAAATATTCCAAGAAGCCAATCCTCAAGCTTCCTTGGCATCTTGGGCCATTCGTTTCGCTGCTTCCTTAGATAAGGTCATTACGGTCTTAAGCGGAATGTCCACTTTGGAGCAAATGCAAGATAATCTATCCTATATGGAAAATTTCAGGCCGCTCGACGATAAGGAGCGGGCCGTGATCCAGCGAGCTCAGGAAGCATTAAAAGAGATCCCTTCTATTCCCTGCACCTCATGCCAGTATTGTGTCAAGGATTGCCCGCAGCAAATTCATATTCCGACATTCTTTTTAGCCTTGAACCGCAAGCTAATTTACGATGATTTTAAGGGTGCTCAGTATGAATATAAAAATGCTATGAGATTTGGCAGTCAAGATCCCGCCCAGTGTATTGCCTGCGGCAATTGTGAAGACGTTTGCCCTCAACAGCTTAATATTATAGAATCTTTAAAAGAAGCTGTGGAGCTGTTTGGCTAGGTAATTTGCTACAAAATACTGATTTAAGGCCTATGCTTATAGATGAAGGGCGTGTCGCAAAACGTTAATTTAAAATCGTAGGGCGACACGCCCTTTTTTCTTTGTCAGACCAGATATATTGGCAATACATACCAAATAGATGTAGTTTTGGGCATAAGAAAACAAGGGAAGG
>JAAYMU010000232.1 GCA_012521215.1 Peptococcaceae bacterium | reverse complement strand
TATCTTAGCCAGGCGCAAAGCAGCTTAGTCCAGTGGGGTCCCGATGGGAAATTGCGAACTATACTTGACACAATCGTCCCCCTGGACAGTAGTGGTTTTCACCCAGTTCCGTGGAGTGTATTCGTACTTGGTCCGCCCACCGTCCGGTTCGATCCTTTCGATCAGGTTCCCCCGGGCATCGTAGGCCAGGCGCACCGCGGGTTTTTCCGTCTCTCCCGGCGACTTCGGCAGGTAATCGGCGACCAGCCGGTTGAGGTCGTCGTATTCGTGGATGGAACTTATTTGTTTCTAGGAATGGTTCCTAGGTAAGGAAAATGCATAGAGGAATCAATTACTAAAGGATATCGGAAGGTGGGCTGAAGAGGATATTTATTTACCGAGAAGCCCTTAAAATTTTGGCGGAGCTAAAACGGTAGCCCATAAAACTAAAAGGTTCCCGGGAAGGCTGGACAAAATTGTTCCCATTCATGGCAAGCCAGACCAGAGCTTTCTAAACATATTCTTTGAATGCGACTCCCCCCTGAGGGCAGCTATTCCTGCCTAGCAAAGAGAAAAAGCTTCAGCATTGGCATTAATGCTAGTCTGTTCCCGCTTATGCTTAAAACATGTAACCAGTTTCAATCGGAATTTACAGCGCCCTTTAAACATGAAGTTTTTTAGTTAACTCAAAAATGAGGGCTTACTGGTAAAAATCTCCGCACTCCCCTTTTAGCATCATTTTAGTTGCCATTTGCAAATGTGTAAAAAATGACACTATTGGATTATCTTTTAAATCACCATCTGATTTCAGATTTATACAATCCGTTTTCGTATTCCACCTCGTAAATTATAATATTATCATCTATCCAAAAGAATGCTTTATGCAACAGCCCGTCAATATATCGTTTTTTCATCTTCCTAGTGTCAATGTTTACTCTGGCGGCATAATAATTGTATAGTTTAAATACGTTAATTGATGCGGTATCATAAGAGAACAAAACATGTTTCAGATCTTTTGACCATGCCACTCTGTTTCTGTCTATCTGGCCATCGAAGTCAACCAAAATTTTGGGTTTTTGTTCTGGAGAAGCTGTGTCAAAAAGAAACATCTCTCTCACATCTGGAATAGCAATATATCGACTATCCGGTGACCATACAAAAGTGGGGCCCCAAGTGTTTGGCAAAGATTTATATGAAGGCTCCATGTTACTATTCAGTTTGATGAAACTCAAATCTTCCGCATTAAATACATATATCCCATTTTCTTGAAAGCCTTTTGCTTCCAAACCAGTATAGAAGCAATACAGGTTTTTGGTGGGTGCCCACTTGCCTGCGAAGTAGTTATCTAATTTACTTATTGTTCTTTTTGAGGTATCTAAAAGATACATCTCTCTAGATTTACCATGAGTTAAAAGCAGATACCTGCCATCACTTGACCAAGAATACCCCGTATAGTCGAAACTCCACCCTGTGTCCCATACTTCATTATCACTATATTTAATGCTGATTCTCTTATTTTCAGTATCCTGAACAAATATAATCATGCCAGGGCCAGTCCGGTATTTTATTCGTTTATCATACTGGAATAGCAACTCGAAGCGTTTAAAATCTTCTGTAACATAATACCTAACCACTTTATCTTTATTACCAAGAACCGAGTAATGCTTAACTAAACCAATCTTATTACTGTCTTCCCAACCGACACCATGCTCATAAACTGCATGGTTTTCTGTTACCATAGGACGCCCTGACCCCCTAATTCCGGAGATTATGCCACTAAAACTTGAGGTTTTATAGAATTACTAACAATAGCCTGGTAATATTTTTCCGGAGCCATGTTTTTCAAGCTTCCGTGGCGACGGCGCTGGTT
>JAAYMU010000231.1 GCA_012521215.1 Peptococcaceae bacterium | reverse complement strand
AACATTAAATAAGGTGCGGGGCTGTTTGACGCTTACTTTTATACCAGGAAACTTCCGGACAATGTAACCTAATAAAATAATTACGATTATGCTATATATCGTGATTGCGGGGTCTGATGTTAATACATTAGCTAAAAACGTAGCCATAGAAATCCCTCCTAATAATCATCTTTATTCTCAGAATATGTTAGAGGATCGTCTATGGGCTTAAATGGATTCGATTAATTTGGCGCTAAGCAATAAATATGTAAAAACAAAAAACACCGCAAAACCTTGCAGTGTCTAGCTTTTTTATGGAGCCGGAAGGGGGATTCGAACCCCCGACCTACTGATTACGAATCAGTTGCGCTACCACTGCGCTATTCCGGCAGGTCCAGTGCATTAATATTGCATTAATTATTATTTTTTCCCCTGAGCCACATCGGCTTATTTTTTTAGGACAGAAGATATTCTACTTTATTTTAAACTATACGTCAATGATCAATGATAAAACAAAAATCACCTTTCAAGATTGGGGATATGGAAATTACTAAAAAGCCATAATCCCAACCGAAAGGTATGTGTTGCCGATGAGACTACTTATTATTATATTATTTTTTTTATGTGCTTTCGCACCTGGTCGTTAAAATACAGTTTATGGGACTCCGAAGTTTGATAGCAACCTTCATTAACAATTGTTTTTAATAAGGATTCAATATCTTCAATTGAGTCTTGCTGTTGAATAATAGTTGTCAGAGCTTTTGCTTGAATCTTATTATTATAGTAAAAAATTTTCCAATTATCTGCAGGAGATGTTAAGCTTATTGGGAAATTTTTCTCACTCAATTTTGATATCTTCGGATCCTGAGGAATATTATTAACGCTGTTAATTATTTGTCTTTTATATTCCTTTACTTGACTGTCAATATTTAATGCCGTACTCATACATTACCCCCCTTTTGCATCAACTTTATTTAAACAAACTAGTAAATTTGTTTATAATAGATTTAAAAGAATGCATTAGGAATATACTTTTTGAACATAATAAAAACCACTTTTGTGGTTTAGCGCATAAAATAAATAAATTTTTATACTCCTAAACAAATAAACAAAATAATTGATTGATATTTACCTAAATGATGCTAAAGTTAAACCCAAGCTTTTACTTTGCATTTTTATTTTATAATATAATTACCAATAAGTCAATATACTAATTTTTATTTTGTAATTTTTTATTTTTTTCAAGATATTTATTTATATTTTCTGAATTTAATTAATATTTGCTCTTTGGGGAAGCATACCGATATCAAACAAATATATGGATTTTAATCTGTTAAAATATTATAATATAAAAAGAAAACTAATAGAAACGTATTATTTATAAAAGAGGATGATACATTTGAGCGCGAATACGATTGAAAAAGAAGTTTATAAACAGATTAAAAGTAAAATGAAGAGCTTGCGCAGACAAAATAAGCTAACACAGTTGGAGCTTGCAAAAAAACTAAATATAACTGTTCAACACTACCAGCAAATTGAAACCGGTACCACACCACCTAACCTCAAAATTCTTTCTAAACTATGCGCTATTTTTGATGTTCATCCCAGCTATTTTTTTGAAGAAAAAAGTATAAGTATTATCAACAAAGAAGGTAATATTTTAGCAGATAATATAGATCCCTATGGATTAACAGTTCTCCAAAATACAGCTAATCTCTCACCGGAAGCAAAGAAAAGTATAATTGATTTTATTAAGTTTAAACAGTATGAAGCTCAAAAAGAAGAAAATAATAACTCAGGCTCTTGAATAACTCAGGTAATTATTTATTAGTTCTACATAAGACTTTATAATTTTAAGCAATTAATTCATTTTATATTAAAAATATTGATTATCATTATCATTTGAGCTATGGCGAAGAAAGAGGATAATTGGAAAAGGTTCTTTATTTGTAGATAACGTATCAGAATGCTAAATATTTGGGATAATAGATATATTACGCTCAAGAAAGGGGAAGTATTTTTTGGATTTGCGTCTTGTTGTTATTGCTCTGACGCCTGCCATTGCCATAGGCTTAGCAGTTTACTACACGGACCGTTATGATAAAGAACCTGCTATTCTTTTATTAAAGCTTTATCTTCTGGGTGCTATTTCCGTTTTGCCGGTTATTGCGGTGGAAAGAGCGTTAACTTATTTGAACATCTTTAGCGGCCTATTGGCCAGTGCTTTCACCGCATTTATTGTTGCCGGGCTGACAGAAGAATATTTCAAAAGGGCTATAGTTCTTAAAACAGCATATAATAGCAAACATTTTAACGAAAAGCTGGATGGAATTATCTATGCAGTTTTCGCCTCCTTGGGCTTTGCTACTGTAGAAAATCTTATGTATGTTCTGGGCAGCTATTCTTTTAATCCTTATGTAGTTTTATCGCGGGGGATTTTTTCTGTTCCGGCACATGCCCTGCTGGCAGTTACTATGGGATATTACCTCTCCCTGGCCAAATTTGCTTACAATAAGAATATTGAAAACCATTATTTAAAAAAAGCTTTGTTAATTCCTGTTATTCTTCACGGCTGCTTTGATTTTATTCTAATGGCCAACGTCCCTTTTCTACTTAGTCTTTTTATTCCCTATGTAATATACCTTTGGATAATTAATCTCAAAAAGCTTAATCAATATTACAAAGATTCCAAAGAACGTTATGAAACACCATCGTAAGCATTGAAAGAAGCCGACTCATATTTTCGAGTCGGCTTGGTAAAATTCTAAGTGAGTTTAAGTTAGGATGTAGGCTGAATTCTTCCTTCTCTTTCGTGTTCTTCAGACGGTTTAAAGAGAAGGGTAATACAGTATAGGCCACATAAACCAACAATGGCGTATACTATCCTCTCGGGCATGGTGCTTATGCCGCCGAATATTGCTGATACTAGATTAAATCCAAAAAAACCAATAAGTCCCCAGTTAATAGCCCCAATAATGGCAATAACAAGAGCAATTCTCTGTAAGGTGCCCATTAAAAAGCCTCCTTTACTTATAAAAATTTATTAGACTCTTGTTTAGGATGTAACAAAAGAGTAGAAATTATACATGAAAATTAAATTTTTTTTGTTAAAAATAATATTGTATAATTAGACTGAAAAAATAACCAATTTTTGTACCAAGCATTTAATTATTAATTAATACCCTAATAAATTGTTGGAAAGTGGAAGTGAAAAAGATAAATGAAGACCAAAAATATAGTTCTTATTATTGCCACAGTCGGTTCCTTTTTGACCCCTTTTATGATTTCATCTCTCAATATTGCTTTACCCGATATCCAAACGGAATATGCTGCTGATGCAGTTTTATTAAGCTGGATCGTTACTTCCTTCTTACTTGCCAATGCTGTTTTACTGGTTCCAATAGGTAAAGTTGCAGATATCTATGGACATATCAAAGTATACCGTTTAGGAATAATTATTTTTACCTTGGTATCTTTTATTTCCGTATTTGCTCCTACAATTCAATTGTTGCTTTTTTTACGAGTGCTTCAGGGAATCGGCTGCGCCATGATTTTTACCACCGGTATACCGATTTTAACTTCTGCTTTTCCACCTGAGCAGAGAGGCAGGGTTTTGGGTTATAATGTTTCGGCAGTCTATATCGGTTTATCTATTGGGCCATTTTTGGGGGGAATTCTCACTCAAGCTTTTGGTTGGCGAAGTATATTTCTGATTGTCACCGGCATTGGATTGCTTGTGAGCTTTTTGGTCATGCGTTTTCTTAAACCTGAAAATACAGACTTCCGTCTAACAAAGATCGACATTATCGGTAGTATTATATACGCTCTAACCTTAGTTGCCGTTGTGTATGGTTCCAGCTTACTTCCGCATGTCATAGGTATAGTGCTCATGTTATGTGGGATACCTGTTTTTATTCTGTTCGTAAAACGTCAGCTTACCGTCACCAACCCAGTATTTGAGATCAGGCTTTTCCGCAAGAACAGGGTTTTTGCTTTTTCCAATACCGCAGCCCTGATCAATTATGCGGCGACCAATGCGGTAACTTTTCTTTTAAGCCTTTATTTGCAATACATAAAGAGTTTGACTCCTCAGCAAGCCGGTACAATTCTTATTATTCAACCTATCATTATGGCCGCCTTATCTCCTTACACCGGCAGACTTTCTGACCGAATGGAACCGGCTAAACTTTCCTCTTTGGGCATGTTTTTATCGGCTGTAGGATTATTTATTCTTACTTTTTTAGGCCGGGAAACCTCAAATGTTTTAATCTATAGCGCCTTGGTAGTTCTGGGCTTCGGATTTGCTTTCTTCTCTGCGCCTAACACTAATGCCATTATGAGTAGTGTAGAAAAGCTCTACTATGGTCTGGCTTCAGCCACAGTAGCAACCATGAGAGTTTTGGGACAGATGATGAGCATGGCAATTGCTACGGTAATAATTTCACTTTTAATTGGTAAAAATCAAATTACACCCGAATACTATGCTTTGTTTCTGAAGTGTATCCAAATTTCGTTTATTATCTTTACGATACTTTGTGTCGTGGGAATTTTTTTCTCCTATTCAAGGGGCAAGGTCCATTCAACAAATGAGTAATAATCCGTAATTAGGACTAATATGTTAATTACGTAAGCAGGCAAGACCCGACAGCTTAGCTGCCGGGTACTTTCACCGCTCCAGGGCGGTTAGCCTTAGAGAAGGGTTATTGGCCTTTCGGCATTTCCCCATACTCTGATTCTATTATGTGCTAACAATATAGATTTATACAAAAATTAAGGGGAATTTGAAATTAATATTTACCAAATATTCTGGGCCTTATAACTTTTCTATTATTTTCCTTATGCCTAGTGAGACCTTTTTAAGGTTATTTGGGTATAATGTAAGTTAGGAGACAAATGCAAAGAACATCCAAGCGGAAGGAAAGATGTAAGTTGCCGTTACATATTCATTTTATAGGAATTAAAGGCACCGGTATGAGTGCCCTGGCTCAAATTACTTCCAAGAGTGAGGGTACAATTGTAACGGGTTCTGATGTTTCACAAAGATTTTTTACGGACTCAATTTTAGAGAAAGCTGGTATTAATGTTTTAGATTTTAATCCTGAAAATGTTGTCAATGCCGATTTAGTAGTAGTTTCTGCGGCTTATGACGATACCCACCCTGAAGTTGTAAAGGCCAGGGAATTGAATATCCCTGTTTTTTCCTATCCTCAATTTTTGGGCAAATTAATGTCCGAGAAAAAAGGCATTTGTATTGCCGGCACCCATGGTAAGACCACTACCACCGCTATGGTTGGCAAAATACTGCTTAGTTCAGGTTGTGACCCGACCGTTGTCGTTGGCAGTGATGTTCCCTGTATTGGAGGTAATGCCCATGTGGGACAAGGAGAATATTTTTTAGCCGAATCCTGTGAATATCGCAGGCACTTTTTAAATTATTCCCCTGAGCATTTAATAATAACCAATATGGAGCTTGACCATCCTGACTATTTTAAAGACTTGAGTGATGTTCTGGCCGCTTTTAGTGAACTGGCAGCAAAGTTACCCGAACATGGTAACCTGGTGATCTGGCAGGAAGAGCCTAACAGAACGAATATTAAAACCAAAGCAAGAATAACAACCTTCGGCTTAAGCGCTGAGGCTGATATCCGGGCCGATGATATCAAGTATGACAATATGGGCAGTAACTTTAATGTGATTGTGGAAGGCCAAAACCTGGGACGTCTTTCCCTCGCTGTATCAGGCCGCCATAATATTCTAGATGCTTTGGCGGCCATTGCGCTCACTTACCGACTTGGTCTACCTGGGAAAACCATTTTACAGGCTCTTCAAAATTTTAACGGAACAAAAAGAAGGTTTGAACGCTTAGGAACTTATAATGGGGCCGTAATATATGACGATTATGCTCACCACCCGACTGAAATCCAAACCACGCTGGAGGGAGCAAGGCGTTCTTATCCGGGCAGAAGAATACGAGCTGTGTTTCAACCTCATACTTTTAGCCGTACGGAAAAACTCTTGTACGAATTTTCCGAAGCTTTCGCTGAGGCCGACGAGGTTGTTTTGGCCGAAATATTTTCTTCCGCTCGGGAAAAGAAATCTGGCTACAACTCTTCGATCTCTTCAGCCAAACTAGCTGATTTGATTAAGGGAAAGGGCATAAAAGCCGAGTTTTTCCCAACTCTGGAGGAAATAAGCTCCTATCTCAATAATACTCTTACCGAAGATGACCTGGTAATAACTCTAGGCGCAGGAGATATATATAAGGTTGGACTTATTTTGGTATCATAAAACATGGTATCAAAAACAAACCTTAAACATTACTCCTTTTAAACAAGGAACGGGTAATAACTAAAAACAAGTATTATTATTAAGATATATATGTTAAGCTATATATATCTTAATTGTATTAATCAAAGAAATGATGGGGATAAAAATGCACATTAAATTTTTAACTTTTATACTCACCGTCCTTTTAATACTTGGAGGCTGTTCTAATGCGGTAAACTCCCAGGCTGTTCCCGATTCCGGGGCTAACTCCCAAGATAGCGATCCGCTTAAAGGGATCCCAATTTCCGCTGTTGAACCCGACATTTTTACCCTCCAATTAGGAGTTGCGGTCCAGGGGACTGTAGATTATCACGACATCAACGGTATCGCCGTTCTGGTCAATAAACAAAATAAACTTCCGGCAGATTATGTGCCGGCTGATCTGGTCGAAACTAATATTCCATTCGCCAGTTATGTAGGCCATGAACAAAAACTCCTTCGCCAGGAAGCCGCCGAGAATCTGGAAGCCCTGTTCGCTGAAGCTGAGAAAAATGGTTTGATTTTTTATGGCGTTTCCGGCTATCGTTCTTACCAAACTCAAAAGGCTATTTTCAACAACAATGTTCGCAAATATGGAGATGAAGCAAAGGCCAATAGTATTAGTGCCAGACCGGGGGAGAGTGAACATCAGACCGGCTTGGCCATGGATATTACTTCTCAATCTGTAGCCTACAGTTTAGTAACCAACTTTGCCGATACCGCAGAGTACTCTTGGCTTAAAGATAATGCCCACCATTATGGTTTTATTATCCGTTATCCCCAAGGTAAGGAGATTATAACCGGTTATATCTTTGAACCTTGGCATTTGCGTTATGTGGGCAAAGACCTGGCGACAATCTTGTACGAAAATAATTTGACTTATGAGGAATACCTATTTTTTGAAATCTAAGAACTGCTCATAAATCTAGCGCCTCATATCTGTAAAATTAAAGACCCGGCAACCAACTTAAAGGTGCCGGGTTTTAATCTGTCCAGGTAATCTGTTTAGGAGAGGAATCTTTTTTCTATTTGGCGTTTTATATCCTCCCAGTTATAGCAGCGTACCACTCCCTCGGGAAGTTTCCCTTGGTTATAGGGAGCATCGAGCAAAAGTACCGGAACGTTCAGCGCCGCAATCTCTAAAGCATTGGATATAAAATCATCAACAAATACATCGATCTGGTATTCCTTAACTGCAATGGTCTTACTGGCTCCTCCGGCAAACACTACTTTCTCATGAGGAATTTTGTTTTTTTGAAGCCATTCCAGGGTTATTTTCTCTTCCAATCCTTTTTTTCTGGCGGTCACTATAATAATTTCATGACCGGATGCCAGCCACTGATTAATTGTCTCCAGTGCACCATCCATGATTTTAGGTGCGGAAAATAAATATTCAACATTCTGGTTAAAAAATTTCTCAAGATCTTCCCAGTCCACATTATAGACTTTGGCAATATCATAATCGTCAATCTTTAAAATCTCTTTACCATAGTATTTGTTTAACTCTGTTCTAAATACCGGAAAACTGTCGGCTAACACGCCGTCAATATCCAGTCCAATTTTTAACGCCAATTATAATCCAGCCTTTCAATTATTTTGACATTTTCACAAAAATGTCTTAAAAAGTTAAATATTTTTAAGTAAAAACCAGCTACTAATTATATCTTTGAAGATCTAATGAGTTTTTTAACACCTAAATCCACATTATCCACATGATTATCCACATTTTTTAAATACCACTCTCAATATGCCACCAAACCCTGAAAACGGCCACATATATTAGTAATTAAATTTAACTTTTTTGACACTTTTTTAACTTTAGGGTAATAATCTTATTAATTATTTAATTTTTTGCTAAAATTCTTTTTTATTTTCTTTATACTTACTAATTTAGCGCTTATTTGACAACTGTTGCAATAATTCTCTGCTTTGTTTGAGGGCTTCTCTGACCGCAGCGGGCGCCGGTCCTCCCGGAAGATTCCTGGCTTGCACGCATTTCTCCAGGGATATGGTTTGGTAAATGTCCTGCTCAAAAACCGGAGAAGCTTTTTTAAGTTCTTCTAGGGTCAAGTCTTCAAGCCCGCAATTTTTCTTGGAACATTCCAGTACCAGCTTGCCGACAATCGCATGAGCCTCTCTAAAAGGAATATCCTTTTTTGCCAGATAATCAGCTAGATCCGTGGCATTGGTAAACCCTTTTTTAGCCTCGCTGGCCATGACTGAAGCGTTGACTTTCATGGTTCTAAGCATTGGTTCCATAACCAGTAAGGATTTCTGAATTGTATCCACAGCATCAAAAACACACTCCTTATCCTCTTGCATATCCTTATTATAAGCAAGTGGTAAGCCTTTCATGACGGTCAGGAGTGTTATTAAATCCCCATAAACCCTTCCTGTCTTGCCTCTAACTAATTCAGCCACGTCCGGGTTTTTTTTCTGGGGCATAATGCTGGAACCTGTCGAATATGCATCATCAAGCACTATAAAGGAAAATTCGTCGCTGGACCAAAGAATCAGCTCTTCACAAAGCCTGCTTAAGTGCATCATCAAAATTGAAGCATCCGCCAGATATTCCAGGGCAAAATCCCGGTCACTAACTCCATCTAAGCTGTTAAGGGTTATCCCTTGAAAGCCCAGCTCCGCAGCTACATCTTCCCGGTGCAGAGGATAAGTAGTTCCGGCCAGAGCTCCGGACCCTAAGGGAGAAACATTCAGTCTCTTCCTAGTGTCCTGAAAACGCCCCAGGTCACGTAAGAACATTTGGACATAAGCCAGGAGATGGTGCGCCAGCGTAATAGGTTGGGCCTTTTGAAGATGGGTATAACCGGGCATCCAGGTTTCCACATGATTCGAGGCCAAGTTGAGTAAGGTATCTACCAGAGTGGCTAATAAATCGACAGTATTATCGATCTCCTCTCTTAAAAAAAGACGGAGGTCCAAAGCAACCTGGTCATTGCGGCTACGCCCGGTATGAAGCTTCTTGCCGGCATCGCCTATGCGCTCGGTAAGCAGCTTTTCAATATTCATATGAATATCTTCCGCTCCTATTTCAAACTCCACTCTGCCGGCTTGGATATCTTCCAAAAGAGATTCCAACCCAGTAATAATTTTCCGGGTCTCTGCTTCTGTTAATATCCCTATTTTTCCCAACATGCGAGCATGGGCTATACTGCCATGGATATCTTGTTTGTATAAACGGCGGTCAAAAGAGATAGAAGAGTGAAAATCTTCTACCAGTGAATCGGTATCCTTTTCAAAACGGCCTCCCCAGAGTTTCATATTTACACCTTCCATTATCTCAGTCCAGATTTTTTCTCCATTAAAGCCCTTACTTTAAGTGGCAGTCCAAAAAGATTGATAAATCCTTCGGCATCTTTCTGGTTATAGACCTCGTCTTCACCAAAAGTAGCATATTCTTCATTGTAAAGTGAATAGGGGGACTTAATGCCGACGGCTGTGCAATTGCCCTTATATAATTTCATTCTGACTGTCCCGG
Organism: Peptococcaceae bacterium; assembly: GCA_012521215.1. GTDB lineage: Bacteria > Bacillota > Desulfitobacteriia > Desulfitobacteriales > Syntrophobotulaceae > JAAYMU01. Next base: position 11,070 of record JAAYMU010000231.1, on the reverse strand, counting down.
TGACATTCTTCTGAGTTACATCGACAAAAGCATCTAGGGCTTCCCGCAAAGGAGAAAACCAGACACCGTCATACACCAGTTCTGCATAGCGCAGCGCAACCTGTTGCTTATAATGCAAAGTTATACGGTCCAAAGTCAAAAGTTCAAGGGCCTCGTGAGCAGTATAAAGAATTGTTCCGCCCGGTGTTTCATATACACCGCGTGATTTCATTCCTACCAGTCTATTTTCCACCATATCCACGATGCCAATCCCATTAGCTCCGCCCAGGGCATTAAGCCTTTGCATTATGTCCAGCGGGGATAATTTTTGGCCGTCAAGAGCCACCGGAATGCCTTGGACGAAATCAATTTCCAGATAAGTGGATTTATCCGGAGCTTTTTGTGGGGATACACCCAAAAGGTAGAGATCATCTTGAGGCTCATTCCAGGGATCTTCCAGATCTCCGCCCTCATGGCTTAAATGCCAAAGGTTGCGGTCCATGCTGTAAGGCCTGTCCTTAGTTACGGGAACGGGTATCCCCCGTTCTTTAGCATAGTCAACAGCATCCTCCCTGGATTTAATGTTCCACTCCCGCCAAGGAGCAATGATTTTCAGATCGGGATTTAAAGCTTTAACAGCTAGTTCGAACCGCACCTGGTCATTACCCTTGCCGGTAGCCCCGTGGGCAATAGCAACAGCCCCTTCTTTTTCTGCAATTTCCACTAATCTTTTGGCAATTAAGGGCCGGGCAAAAGAAGTTCCTAACAGGTAGCGGCCTTCGTAGATCGCTCCGGCTTTGAGAGTGGGAAAAATATAGTCAGTTATAAATTCTTCCTTGAGATCCTCAATATATATTTTCGCAGCCCCGGTCTTGATGGCTTTTTCCTTTAAAGGCTCTAATTCTTCACCTTGTCCGACATCCGCGGCCATGGCAATAACTTCGTAACCATAGTTTTCTTTCAACCAGGGAATAATAATGGAAGTATCCAAACCACCTGAATAGGCCAATACTACTTTTGACATATGTATTTCTCCTTTATCTTTAATTATATAATTTTTTTGAATTACTTTTGACTACTGACTACTGACGTTATTATACTCGCCTTTTTTCCTACATTACAAGGGCCATGATAGCTTTGTGGGCGTGCAGTCTGTTTTCAGCTTCTTCATAAATCACAGATTGCGGCCCTTCCATCACCTCAGCCGTAATCTCTTCCCCGCGATGAGCAGGTAGGCAATGCATCACAAGGGCCTTGGGATGAGCCACTTGGAGAACTGTTTCGTTAATCTGATAAGAAGCAAATACTTTGTTTCTAGTTTCAATCTCGTCCTCCTGCCCCATGCTGGCCCAAACATCAGTATATAGCACATCGGCATCGGCGGCTGCTACCAGCGGATCCTCGACCACCAAGGCCGAACCGCCGCTAAGCTTAGCATTCTGTTCAGCCAAATTTCTAATTTCCAAAGCCGGCTCATATCCCTTAGGGGAAGCTATAGTTACTTGCATACCCATTTTGGTGCCCCCCAGGAGTAAGGAATTAGCCATATTATTGCCATCTCCGATATAAGCAAGTTTAAGTCCTGCAATTCTCCCCCGATATTCTTTAATGGTCATAAGGTCGGCTAAAACTTGAGTGGGATGCAGATAATCACTTAAACCGTTAATAACCGGCACGCTTGCATATTTGGCCAGATCAAGCACTTCTTGGTGGCTATAAGTCCTGATCATGATACCGTCAACCATTCTGGACAATACGCGGGCCGTATCCTTAACGCTCTCCCCTCTGCCGAGCTGAATATCCCTATTGCTTAAAAACAGGCCGTATCCTCCCAGCTGATATATTCCTACTTCAAAAGCCACCCTGGTTCGGGTTGAAGATTTGGTAAAAATCATACCCAAGGTCTTGCCCTGAAGCACAGGGTGGGGAATACCGGCTTTGTTTTCAGCCTTCAAGGCTAGAGCAAGGTCAATCATTTCATGAATTTCTTCTGCCGTAAAATCATTTAAGCAAATAAAATCTCTGCCTTTAAATCTTTCTTTATTTAATTTTACCATCTCTTATCTCCTTTATTTTTCATACTTGTGATTTCTAACTTACGCAAGGCAATACCGCATCAATCGATGTTGTATTATTATACTATTTTATGCATAATTATTCAATAGCCCAACTTTATCCTAGTTAACTTTATCCTAGTTAACTTTATCCTTAATCTTACTTTTTCCTCACTGCTTTGCTAAAAATAATACATATAGCATGAAAATTTAACTGAATTTTCTTATGTATTTTTAAGGTTTTGATTCTATATATTAATGTAATAAATAAATCCCCTCTCCAAGAAGAAACCCAAGAAAAGATTCCGGGTTTCTTCTTACTTATTTATTGTTATTATGTTGATTGTATTCATGGTATTCATGGTGTTCATGGTGTTCATGATAATTTTTTTGTATTTTAATATTTTTGAGTTGTTTTGTGATTTTGGCATTCTAGAAACTCTTTTATCGGGCAGCAGTGAGGTTGCTGAATGCTTTTTCCAACATGAGTTTTATCCTGTTAATCTGGTTAACTTCGCTGGCCCCCGGGTCATAGTCCACCGTCACTATATTGGTTTGGGGATACAGGTCCTTTAAAGTCTTGATCATGCCCTTGCCAGTAATATGATTGGGCAAGCAAGCAAAAGGCTGCATGCAAATAATATTGTTAGCTCCTTCTTCTATTAATTCGACCATTTCGGCTGTAAGCAGCCAGCCTTCACCGGAATGATTACAGAGAGAAAGTATGGATTTTACGCTTTCGGCCATTTCATAAATGGTAGGTGGAATATTGAATCGCTTACTTTCCTTTAAAGCCTGACGCACATCATTGCGATAGCTTTCCACATATTTAACAAAAATATTGCCGGCGATTTTTCTTTTGAAATCACCTGCCAAATAACGATGTTCAAAAACCCAGCCATAGCCGCAGTACAAAAAGAATTCAATCAGCCCGGGGACAACAATTTCCGCCCCGGCACTTTCGATAAATTCAGCCATATTATTGTTGGCGGCAGGATGATACTTTACCAGAATCTCCCCTACCAATCCCACCCGGGGCCTTCTTTCCCCCCTTATTTCAATCTTTTCAAAGTCTTGAACAATTTTTTTTACATTTTCCCTAAAAACGTTACGGTCCACCTTTTGGACATCGATCTTGCATTTTTCCAGCCAGCGCCTTAAGAGTTGCTCGCTACTACCCGGTACTGCTTCATACGGCCTTACTCTGTAAAGAACCTTCATTAACAAATCACCATAAAGCACAGCCAAAACTGCCTTTTGGAGCATAGATAAGGTGAGTTTGAAACCCGGGTTTTTTTCCAGTCCCGAAACATTAAGGGAAAGAATGGGGATATTTTGCAGTCCGGTGCTGCGGAGAGCCTTTTTCAACAGACCTAGGTAATTACTGGCCCGGCACGGTCCTCCGGTTTGGCTAATGACAATAGAAGTATTATTAAGGTCATAGCGGCCTGATTTTAAAGCCCTTAGCAGCTGTCCGATAATAATTATCGAAGGGTAACAAGAGTCGTTATTAACATATTTCAACCCTTCTTCAATATCCTCTTTCTCCACTTTAGGCAAAATTTCAATGCGGTAGCCTTCGAAACGCGCTACTTCCTGTATTAATTCAAAATGAAGGGGAGCCATTTGGGGGGCAATAATGGTATGAGTTTTGCGCATTTCGGCCGTAAACAAGGGCCTGGGGTAACGGCTTAGCTCAGGTTTTATTACTATAGCCTTTTCTTTTCTGGCTTCCATGGCAGCTTGCAGCGACCGTAGCCTTATTCTTACTGCTCCTAAGTTACTGACTTCATCAATTTTAATTAAAGTAAATATCTTGCCTGTTCTAGCCAAGATTTCCTGAGCCTGTTCAGCAGCAATTGAATCCGGACCACAGCCGAAAGAGTTTAGCTGGACCAGTTCCAGGTTGTCTTGTTGGGCTACAAAATCTGCCGCTTGATACAGACGGGAATGATACATCCACTGATCAAGTACCCGCAAGGGGCGTTCTACCCGGCCAAGGTGAGCTATTGAATCCTCGGTTAGCACAGCCATACCTAAGGAAGTTATAACGGAGGGAATACCATGGTTTATCTCCGGATCCAGGTGGTATGGTCGGCCTGAAAGCACTAAGCCACAGCGGCCGTTATCCTTCAGCCATTTAAGGACTTCTTCTCCTTTTTGCCGGATATCCTGCTTGATCTTGCGGTCTTCAGCCCAAGCCTTTTCTACAGCCCTGGCTACTTCCGCTAAAGTAACGGCATGCTCCTTAAATTCTTCATATAACCTTTTTGTTAGCTTTTTGGAATCATGGTAAGGTAAGAAAGGATTGTGGAATTTTACTCCTTGGTCATGCAAAATATCTATATTGGCCCGTAGAACTTCCGCATAACCCGTCACAATAGGACAATTATAACAGTTGTCAGCATCTTTATATTCCTTAATTTCTTTGGGAATACAAGGATAGAATATATGTTTAACACCTTTATTTACTAAATCCACAATATGGCCGTGAGCAATTTTAGCCGGATAACAGGCCGTATCGGAGGGAATGGTTTCCATCCCCAGTTCATAGATTTTGCGGCTGGAAACAGATGAAAGTTCCACTCTAAATCCTAGCTCTGTAAAAAAGGTGAACCAGAACGGATAGTTTTCATACATATTCAAAACGCGGGGAATACCGATTATACCCCTGAATGCCTTCTCCGGTTCGAGAGGAATAAAATCAAACAAACGCTTTCGTTTATATTCATAAAGATTGGGAATGTCCTCAGTTTTATCCAGCCCGGCTCCCCTTTCACAGCGGTTGCCGGTAATTAGCTTTCGACCGTCACTAAAGCGATTTATGGTCAAGAGACAGGAGTTGGTGCATTGGGGACAGCGATTAATGGAAGATTGGACGGAAAAAGTATTTAGTTCCTCCGCTGAAATCAAACTGGAAGCTGTCCCCTCCTGCCAGTTTTTTTGAGCCAGTAAAGCTGCCCCAAAAGCTCCCATTAAACCGGCGATATTAGGTCGGACCACTTCACGACCTATTGATAATTCCAGGCAGCGAACAATGGCATTGTTTAATAAAGTCCCCCCTTGTACAATTACTTTTTCCCCCAGTTCATCCGGACTTTTTATTTTCATAACCTTATATAAGGCATTTTTTATGACTGAATAGGATAAACCGGCCGAAATATCGCCGACCGATACCCCCTCTTTTTGGGCTTGTTTGACTTTAGAGTTCATAAATACCGTGCAGCGTGATCCCAAATCGACAGGAGCTTTAGACTTGATTGCTTCACCGGCAAAATCTTGCACATCCATTCCCAAGGAGCGGGCAAAAGTCTCCAAAAACGAACCGCATCCCGAGGAACAAGCTTCATTGAGCATTATATTTTCTATTATTCCGTCTTTGATTTGCAGACATTTCATATCCTGGCCGCCGATATCTAAGATAAGGTTAACCCCGGGCAGGAAATGATTGGCTGCTGTAAAGTGGGCCACTGTCTCAACCTGACCGTCATCAAATTTCAAGGCGCTTTTTATTAAATTCTCACCATAGCCGGTTACGCAAGCATAAGCGATTTCTACTTCTGCCGGCAGTTGTTTATAGAGGTCTTTTAGGCAATTTATAGCAGACTGCAAGGGATTCCCATTATTATTGCGATAGAAAGAATAAAGCATATTCCCCTGCTCATCAATAAGGACGGCCTTGGTCGTAGTTGAACCCACATCCATACCTAAAAAGGAGCGGCCTTTATAGGCAGCCAAAGCTTTTTCTTTAACCCTTGCTCGCCCATGTCTTTGGACAAATTCTTGATACTCTTTTTCCCCGCTAAACAAGGGTTCCAGTCTGGCTGTTTCAAACATGAAATCGTTTTTTTTGATTTTTAGTCTGTTTAATAGTTCATCGCAGGTTAGGACTTCATTTGTTTTGGAAGCCAGGGCCGCTCCAAGGGCAACATAAAGTTGAGAGTTTGCAGGGATAATCATTTCTTGGTCTTTTAGACCCAGGGTTTCTTGAAAACGCCGGCGCAGCTGAGGCAGAAAGTGCAGTGGCCCACCTAGAAAAGCAACCTTACCTTTTATTTTACGGCCGCAAGCCAGCCCGCCAATGGTCTGATTAACAACGGCTTGGAAAATGGAAGCAGCTATGTCCTCTTTTCTGGCACCTTCATTCAACAGTGGCTGGATATCCGTTTTTGCAAAAACTCCACAGCGGGCGGCTATAGGATAGATTACCCGATAATTTTCGGCCAAAGAATTAAGACCGGCGGCATCGGTCTGCAGCAAAATAGCCATCTGGTCTATAAAAGCACCCGTACCTCCGGCACATATGCCGTTCATTCTTTGCTCTAACCCGTTTTGAAAAAAAGTAATTTTGGCATCTTCGCCACCAAGTTCAATGGCTACATCTGTTTCTGGAATAAATTTCTGGATCGCTTTATTACCTGCAATAACTTCCTGAGTAAAAGTTAAACCCAGTTTTTCCGACACAGAAAGACCGCCCGAACCGGTTACTGCCATGGTAAAAAGGGCGCCTTGATATTGCTTATGAACTACTCCTATCATTTCTCTTAATGCTTTCCAGATATCCGAGAAATGTCTTTGATAGTGACTGAAGACTACCTTATCGTTATGATCCAGGATAGCTATCTTAACAGTTGTAGAGCCGACATCAACTCCTAAATGAAGTATTTCTTTATTAGGACTTGCTACCAGAATTCTCTCCCCCTTAAGACCAATAATGCAGCAAATATTATTTTTCCATCTTAGGCGGGAATTATTCCTTAGAGTAGACTTATCCAGGTAAAAAGCAAAATATGGAAAGAATTATTACTCTTCTCATAGCTATTTTCCTGAAATTAATAATTCACAACCCGTTTGGGAGAAGAAATAATTCACAAAGGTGAAAACTTCCAACGGGTTTGATTCAAATCTTATTATCTAGAACTTTTATTTGTTTATTGTTATAATTTGTAATACAAGCCAGTATCTGGCAAGGGTGTCAAGGTAGTAGTAAAGGACAAGCTGATAATAAAAAAACAACAGAGATTTATACTCATGTTACTAGGCAAATCTGACTAAAGTACAAAGTCCATAAATACATTTGAGATGTAACGTGTAGCGATATATCTATTGGCATGCTTAATATCAAAAAAAGGGGTTATTCACTAATGGACATTAAATACCCAGAAATGGGGATATGCGGTCTTTCGTGTCAGTTGTGTCCAATGTATCATACGGATGCTAATAGCAGATGTGAAGGGTGTAAGAGTAAAGCACGAATGGCTCTTGGCTGCCCATTTATTACTTGCGCTATTAAGAAAAAAGAAGTTGAGTTTTGTTGGGAATGTAAGGAAAGTCCTAATTGTGACAAATGGCGGAAACATCGGGAAGCGGGTGCAGAATATGATTCATTCAAATGTTATCAAAAGCTTGAGGAAGATATTATTTATATCCAGGAAAACGGATTTATAGAATATAAAAGATTACAGGACATAAGAGAAGAACTATTAAAGGATATGTTAGATAAGTATAACGAAGGTCGCTCTAGGAGCTACTATTGTGTTGTAGCAACCGTTATGAAAATTGAAGAGATAAAGGAAGCATTAGAAAAAGCAAAAAAATCTTCATATGGGTTAGATATTAAAAGTAGATCTAAAATTCTACACTCTATACTTGACGAGATTGCACAACAGAAACAATATTGTCTAGGATTACGTAAAAAGAAGTAATCCGACTGAAACATTTTACAGCACATTCCATGCAACCCTGACCGATAAATTTGGCGTTGCTTGGAACATCGTTGCGGAAGAAGCACCAAATCCTAACTAGCGGTTAAAACATATTATAGAGGCCGGCATCCTGTCGGCCTCTGAGTTTGGAGACGGTTGTGTACCTTGACTCTGAAAGTCGGCGGAACGGAGAATATGGTACAATAATGAAAATAGTGGAATGAAATTTTGCGCAGAGGGTTTTGAAACATATTTTTGTTGGAGATGGTATAAGTTGAAAGTGTTCTATAGGAATAAACATATTAAAGACTTGCTTCAAAGATAAGGTAGTAATCTATGTTATGATACCGGGCTTCTATTCGTAAATCAGTATTGGCGGGATGATAGCGACAAGGATAATAACCAGCAAAAAGAGGGCTATATAACACTATTCCTGGATTTTTATACCGGTGAAGTGAGAACCATCAAACTTGATAAGCCTGGGGATACAGGCTACATCCGTTTTGATCACCAATGCTATGTGGGTCAGGATTTTGCTGCGTTTGTCACGAGCAAAATATCTAATACTACCGGGATGGCCAATGACAGACATTACTTAAACCGGATTAAGTTGGACACACTTGCTCCCGAACAGGAGATAGTCTCAATTAAGGCAGCAGAACCTCATATCCTAGGGGTTTTGGCTGACGGGCGGCTTGTTTTCTGGTATGAGTTTAACCCTGCGGAAAAAGGGATTTGCGTTACCCCGGCTACTTCAGCATCGAGAACTGGCTAAATAATAGTCCTTAAATGCTTAAAGAAAGACTTTATTAAGGAGTGAATACAATTCCAAAGGATAATCCTGTTTCACACGGTAAACGACCGATTCTAGACATACCATATTCCCGACTTGAAGTGATGTTGGAAATAATTGCTGTAGTTGGTTTTATAGTATCAGTTATTTTTGCAGCTGTTTCATGGCCGGAACTACCTGATCAGATTCCAAGTCATTTTGGAGCATCAGGAATACCAGATGCCTGGAGCAGCAAATTATCGATATGGTTATTACCGGGAATAGGAGCTGGTCTTTACGTATTATTGACAATAGTAAGTAAGTTTCCTCATACTTTTAATTTTCCTTGGGCTGTTACCGAGGAAAATGCCGAAAGGCAGTATCAAATCGGACGTATTATGATTATTAGCTTAAAGGCAGAATTAATCTGGCTATTTGCCTACATAGAATTCAGTACTATTCAAGTGGCAATGGGCAAAAGCAATGGTTTAGGAAAGGCATTTCTACCCATCACCCTAATAATTGTTTTTGGTACGATCGCAATATGTTTGGTAAAGGGCCATAAAACAAGATGACTTTTCGCCGCGCCTTCCTGGCGCTAAAAAGAATTAAAAGGTGAACAAATAAATGAAATTAGAAATCAAAGAATGTACTCTTGATGATCTTTTTTTACTTCAAGAATTCTCTTATAAGACTTTTTATGACACCTTTGGGCACATGAATTCGCCTTCTAATATGAAAGCCTATCTAGAAAAGGCCTTTAATATTAATAGATTACAAGATGAACTATCGAATAGTGATTCACTATTTTATTTTCTGTATACCGATGAAGAACTGGCAGGTTACTTAAAACTAAATGAATATCAAGCTCAAACTGATATCCATGACCCTCAATCCATAGAAATTGAGAGAATATATGTGGCAAAAGAATTTCAAGGTAAGGGCTTAGGACGTACATTGATAAATAAGGCACTTGATGTTGCTTTGACACGAATGAAATTGTACATCTGGCTAGGGGTCTGGGAAAAAAACTATAAGGCCCTTCAATTTTATAAGAATAATGGATTTTACTTAATTGGCAAGCATTCCTTTTTCTTGGGCGAAGAAGAACAAACAGATTTTATTTTGCGTAAAGATATGTAAATTGGGAAGATCTAAATGGATAGATTAAAAATTAGATTACTTAATTATAACGATATACACCTAATTGAAATTTGGATTAATAAAGAGCATGTCAAGAAATGGTATGGAGACCCAAATCTCTACTAATGAGCATTATTCATAGTAGCTCAGGTGCATTTAGATGATTTTCTTTCTTGAGCTAAAGGACTGGTTTTTCTAAATAACCATGAAGCAAAACTCCACCAACAAAGAAAAAGAAGATAGCCTGGTATGGGGTAGAGCCAGTCAACAAAGTCAAATAGTTCTATATTGCGTACGACATACCCAAAGCCAAGGCTAATACAAGCCCAAGTCAATATATACGGATACCTGAAAGCATTTTTTGCGGGTAAAAAATAAAGAAAAATCATAACAGTAACCGTCCAAGAAAGAGGAGAAAGGGCCATCATTTTTAAAACATAGAAGATTCCTTGATTTTTAAACCACATAACACCGAGAATATTTTGCATGAAACCGACAACTATAATATCTCCCAGCCCACCAATAAGAAATCCATAAATAAAGTACTCTTTATACTTTATTTTAGGAATAAAAATCAATGTTAAGCAAAAAGTGGCAACCAGAAATACTGGATAAAATAATAATCTTATAATTTCATTCATACCCTTTTATACCCCCAAAATGATGGATTACTGACTAATTATTTGCCTAAGTAAACAGCTTTATTCAAGCCTATATGCTATATGTGTAATATTTGAAAAAAGTACCATGATGAAAGCTCTCTTTGTATTATTAATTTGAGACGGAAGTCCTTTGATTGGAGGTAACTAAACTGGCTAAAAAGCTATCAATTATTTTTGGCATACTGACAATATGTGGGATAATTTATGATTTGTTGATAAATAAATTAACGGGAGATGTGAAATCTGAATGACTAAATTCCCTGAACCAACCGTTAGTGCAATTATTTTTAATCCCGATGGGAAAATACTCTTATGTAAATCTCATAAATGGAAGAACAAATATGTAATTCCCGGAGGGCATATTGAATTTGGTGAAAAAATGGAAGAAGCCCTAAAAAGAGAAATATTTGAAGAAACTGGATTAGATATCTATGATATAGAATTAATTAGTTTGAAAGAGAGTATAGGTGACGATAAGTTTCATGAAGATAAGCACTTTATTTTTATTGATTACGTGTGTAAAACAGACTCAAACAAAGTAACTTTAAATGATGAAGCAGAAGAATATGTGTGGGTTGATATTGAGAAAATTGATAATTATGATTTGGGGGGCTTTACAAAGGAATTATTAATGAAATTTAAAAATAAGGATCAAGATTTCGTAAAGATCATTAGCTTTGCATAAACTGTTTTGAATTTTGTCAATAACAAATCTACTGAGTAAATCAAAGTATTTTGCCCAAAAGCGTAGTTTT
>JAAYMU010000230.1 GCA_012521215.1 Peptococcaceae bacterium | reverse complement strand
TGCTACTAATCATACATGCTAATTAGAAGCAGGAAAGGTTGATTGATATGAAAAGAAAATTCCCCAATTTGTTTAGCCCGCTAAAGGTGGGTAATGTAACCTTAAGGAATCGGATTATTTCAGCCCCTATGACTTACCCGATGTTGACTGCTGATGGCTGCTTAACACCGGAGGCCATTGCTTTTTATGAAATGCGGGCTAAGGGTGGGGCTGCAGTGGTGACCGTAAGCGAGGTTATTGTTCATACCGCTACGGGTAAGGGTTATTCCGTTCAGGTTCTGTTAGATGCTCCTAATGCCAAGGACAGCTTGGCAGCAGCAGCTCGAGCGGTCAAACGGCATGGCTCAATTGCCAGTATTGAATTGTCTCACGGGGGAAAATACGCAGCAACCGATAAAACGGATAAATTAAGGCCTGCTGTTACTTACGGTCCGAGCGATGAATTTGTCAATGGTGTGCAAACAGTGCGGGCTATGTCTAAAGAGTTGATTCAAGAAATTATTGAATCTTATGGCCGGGCGGCTGCCATCTGCAAAGCGGCAGGTTTTGAAATGATGCTGATTCATGCCGGTCATGGCTGGCTTTTGCAGCAGTTCCTTTCCCCGTCCAGCAATAAACGAACGGATGAGTACGGTGGAAGTTTGGAAAATCGGGCCCGCTTAACCCTTGAAGTCCTTGATAAGATCAGGTCAGTGGTTGGACCGGGTTTTCCTTTGGAATTAAGAATCAGTGCCGAAGAATATATCGAAGGCGGCTATTCTTTCCAGGATGTTATTGAGTATGCCAAACTGGTGGAAAGCAAAATAGATTTGCTCCAGGTATCGACCGGTTCGCATGAAGGTAGTTTTGATAAAACCCATCCCTCCATGTTTATGGAACGGGGTGTTAACGTTCACTATGCGACAGAGATAAAAAAGCATATTAAAATTCCGGTATCCACCATTGGTGCTTTAAACGAGCCTGGCATGATGGAGGAAATTATTGCTTCCGGCCAAGCTGATGCGGTAGTTATGGGACGAGCTTTACTGGCCGATCCCTTCTTGCCCCGAAAAGCTATGCGCGGCGATGATGATGAAATCGTCCGCTGCTGCCGTTGCTTTACCTGTATGGCGGAACGCATGACGACGGGACTTAGGATCTGTGCCCTAAACCCGATTATCGGCCGCGAATATGAATCCAATTTTACCCCAGCCCCTACTAAACCGAAAAAAGTATTGGTTGCCGGCGGGGGACCCGGCGGTATGGAGGCCGCCTTATCAGCGGCTGAAAGAGGGCATGAGGTTATACTATGTGAAAAAAGCAATGAGCTGGGCGGTGCCCTAAAAGCGGAACGTGGAATTCCATTTAAAAAGGATTTATACGGTTTCATAGCTACTAAATCGTTGCTATTGCAGAAGGCCGGTGTTGAGGTGCGCCTCAATACGGAAGTCACGCCCGAATACTGCGAAATTATTAAGCCTGACGTTTTAATTATTGCCGTGGGTGCTGAGCCGATTATTCCTCCATTGCCCGGCATTGAAGGATCAAATGTTATTGTGGCCAATTATGTGTACGAAAATCGCGATAAAATCGGTTCAAAAGTGGTTGTTCTCGGTGGAGGACAGGTCGGGTGTGAAACAGCACTGCATTTAGCTCAGAAAGGCAAAGATGTTACGATCGTAGAAATGTTGCCCGAGGTCTGTGCTGATGCCAACGCTCGGCAGCGGCCGCTATTACTGGCCCAGCTTAAGAAGCATGTTACTTGTAAAACCGGCTTGCGCGGTGTCCGAGTTACGGAAGAAGGTTTGGTCTGCAAGACTCAAGACGGTAAGGAAATGCTGGTGGAAGCCGATACTGTTATCTGTGCTGTCGGCCAGCGTTCTAGGCGCGATGTGGTCGAGAAATTATATAACTGTGCACCTGAGGTTATGGAAGTTGGCGATTGTGTTCGACCTGCCAGTGTTACGGAGGCAGTTTTCCGCGGTTACCATGCCGGCTTGGATGTTTAGCTGCAATAATAACAAAAAAGGTTTGGCTAGGCGCTAGTTTTTATAAAAAAATTTTGGACAAGATCTGTCCAAAATGTCCTGGAAGGACGTAGCGAGACTTTGGTTTCGAAGCGTCCTTTCGTTATTCATTAAGGCAGCACAGTGGCGCGTTTATATCATAGTACTGGAAATTACTAACATAATTTCTTCGAGAATTTATTGGCAGGTGCTATCAATTTCTTGACATTCAGGCTGATTAAGCTTAGTATAAAAGAAAGCGCTTACAAATTATTATCATGAATTATGTTGTTAGCTGTATTCCTCCTTAAAGCTTTGGTTTAGTGCTTTTTTTGTGGGTTTTGGGGTTCTTATTAAAATTCATTGTAATAAAAGAGGAGATGAAACGTGATGGGAAAATTTGAACATGTACTTTCGCCGTTTAAAATTGGCAATGTTCAAGTAAAAAACAGAATTGAGCTTGCTCCCGCCTGTTACATGTTAGCAACTCATGATGGTTATGTCACCAGAGAAATGGTTGCTTACTATCAGAATTTAGCACGTGGCGGAGCAGGGATAATCACGATCGGTGAGTCCCCGATAGATTTTGAATACGCCAAAGGCCATGAATTTCAATTGAATTTAAATGATCCTAAGGTTATCAACGGCTTAAGTGTTTTGGTGGAAAATGTTCATCGTTATGGTGCTAAACTGTCTATTGAAATGACCCATTGCGGTCGTTATGTCTTGAATAATAGACAAACTATTGGTCCCAGCAATATTCCCGCCGAGATGGAAGTGCTTAAAGCGAGAAGAGAAGGTCGAAAAGTCCGTCAGGTCATTGAAATGACACAGGATATGATTGATACCGTCATCGAGCATTATGCCACAGCAGCCGAAAATTGTCTAAGGGCCGGTTTTGAAATGATAATGATCCATGCTGCTCACGGACATTTGATTCCTCAATTTATCTCACCGATGACCAATAAGAGAACGGACAGATATGGCGGAAGTCTGGAAAACAGGGCTAGGTTTGCCATTGAAATATTAGATGCCATCCGCGCCAGGGTCGGCAATAAACTGGCGATTGAGTGGCGGATCAGTGCCAATGAGCTGGTTCCCGATGGCTTAACCGAAGAAGATACTATTGAATTTGTGAAATTGATTGAAGATAAAATTGATTTGCTGCATGTTTCGGCAGGACTATTAAATGAGTCCAGAATTATCCCGCATATGATTCAGCCTACTTATTTGCCGCATTGCTATAATGTACATCGTGCCGAAATAATGAAAAAAGCCTTAAAGGTACCGATTGCCACTGTGGGCTCAATTCATAACATGCATGAAGCTGAAGAAATAGTTGCCAGCGGGAAGGCGGACATCGTTGCTATGGCCAGAGCCATTCTGGTAGACCCGGAAATTGTGAATAAGGCCAGACGCGGCCAGGAAGAGGATATTCGTCCCTGCTTGCGCTGCCATACCTGTAATAAATTAACTGCTAATTTTTATCCCATCCGTTGTGCAGTTAATCCGATTTTAGGAAGAGAACTAACCTATGTTCCGTTCCCCAAAGCGGAGATCAAGAAAAAAGTTGTTATCGTTGGCGGAGGCCCGGGTGGTATGCAGGCGGCTTTAACTGCGTCCCAAAGAGGGCACGAAGTTGTCTTGTTTGAAAAAAGCAGTGAGCTCGGAGGCAATTTGCGCTTAGCCGCCGGATTAAAAATTAAAAGTGACATGAGACAATACCTGGCTTGGCTTATCCGGCAGACTGAAAAGGCCGAGAGGGTAACGATTAAGCTCAATACGGAAGCGACGGTGGAAAACGTGAAAGCCGAGAATCCGGATGCCGTAATTGTTGCCGTTGGTTCAGATCCCATTATACCGAGAATCCCGGGTGTTGACGGGAAAAATGTAGTCTGGGTCGGAGATGTGGATATGGGTAAAGCCCAAGTAGGGCAAAATGTTGTTATTGCCGGCGGTGGGTCAACCGGGGCTGAAGCTGCTCTCCAGTTAGCCAAAGACGGGCATAAGGTAACCATGATTGATATGTTGGATTATGATACCGTGACCCCTGAATATCCAAGAGGACTGCTGTTTTTACTGGAAGATTATAAAGTTGATATGCGGTTTAGTGTTAAGCTTGAGGAAATTACGGATACCGGGGCTGTTGTAATTGATTCCAAGTGGAATCGTGACGAGATTCCGGCGGATACTGTAGTTCTTTCCTTCGGATTTAAGCCGCGGACAGCTGTTGCCGAAGCTTTCCGGGCCTTAGAATCCTCTGGTACCGAAGTGTATTTAGTCGGAGACTGTTTGAAACCCCAAAATATCAAAGAAGCGATTCACGGTGGATTTAATACAGCGGTAGAAATATAAGAATAGCGATATAGATAAGTCTTACTCTTACCAATTATAGATAGCCTTTGGTATTTTAGATTATAAAAAAATCCTAAAGGCTATCATTTTACCACAATTTTAAAACAAACTCTTACTCGACTGATATAGCTCGAATAAAGCCATTGTTTGAAAGGGGGATATTGTAACGTTGAGTAATAAGGAACAAAAATATGGCAGACACATCGTCCAGTACCCCGCTGATGTTTCTCTATGCGCAGGCTGTGGAACCTGTGAAGCTGTTTGCGGACTCGTTCATGATGGTGTGACCAGCCCATCGATAAAGAGAATTTTTTTAGTGCGAGACACAATCATGACTGAGGACATGCATAAAATCTATACCTGCCAGCATTGTGTCGACCATCCTTGTTATAATGCCTGTCGCCGCAAAGACAGTGCCATGTGCCTAGACGAAGAAACGGGGATTGTCTATGTTAATCAGGAAAACTGCATAGGGTGCAGACAGTGCTGGAAGGCCTGTCCCTTTGACCCCAAACGCATCGCATTTAATTTGGACAAACCACGAAAAGCCCTGAAATGCGACCTCTGCCGGACCAGACCGGAGGGCCCTGCCTGCGTAGAATACTGCCAGGTGCGTTGTATCGGTCTTAGTGACCAGCCTATGCCCGGGAAGGAGGAGAAGAATGAATAAAATATACGGATATGTTGGTAAAATTGCACGTATTAACCTTACGGACAGTACAGTGACCTATGTCTCAACCTTCGATTACGTACCCAAGTACATTGGTGGGCGCGGAGTGTGTAATAAGATCTTCTGGGACGAAGTTGGCCCGGGAGTAAAAGCCTTTGATCCTAAAAACAAACTGATTTTCATGACAGGTCCAACTACCAGTACCGGTATCCCCACCGGGGGCAGGAGTACTATGTGCTCCATATCACCTAACAACTTGCCTGAACAATATTGCTGGAGCGGAATCGGCGGTTGGTTTGGTACTATGGTAAAATTCGCCGGTTACGACGGCTTTATTATTGAAGGCAAAGCCCCGGAACCAACCTATATTTTTATTGATGATGGCAAAATTACCTTCCATTCTGCCAAGGAATTATGGGGCATGTTGGTTCATGAAACCCAAAAAAAACTGGAAGAAATTCTCGGCCAAGATGTTAACAGCATCGTGATTGGACCGGCCGGTGAAAACCTGGTCCGCAATGCCAGTATTACTACCAGCAATGACAGCGTGGCAGCTAAGGCCGGCTTTGGTGCGGTGTTCGGATCTAAGAATCTAAAAGCAATCTCTGTTCGGGGAACAGGAAAAGTTCAAGCCGGCAATGTAGAGAAAATTCTTCAATTGCATAAAACCATGGGCAAACCGATCGGCAAATTGAATCCCATTCAATATAAGGATTCCTTTTCGCCCCGTCCCCATATTGATTTCCCTGTTCCGGGGGGAGTAAAAGAGGGTCGTGTGGCTTGCAGCTACGGTTGCAACCAGCACTGCAACCTCATCTTGTTCGATGTTAAAGCGGGTATAGGCGGCAACGAAAAAGGCCGTACCAACGTTGTGAATAAATGTGTAGGCATCTATGCCTATAAGATGATAGAGGATAGCGGTTGGACACCGCAAATGTCTTTTAATACTCCCCAAAATGACTATGCAGGCTGTCGGTTTATTTCCGGTGACGGGTTTACGCCTGATCTAAGCGATCCAGCCCTCAAAGAGGGCTTTTTGGAGCGCCGCTTAGGCGATATCGTTAATTACTGGGACGGAGATTATGATCGGGGCAATGTTATTAACAACCTTTGTACCCAGTATGGTATTGACAGATGGGACGTTATTATCTGGTATATGTCCTGGCTGGCCATGGCTAAAAAGGAAGGTGTGCTGGATGACATCGATTTTGGTTTAGGCATGGAAGTCGATCCATCTTCGGAAGAGTTTATGAAACGCTTCTTGGAAATGATTGTTTATCGTAAAGGTTATTATGGCAATATCTTTGCCGAAGGAATGGCCAGAGCGATCCGTACCCTGGGCATGGAGAAATACGGAAAAACAATTTATACCGGCAGAATATCTCAGCGTACCGGTAAGCAGCAGATAATTCCGATCAGCCTGGAATCAGCTTGGGGACATTGCTGTCACTGGGCGGGACGAGGATTCCAGGGATCTAACGATATCACTTGCTGGCTGCCGATTGCCATAGAACTTATGACCTCGACTCGTGATGCTCAGACTAATACTCATCATCATGATTCTTTCGATTATTATCTTGAAGTCAGAGATGATCCCTGCCATAATCCGCGGGTAGCTTCATCGATTATCTTTAACGAACACTGTGCTGAGTTAAAAGAATCACTGATGAGCTGTGAATTCCAGCTTCCTCAGATCTTCGATAAAGACATTGAGAGTGAAATGTTCGAAGCGGCCACCGGGATCAAGATGACTCACGAAGAAATCTATCTGGCGGCTGAGCGCATCAAAAACCTTTTCCGCGCCATTCTGATCCGAAACCATGGAAGAACCAGAGATTTGGAGGTCAATGAAGTTTATCCGATTCTCACTTACCCCGATGCAGATGGAAAAACTGTCTCTTGGGAAGATTTTAATTACCTGGTCGATATGTACTACGAACAAAGAGGCTGGGATAAAAAGACCGGCTGGCCGACAAGGGAAACTTATGAAAAATTAGGTCTTAAAGAGGTGGCAGATGAATTAGAAGCTATTGGGAAGCTGCCTGAAAATAAATAAAGTCAAAACAAGGCGGAAGGGCGTAAGTAAGAATATGTTATTAGAATTAGGTAAACGTTTAGAATCAATTCAATATGATCAACTACCGGAAAAGACAATTGAAAAAGCCAAGACCGCAATTTTGAACTTTTTCGGCGGATGCCTGGCGGGTGCCGATGATGCTTTGACCATGGCGGAAAAAGCAGTCTGGGAAAGTCAAAATTGCAGCGGAGATTGTGTTATTTTAGGGCATAAAGGCAAAACCTCTCCGATGGCGGCGGCTTCTGTAAATTCACTTATGGGACAAATATTTTTGCTGGAAGACTGTCATGAAAATACCATAAGCCATCCCGGTGTTGTTGTCATTCCTATTGTTATGGCTTTAGGGCAAAGCTTAAACGCCAGCGGCAAGCAGATTGTCGAAGCTATTGTGGTTGGTTATGAGAGTATTGGTCGGATCGGTAAGGTGCTTATTGCTCCTGGTTTTCCGACTTTCGGCTTACGGCCGGCCAGTACCATGGCTCCTTTTGGCGGAGCTGCGGCGGCAGCAAAAATCATGGGCTTAAAGGCAGAGGGAATAAGCGCTGCTCTATCAATTGCAGGAAATACGGCATCGGGGGTTATGGAATTTGTCAATTCCGGAACGGTAGATATCTGTCTTCAGAATTGTTTTGCTGCTAAAAATTCTATCATGGCGGCCATGTTAGCCGCCAACGAGATTCAGGCTGCGCCAACAATTCTGGAAGGGCGGTTTGGTTTGGGCCGAGCCTTAAACCAGAAAGAATTGGATTGGAGTCCGGCTTTGGCTGAACAACCAGGTCACTATATGATTGATGAATCCTTTATTAAACGTTTCCCTGGCTGCGGTCATGTATTGGCCACTGCCCAGGCGGCAACTTCATTAGTAAAACGATATAAGGTTGATCCGGAGAAGGTGGAGAAAGTAACCGTGGGCGTTTCCCAAGGGGCCAAAGAATTCCCGGGAGTAGACTATGCCGGGCCGTACTCGGGAACAATATCAGCGATGATGAGCCATCAGTTTATGGTTTCTTCGACCTTGGTTCACGGAGAAATCAGCGTGGATACAGTAAAGA
The DNA here is from genome assembly GCA_012521215.1 of Peptococcaceae bacterium. Lineage (GTDB taxonomy): Bacteria > Bacillota > Desulfitobacteriia > Desulfitobacteriales > Syntrophobotulaceae > JAAYMU01. The sequence goes on along the minus strand of JAAYMU010000230.1, from coordinate 1,424 downwards.
TGTATGATCATCCTGAAGTTGCCAAAATGGCCAAGAAGGTCTTCGTGGAGATTGACGAGAGTGTGGATAAAGCTTTTCCCCACAAAACAGGCGCCCGTCTAACTGTCCGGCTGAAAAACGGCGAAACACTAACAGATTTTCAAGAAGATTTAAATCCTTTGAATAGGGACGAAGTAATTTTACGTTTTAGAAATTATGCTCAAGCTTTTATAGGGGCTGGGCGGATAGATGAAGTAATCGATAAAACAATAAATATTGAGTCCCTGGAATCGATCAATAGTTTAATGAATCTGTTGGAGTCTAATATATAGGAGTCTATAGCCAGCCGGGATCGGCGGAAATGCGCATACTTATTTTATTATTAACATTGGAGGGTAAAAAATGGACAGACTCAAAGGACAAATCGCAATTATTACAGGTGCGGGCTCAGGCATGGGCCGAGCTACGGCAATCAAATTTGCCCAAGAAGGTGCAAAAGTCGTTGTTGCCGATATCGCAGTTGATAAGGCCGAGGCTGTTGTCGCCGAAATAAAAGCAGCCGGCGGAGAAGCTGTAGCCTGCCAGGCTGATATTGCTAAGAGCGAAGATTGCCAGAAAATGGTGGACGCTGCTGTTAAAGCTTTCGGGGGACTAAATGTTCTCTACAACAATGCAGCTCTTCCTCAGAAAGAAATCGAGTTTCAAAATTGCTCCGACGAAGAATTTGAGCGCATTATGCGGGTTAATGTTCAGGGTGCTTTTATGGCTTGCAAAGCTGCCTATCCTGAATTTCTCAAAGCCGGTGGCGGCGTTTTCCTGGCTACGGCATCTCTGGGTGCCATCATGCCTCGCGGCAAGAGCATTGCCTATTCTCCCTCAAAGGCTGCCATTATCTGCATGTACAAGGTTTTGGCCAGCGAACTGGCTAAGGACAATATCCGGGCCAATGTAATCCTGCCCGGTCCGACCGCCAGCCCGATGCTGAAACAGTTTATGGCCGGTGATCGTGAAAGCATGCCGGAGGAAGAAATTTTCAAGGCTGTCAGTGCTTCTATGCCTCTTGGCCGTTGTGTCGAGCCGACGGATGTTGCCGATGCCGCCGTATTCTTGGCTTCCGATGAAGCTAGAATGATCACAGGCGAGACCCTCCTGGTAGACGGCGGACGCAGTGTGGCCCGCGGCAGAGACTAGGACCGAAAGATCGTAGCCACCGAAAGAGTATGGTTAGCCTAGCTCAGATACGTTGCTGCCTTTTTGGCAGCTAAAAATGGGCGTGTGAAATACTGATTTCACACGCCTAAATTAAATTCAAACTGTATTTTGCCATTAAAAAACAGACCCCCAATCATTAGATCTTTAGGTCTAACTTTTGGGGGTCAGTACAGATGAAGACATCTTCTTGATATTGTATAATAATACTTGACACGAAGACCTCGAACAAATAG
>JAAYMU010000229.1 GCA_012521215.1 Peptococcaceae bacterium | reverse complement strand
TTTTCACGGAGCATGAAAGGTGTGCATACGAATCAAGCAAAATGCTTAATTTGTTTGGATATCTCTTTCAGCCCTTGGGTGTAAGAGATTTTTTAACGTATGACGAACTTTTTTACGCAAGTGGAGTGCTTAACTCCATTTTTTTATAACCTTAAGATTTTTATATGCTTTAAAATATGGTCTTAAATATTTTTTATTAGTCAAGTATATTACAAGGAGAAAGCATCTAATGAGGACCACGGTACCTAGAATTATGTTCGCCGCTATCGCCAGCGGCAGCGGCAAAACCACGCTTACTTGCGCCGTTTTGCAAGCCCTGATAAATAGAGGCCTTGTCCCGGCTGCTTTTAAAGGCGGTCCTGATTATATTGATCCCATGTTTCATAGAGAAATAATCGGTACTCATACCCGTAATTTGGATTTATTTATGCTTTCGGAGGATGTATGCAAATATTTGCTGGCTGTTAATTCCGCCCCAGCTGATATAGCCGTTTTGGAAGGAGTTATGGGCTATTACGACGGCCTTGGGGGCAGGAGTACCGAAGCCAGTTCATATCATTTGGCTTCAGTAACCGGTACACCGGTGATTTTGATAGTCGACTGCCGCGGAGCCTCTTTGTCTTTGGCGGCTTTGATAAGCGGATTTGCCCGGTTCAGGCCGGACAGCGGCATTAAAGGGGTTATTTTAAATAACCTTTCCACTTCCTTATACCAGGAATATAAGGAAATGCTGGAAGCTGAGACCGGGCTTCCGGTTGTGGGATATTTTCCGCACCTGCCGGAGTGTTCCCTAAAGAGTCGGCACCTGGGCTTGATTACTCCTCCTGAAGTAGACGGTTTAAAACAAAAGGTGACCTTCCTGGCTAAGCAGGCAGAACAGTCTCTTGACCTGGATATGCTGCTTACGCTTGCTCGCCAAGCCTCGGAACTTAATTACCCTGTATTTAAGATAAAAAAAGGTACGCCGATAACAATCGGCGTAGCAAAAGATGAGGCTTTTTGCTTTTATTACCAGGACAGTCTTGAACTCTTAGAGAAGATGGGGGCTGTTATTTGTTTCTTTAGCCCCCTCCATGATCAAACCCTACCGGCTTGCGACGGGATTATTCTGGGGGGAGGTTATCCGGAATTATATGCTGAAAAACTGGCAGCTAATATTTCCATGCATCAAAGCCTTAAACATACTCTAGAAAGCGGTATTCCTTGCTTGGCTGAAGGTGGCGGGTATGTTTATCTTCTGGATACTCTGGTCGATAAGGAGGGCCGGGAGCAAAAAATGACAGGTTTCCTGTCCGGAAAAGCAAAGGTGACCTCCCATCTAAGCCGTTTCGGTTATCTTACCCTAAGAGCCCTTAAAGACAATCCGCTCTGTGCTGCCGGGGAGACCATAAAGGCTCATGAATTCCATTATTCGGATTCCTCAGATAACGGGGACAGTTTTAGGGCTGTTAAGCCTATTAGCGGCAAATCATGGAACTGTATTCATAGCAAAGAAAATGTGGTGGCCGGTTATCCCCACCTTCATTTTTGGAGCAATATAGATTTTGCTTATGCTTTTCTGGAAAAATGTCGGGCTTATAATCTTTGTCAGGAGAAGTGATTATGCTGATTTTAGTTACAGGCGGGGTGGCCAGCGGCAAGTCGGAATTGGCTGAAAATCTGGCCGTTGTGCTTAATAAAGGAAAAATGCTCTATATCGCTACCATGCAAGTCGACGATGAAGAAAGCCGTCTGCGCGTACATAAACATCGCCAAATGCGGGAAGGAAAAAAGTTTGAAACCATGGAGGCGCCTTATGGTCTTTCAACTTATAACCAAGAGTATTTTGCCGGCTATGATACTGCTCTGCTGGAATGTTTGAGCAATTTAATCGCTAATGAGATGTTTCTGGCCGGAAAAAGCGGTCCGGAAACAATAGAGGAGGTAATTACTGCTTGCAAAAAGCTGACTAGAGGGATAGAAAAATTAATAATTGTATCAGGGACTATTCTTGGTGGGCTTAAGCCTTATGATGATTTTACGGAAGAGTATATTCGAGTGCTTGGCCGTCTTAATTGCTTAATCGGAGCGCAAGCGGATGTAGTGCTGGAAACGGTTTGCGGCATTCCCATTATCCACAAAGGAAAAGATCTTGTCGGGAGGGAATTGGCATGAAAACATTTATCGAGACTTTTATCGTAGCCTTTTCTATGTACTCCAAAATACCTATGCCTCAGGTAGAATGGAATGAAAAAAACATGCGTTTTTCCCTGACTGTTTTTCCTATGGTGGGGGTGGTTATCGCCGCTGCGCTCTATTTTCTGTTCTACCTTTTTACCCGCTTAAACTTTAGTCCCGTTTTTTTCGGGGCAGTTGCGGTTTTTTTGCCCCTTCTGATTACGGGAGGGCTTCATCTGGACGGTTACTGCGATACAGTAGATGCCTTATGTTCCCGTAAAGAATGTTCGGAAAAGCTGCGTATTCTCAAAGATCCTCATACCGGAGCTTTTGCCGTGATTTATACTGTCGCTTTACTGATTTTGCAGTTTGGAGCCTGGTGCCAAGTTTTTCTGACTCCCGCTTGTTTTTATATTCTTCTCTTCTGCTTTATCTTTTCCCGGGCGTTGGTCTCACTGTCCTTGGTGACTTTTCCCTGCGCCTCAACAGGACTGGCCTCCACTTTCGCCGGCAATACCTCCAAGGGAGTTGTCAAATATGTCTTGGCCTGCATGATTATACTTTGTCTGGCTGCCATGTTTTACCTTTGGGCGGCGGCAGCTTTGATAATTCTGATTTTGGTATTAGCTTCTTATATATGGTTTTATTTTATGACCAGAAAACATTTCGGCGGTTTGACCGGAGATCTGGCCGGCTTTTACATTGTGGTTTGTGAAACGCTTGTTTTAATTACCGCTTCAATTCTAGGAGGAATAATGGCATGATTTTGATTATCGGGGGAAACAGTCAGGGAAAGCTGCAGTTTGCTCAAGAAATGCTGCAAGTGGGAAATGAAATGATCTCTGACGGCGGGACATGTCAGCTTGACCAGGCTTTTGCCAAACCGGTCCTTAATCGCTTGCATTTGCTAATTAGCAGGTTGAAACAGCAGGGTTTAGATCCTTATAGCTTTATTAAGCAAGGGATTGAGAATAATCCGGAGATAACAATCATTTGTGATGAATTGGGGCTGGGGGTTGTGCCTATTGACCGTGAGGAAAGGGAATTACAGGAATTGACGGGGCGCCTGTTATGCGACATAGCCAGGCAGGCTGCCCAAGTGTATAGGGTACATTGTTCTATACCGGTTAAGATCAAAGGTTAAGATTATATACTTAAAGTATTGTAATCTCGTTGGAACAAGGCGAGGGATTAATCATGAATCATATCATTTATCTAATAAGACATGCCCAAACGGAGGCTAATGCTTTGGGTAAATACATTGGAGTTACCGACGAACCTTTAAGCAGCGAGGGAATAAAGGAATTGGAAACATATATAAAAGGGGGGTGCTATCCCTCCGTAGACTATGTGTTTGTAAGTCCGAAGCAACGCTGTCTTCAAACCAGAGAAAAAATTTATGGCCGCTTGCCATATGAAATTATTCCGGAATTGGCGGAATGCAATTTTGGCTTTTTTGAGAATAAAAACTATAACCAACTAAAAAATACCATAGAGTATCAAGAATGGCTTAATGCCGGTGCCCAGGGAGATTTCCCACAGGGAGAAAAAATTGAGGACTTTAAAACAAGATGTGAGATGGGCTTTGCTAAAGCTGTAAATATTATTATGAACAAGAAAATCAAAAGCAGTGCTTTTATTATTCACGGTGGTACTATTATGGCTATCCTCACTAAATATGCCTTAGCTAAGGCTTTTTTCCATGATTGGAAGGTGAAAAATTGTGAGGGCTATAGACTTGTT
>JAAYMU010000228.1 GCA_012521215.1 Peptococcaceae bacterium | reverse complement strand
GCTTACGTTGAAACAAAGGGGCAATCTTCGTCCATGTCCACAGGTATAAAATCAGTTTTTAGCCTACCTATAAGGAATTGAAACTAGCAATAGCCAACCAAAAGGGCGGCGTAGGCAAGACTGTTTTTAGCCTACCTATAAGGAATTGAAACATAAAAATATTTTTTCCTTTGAGTGCACCTCTTTCTTTTTGTGTGCACCTTTTTTGTTCAGGGCCTACTTTCAGCTGCCCCGTTATATCTTTTTATTCAAAATTGCTATACTCAAGGGGATAATCTACAGGATGCCTATGATATGGTGAATAATGGCTTTGTAACGTTGATAGGTGCCGATACTCTTGAATACCGGAAGTTTTATAACAACAAAGCCGTTAAGAAAACCTTCTCAATTCCGGTATGGCTAAATGCCTTAGCAGAAAGAGAAGGAGTAAAATCTTGATACCTTATAGGCATTCTCGATGGCTCGGGCAATTCTATCCCGCCAGACCTACCAGTAACATAGAGGCCAGCATGTAAAGAGAAGCAGCTTTAAATAATAGAAAGTTTCTTTTTGGTGAAGGAGAAAGAGAACAAAACACAGCCAAAGCAATCAACAGGATAACAGCGACCAAGGAAGCCAATAAATAAAATCCCTGCACGCCATTCAGATAAACAGCAAACATCATAGTCATCCCGGTTAAAACTGTCGAAACGCTCAGAACAAGCCTTGTTTTTCCTTTCCCATAAACAGCTGGAAAAGTGGGAACATTTGCTGCTTGATAATCCTTTGCGTACCTCATAGCAAAGGTCAAAATATGAATAGGAATCCACAGCAGAACAGACAGTGCCAGAAGAACACCAACAATATCGATGCTGCCTGTTCCCAGGACACGCCCAGCCAGAACAGGCATCCCCCCGGAAACACCACCGGGTATTACCGAAAACGGTGTCTTTCTTTTCAGCCACACAGAATAAACTCCAGCATGAAAAAACAAACCGGCGGCAACCACTATGCCAAACAGAGGGCTCAAAGTAAATGCCCACACGATACCAATAACAGAAATCAAAGTGCCAAATGCTAAGGCCTCCCGGGGAAGGAGCACCCTGGCAGGCAGCGGACGTTTGATGGTTCTGGGCATCTTAGCATCAATATCCCGGTCAACATACATATTGAGCACAGTGCTCCCGCTGATGGCCAGAAACAGACTTCCTAAAAGAGATAACATTGTCATCCAATCTGTCATTAAGTGCCCTGTAGATGCATACCCTGCCCAGCCGGTAATCAACAGCAAAAAGGTCTGTTTACTCTTTGTCAGTTCCCAGTAAGCTTTCAGCTTAATGATTATTCTCTCATTCAAACCGTGCGATTTGACAGTCTTCTGAGAATTATTTACCTGTTTCTCCTCTAAGCTCACAATCTTCACCTCTTGAAAGAACTGTATATTGTCAATTTCAAAATTTTATGGGGACATCTTGTCCCCATTTTTATTTCACATAGATGATGCTTTCTTTTGTTATTCTAACAAAACTTTGAAAGTAAGTTTAAAGACAGCATTTGAGGTTCCGGAGGCTGCCAGATTTCATCATGTTGCAGAAGGTCTTCATCAATAAATGTGATTATAGGGTTTTTGTGTCCTACAGGTGGGATGCCGCCTATTGCGAAACCTGTATGTTCTAGGACAAAGTCTGCATTTGCTTTTTCTAGTTTTTCACCGATATGTTCTTTGATTGCTTTTTCATTAACTCTATTTGTACCGCTAGCAATGATTAATATAGGATTCTGTGATGTTTTGCCTTTAAAGATTATGATTTCGCTATCTGGCCTACCGTACAACCTATCGCATTTGCGGCTTCTTGTGCAGTACGGGTGGAATCCGGTAATTCTATTACATTGAGCTCAAACCCAAATCTATTAAGTTCAATTTGAACTTTTTCGGCACTTTTCTTTAAATTTAATGACATAAAAAAAACTCCTCCTTTTGCAGTTTTGCTAAAGATATCTTGCGACTGAACAGTTTTACTATAGAATGAGTAAGTCGGTATTGTTCATATCATATAATATACTACTTTAAAATACCAAGCACTAGTTTTTTCATAGAAATGAGTTCATTAAAAAATAACTACAGCTTTTCCCGGAAGGGTCTCTATTACTTTTAATACATATAGACGATTGCCATAGTTTTAGTTATTTGGTATTAAGAAATTTTAATACGGATCAGTTATGTTCTGCTTTTATGGTAAAATAAGGTTGTAACACCACTAGCAAAGTGATTTATTCTTCTAATGTTTAAAGGATTACACGGGCTATTTTATGTGGAGTGAGATTTTTGAAATATAAAATTATCCTTATAGCAATATGTATCAACATATTTTTAATACTATTTCCCTCGTCGGTCTATGCAAATTCTTCTTGGCATTGGGTAACTGTTAGCCCTATGGTGATTTTGCCGTTTGCTGTCATTTTCACCTTGTTTATTGAAACAGCATCAGTAGTTAAATTTGGTAAGGTGGCGAATTCTAAGAAAGTTTTCTTAATAGTAAGTTTAGCTAATTTATTATCTTTTATTGCACCCTATTTAATACGAGCCTATCGCTTTATTCCTACTAGTGGTGGTTTTTCAATCATGGCTGCGTTTAATAAGGGCCCATATTACATGATTCTATCCGGATATCTAATATTAACTATTATCGTAGAATTGCCGGTAGTATATCGGATGCTTAAAAAAGAGACTTCAAGTAAAAAGAGCTTAATAACAGCGATTTTGTTGTCTAATATTGTAACAACTTTATTGGTTGCAGTTTTGGAACGGGTAATATGTGTGGGCAGGTGGTGATGAAATGCGATTTTATAAGATTTTACTTTTCGTAATTATATTTTTCAGTCTTTTCGGGTGTTCGCAAGAAACAAATATTTCAGGGAAACAAGATCCTGTGACTGATCCTGCAAATGCGGTTGAAGAAGAACCAATAGAGGAAGCACCAATAGCAGAGGAAATTAAAACGGAAGAGTATGATACTAGACTTATCTTTATTAAAAACACGGGCGAGAATTGGTTAGTGGTAGATGAACGAGGGCTTGTACATAAGATTGATAGTCTAACTGTTGAT
>JAAYMU010000227.1 GCA_012521215.1 Peptococcaceae bacterium | reverse complement strand
GCAAGATATCCCCCTGCAAACAAAGCTTCTGAGCTATGGAGTACAGTATCGTTAAAGGGGGAAAGCATAGAGAAAATACGACTGTAGTTACTATTATCGGGCATATAGGTAAGCTTAAACAACATAGAGCTGACCTCAAAGCCACACACTCCAAACACATTGCCATAAGAATCAAGGAGAGGTATGGAACACAGCATAACTTTTTCACTGGTCCCCGGTAAAATAAGCGAGGGGCTCCAATAATACAGGCGAGAAAGTGGAAGCCGGTATTTTTTGGCCCGCTCCAATGGCAATTGATAATAGCATGCCCCCCTTATATCCATTTCCATAGCCCATTGGGAATGAAGAGGAAGGGAATTTTTACGGGCAATATTCGGAAAGCCGCGAAGAACCTGAATCGTAGGAGCGGATGAACTTATAATATTTGGTTCCATATTCTTTAAATATAAGCCCGCTCGAGAGTAGGCGGCATTTTCTAAATTAGGGTTCACCGTGGCATCTAAAATAACAAAGACACCACTACTCTTGGCCTTCTGCAGAGAAAATAAAAGGCGTTCGTATTCATTTTCTATGATATCTTCTAAAAGCTCAGGATGGTTAGGCAAATCCTTAATCTGAAGCCCACGATTCAGAAGATTTTTTTCCATACTTTCAGATAAGCCTCTGGACAGATCCACCGCATAAACGGAAAGGTTCCCAAACTGTTTATAAATATCATCTCTCATATAGGATAGTTCTCTTTGCATTGCTTTAATGTTTTCATTTTGCCCGGCGGTGAAGGAGCCTGTTCCCAAGAGAATTACAATAACACCAAAAAGCATGGTAAATACAAGCACGATTAAAAATAAAAACAGCCTAAGGCGCATAGGAATACCAAAAGTATTGGCATTTTCTAAAATTTTCCATAAATTATGAACCTTCGTTTTTAGGGATAATTCTTTAAGGAACAACTCAATCACCTAAATGCATTTTTATCTGCCAAAGATCAGATCGTTGATAAAATGTTCACAAACCCCTTTAGACACACTGTCAAAAACCGCCTCGGGGTCTTGGTCTTGGATCTGTTGTTGGTATTTTTCCTTGGAAGAAGATGCAGTGGCTATTAAACGTTCCTCATAGTCTTTCTGCATTTCATCAAACCCTTCTACAACAGGGGGTATATAAAAATCATAGTCTTGCTGCATCTGGATCACCGTAGTGCGGAGAGCAGCGATTCGAGCATCGGTATAGCTTTCAATCCCATTGTCCATAACATGGCCATAAGCTTCTTTGGTCACAGGAAGATAGCCCGTGGAAGAAACAAAGGTCAGATTTTGCTTTGTGGCTGTAAACCATTTCAAAAAAACAACCGCCGCATATTCTTTTTCCGGGGTGGAGTTCATAACGCACATCCCGCTGCCCCTCTGTATAGCGACCTTTTTTCCTCCCTCAAAGACAGGATAAGGTAAGATAGCATACTCAGCCGGCTCAGTTGTGTTATCCCCATAGGTAATGATTGGGGAGAAAAATAAGACCCCGGCCGTAGAACCAGTGCTACAGACTACATCGCCGGTTTTGGCAAGGTCAGAAGCATAGCCATTAAAGATAGCAATGTGGCCCCGAACAGCGGGGGAATAATAACAATTCCAGATCCGTAAAAACTCAGGCGCTGAAAGCTGAAGCCGTCCATCCTTAATAAACTCTTTACCTAACTGCTTATAGCCTACTTGAGCAAGATTAAACAAGGAATCAGGGACATAAAAGGCCTTGCCGTCGTTAGCAATTTCCGGGGTTTGCTTATCAGTCCACTCATAATATTTCTCTGCGGCTTCCAGTATCCCTTCAAAAGTTGCTAAGCTATCTAAACTAATTCCGGTCTCTTCGGAAAATCGATTGAAAATGGTTTTATTAACAAAAAGAACCTCTGTGGATTTAGCGAAAGGAAATACATAAAGCTTTTTATCGGTCAAACGCCCCTCTTCCAAGAACTGGGGTATATAGGCAGCGAGCTCCTCCTCAGTAAAAAAGGGGTCCAGCTCAAGAAGCAAATCCTTTTCGGCAAGAATCAAGGCGGTTTTAGGGTAAACCGTAGAAATATCCGGTAAGGCAGGTGCTCCGGGATCACCGTTAGCTGCCATGGTAAGCTTTTTGTGGAGATCAGCAGAGCCGGATATGGAGGTTACGCTAAGAACAATACCCTCCTCCGCTCCCACAGTCGCATTGAATTCATCCACCATAGCGTCCATGGTGTCCTTCATTTGCCCTCCGAAATTATGCCATATAGTTAACGTCACAGGTTGCTTAGGACTGAGCAGCTTTTTACTTTGGCAGCCGGTAAGCAACAGGAGGAAAGTCAATAGGCAAATAAAGGCGGTATAAAACTTCCTCCTCTTTTCTCTATGCACCCGAAAAACCCCCTTTTATTTAATTTTTAAGTTACTATATCCTTTTTACCAGATATTGGACAGAATTAAAACACCTTTGAGAAAAAAATCACCCCAAAATCACCCCTTAAAATCACCCCATCTATAGCTTTATTCATCTCATGGGGTGATTACAACTCCCAAAATTAATTACACAATGAACTTATGAAAACCATTTGCAAGAAAGGAGTTAAAGCATGAAAAAAGTTTTTACAGTTTTCGTTTCTTTGTCCATCATCCTCTTCTTCCTGCTTAGCGGTTGTGGAGGCAGCCAAGAGACCGGCAAAACTGCGGAGCAAAAGTCTGCCGCCCAGCAAGGACAATCCCAAGCTGCAGAACCACCCGCTGAAGAACAGGAGGCTTCGAATGGTTCGGAAGAAGAAGCCCAGGCGGAAGAGGCGGAAGAGCCTGAAGAGCCTGAAGAGTCCGCCACTATGCCCGAAATGGGAGACCGGCTGGCAAAGGCCTACAAAGATTTAATGGCCAGCGGCAAGTATTATATGAAATACCGCATGACCGCTGATGGGGAAAGCATTGACGCGGAAATTGCCTACAATGGTGATGATTTTGCCACCAAAACCGTGGTGGGCGGCACGGAAAACCGTATGATTATCAAAGACAAAAAGATGTATATGATTGATCACGATACCAAGACGGTTATGATTATGAGCTCTGCGGATTTTGAAGAGGAAGAAGAAGATATTGACTACGCAGGATTAGTCTTTGTAAAAGACGGACAGGGAGATTTCCTGGGCCAAACTCTCCCCTATGAAGAATATTCCGAAGATGGCACCCTCGTAAAATACTTCTTCCAGGGTAATAAACTGGTAGGCATGGAAATGAATATCGACGGAATGATCCAAGTGTTAGAGATTTTCGAATTGAGCGGAAATATACCTTCCGGTATGTTTGACATCCCCAAAGATTATGAACAGCAAAATATAGGCTAAACCATAATATGTCAAATTATCAGAAAACTAATAATTTTTAAAAAAGTGAGGAGAGATTGATAATGAGTGAAAACCAAATAAACAACCTTGATGTTCCGGAGTTTGATCCTGAAGACATTGAAAAAGGAAAAACCATGGCAGGTCTTGCCTATATCTTATTTTTCCTCCCCCTCATTGTTTGTCCGGATTCTTCTTTTGGAAAATTCCATGCCAATCAGGGTCTTTTGCTTTTAATTACCGGCGTTGTCGGTACCGTAGTTTTAAGCATTATCCCTATTATCGGCTGGATACTGTTGCCTCTTTTTTCCCTAGTGCTTCTGGTCTTTGTGATAATAGGACTTATCAATGGGCTGCAAGGAAAAGTAAAACGGCTACCGCTCATTGGCAAATTTAATATTATTAAATAATCGATAGACAAGGAATTCATGGAAAGGAGATTTCTTTATGAAAAAAGCCTTTATCCTTTGTCTGATACTTGTTCTCATTCTTATTCCAGCAGGCTGTAAAAGCCCATCGGAGATGGCTGCCGAAAAGTTAACTGAAAAAGTTTTAGAAGATATAACCGGAGGCAAGGTCAATGTTGATGGGGAGAAGGTCACCATAGAAACAGAGGATGGTTCTGAATTATCCCTAGGAGGCAATGAATGGCCTAAGGATAAGCTCGGTAAGGCTATCCCCAAACTGGATGGGAAGGTAACCTATGTAGCCAACTCCGATGCATTGTGCATGATTACCGTGGAAGGTATCAAGACTGCGGAATTTGAAAAATATCTGGAAAAAGTCAAAGACGCAGGTTACACCCAAAATGAAGTCAGCTACTCGGATAGTTCATCCAAGGCCTACATGGCTACCAATGCCGATGATATTGCTTTCCAACTCACTTACCTGATTGAAAGCGAAGAGGTCACTATAACCGTTGGCAAAAACCAAAAGTAAGAATACCGAAAGGAATGACTATAAATGAAAAAATATTTTATTGTCATCTTAGCCATTTTCCTTATTTTCGCCCTTATACCCGGTTGCGGAGATAACTCAGAAAAAAACCAGGGGCCTTCGGAGGCTCTAAATGAGCTGGAAGAAGCCGGTGAAGCCCTTGAAGATCTTGAAGAAGCTATGTCCTTCTTAGCAAACCCTGG
>JAAYMU010000226.1 GCA_012521215.1 Peptococcaceae bacterium | reverse complement strand
ATTTTATTTTTAATGCTTCGCTTAATCAATCTCTTTTTGTCGTACCGGCTCAGGCTTTTAGTACAGCAGGTATGGCATTCTTATTTTTAGCGATAGCTTATTTGCTAAAAGGCAGAGTCAGATTTTGCTATCTGCTTGTTTACTCTGTATTCTTGGCGTTATTTTGGTTGGCTAATATTTGCTACTTCAGATACTATTATGAGCCAATCTCCTTTTACACTTTTGGACAAAGTTCTAACCTGAATAATCTTGGTCCCAGCATCTTAGCTGGCTTAAAAATAACCGACCTTATTTTTGTCGTTCATTTGGCTGTGCTTTTTATAGGGAAAAAGAGAATACAATTTATTCCCAGGAATCTTTTGTTGTTTTGTCTGATATTTATAATCGGTATTTCGGCTTATGCTGTTAAGCCCTTTAAAAATTTGGTTTTAGACAAGGCTTCTTTGCAATATACCTTTACAACTTTTGAAAGAGGGGATTTCTTAGCTACCTGGGCATCGCCGGGCTATCTTATTAAAGACCTGATTGATTTTACAAATACTAATAAAGTTCGCGACCTTAGTGAGGAAGAGCTGGAGACGATTACGGAGTGGTTCAAAAAAAAGAAAGAATTACAAGCAGCCCATGAAGTCGCCGCTAAGGTACCACCACTGGGCAGCGGAAACAACTTATTACTGATCCAGGTGGAATCTCTTCAGAATTTTGTTATTGACGCTAGGATCAATGGCTATGAAATTACTCCTAATCTCAACCGGATTATTAATGAAGGGATATATTATAAAAATATCTATCCTCAGACCAGGAGCGGACGGAGCTCAGATGCGGAACTGCTGGTAAATACAGGTCTTTACCCGGTTAAAAACGGGAGTACATTTTTTAGGTTCCCGGCCAATCAGTATAAGTCTTTGCCGGATGTTTTAAAGCAAAAGGGGTATACAACCATAGCGATCCATGGAGATGAAAGCGGTTTTTGGAATCGCAATAAGGCTTATCCAAACCTGGGCTTTCAGCATTATTTTGGAATCGAAAATTTGGAAGCAGATGATCTGGTAGGAATGGGTTTAAGCGATAAATCCATGTTTCGGCAATCTGTTGATATACTTAAAGATACTGCCAAGCCTTTTTATGCTCATATCATTACCTTAACCAGCCACGGGCCTTTTAAGCTGCCGGATAGACTTAAAAATTTGGATTTAGAGCTTGGAGACTTGGCTAATGCTAATAAGGAACTGGCAAATTATTTGTATTCTATTAATTATGTGGACCATGCCATAGGGGAGTTTATGCAAGAATTAACGCAAAATAATTTGCTCCAGAATACGCTGGTGGTGATTTACGGAGATCATGAAGGAATAAGCGGATCCGGCCCTGGAAGCGAAGTATTTAAAATTAATCAAACAGTACCTTTTATTATTTACTACCCTGGAATTCAAGGCTTCACTTCTTCCCAAATTGGTGGTCAGGTAGATATTTATCCTACCCTTGCTTATCTCCTAGGCTTTGAAGAAGAAGTGGCTTCTTTTGTCCTTGGAAAAAACCTTTTGACGACGAATTTAAGTTTTGCCGTCCGGCCTGTGGGCTCGAAGTTTATCTCTTCTGAAAAGAACGAGTCCGTTATTAAAGAGCATGCTTTACAAGGGATAGAAATTTCCGACTGGTTGCTGGAAAGTAATTATTTTGTAAGATATCTTAATTGATCAAGCCAGTCCCTGTAAGCTATCCCAATAGCTGCATTAAGATTAATCACGTAATCACGCTAAACATCAGATTACTCTTAGTGGCATGGGGTGTTCGTCTAGAACAGATATACCTTAAATTACCAAAAGGATAATT
>JAAYMU010000225.1 GCA_012521215.1 Peptococcaceae bacterium | reverse complement strand
GTGCAAGCGGGCAAAGAAGTAATATTTGATGCGGAACACTTTTTTGACGGCTGGATGGAAGACCCGGCTTATGCTATACAATGTCTGGAAGCCGCCCTGGATGGAGGGGCCAAAGGGCTTGTGCTTTGTGATACCAATGGCGGTACTTTCTGTCAGGATATAACCAGAGGGGTACAGGCTGTGAAAAAAGTTTTAGCGCCTGAAATTCTGGGAATTCATGCTCATAATGACGGAGGGTTGGCCGTAGCTAATAGTTTGGCGGCTGTGGAGGCCGGAGCTAATCAGATTCAAGGATGTTTAAACGGTATGGGAGAACGCTGTGGCAATGCTAATTTGTCCACTCTGATTCCCTGGCTGCAGCTTAAGCTGGGCTATGATGTGCTTGAGCCCGAAGCCTTGCGGAAATTGACTCATTATAGCCGCTATGTAGCCGAACTAATAAATTATCCCTTTGATTCCAAACAACCTTTTGTCGGCCGCAGTGCTTTTGCCCATAAAGCGGGAATGCATGTGGATGCCGTTATCAAAGAAAAAAGAACTTTTGAACATATTGATCCTTCCCTGGTGGGCAATGAACGTCGCATTCTTGTTTCCGACCAGTCCGGCAAGGCTAATATCTGCGAGCGTTTGCGGCGTTTCCGGCCGGACATTGAAAAAGATGATCCTCTGGTTGAAGAAACCATGCAGAGAATAAAAGAAGCGGAAAACCAGGGCTACCAGTATGAAACGGCTGAAGGCAGTCTGGATTTGCTTTGTTTGGATGTCTTGGGAGCATTTGAACCGCCTTTTGATCTTGTAGACTGCCATGTTTGGAGTGACCCTTTAAGGGGTGAGCTCGATTCTGTGGCTGTGATCAAGGTTAAGGTTAAAGATCAGTCTGTGCACGTCGCGGCTGAGGGTGACGGACCGGTTAATGCTTTGGATAAGGCTTTAAGAAACACTTTGAGTACTTTTTTCCCGGTTATTGAGGAAAGTCAGCTTGTTGACTATAAAGTTAGGGTATTAGACGGGTCTCAAGGAACAGACGCCGTGGTCCGGGTTGTGGTCGAAACCAGGCATGGTTTGGATAGCTGGGGAACTATTGGTATCTCCAACAATATTTTGCGGGCCAGTTCCCGGGCATTGTTGGATGCCTTATATGTTGTAATTCTCAAAGATCAGGGCAAAATCCCCAAGAAGTAATAAATAATAACCAAGTATTTAATAAGCCTTAAGTAAGTGTTAATAATTTCGGCCTATAATAATATTTGTTAGCTATTTTTTACAAACTACTAAAAGGAATAAGCAGGGGAATGTCGAAACTAATAAGATGTTGCCTTGGCCTGTCGTAATTCAGCCAAAGGACGTGAAACTACAGTGTTGGTTTTGGCATCGTCTTCTCCCAGGAGAAGTGAACTATTAACAGAATGGGGATATGAGTTTAAGCGTGTAGATGCGCCAATTTGCGAAGAATTAGAGTCAGGTAGGGAGCCGGAAGCGGCAGTCCGGGGCTTGGCTCGCAAGAAAGCACTTGCCGGACTTAAAGCCTGGCAGAATATAAAAGGGCCAAACCGTGATCTGGTCTTAGGTGCCGATACCATAGTTGTTTTAAACAATCGGATTTTAGGTAAACCAAAAGATGAACAGGAAGCCGAAGAAATGTTATGGGCCCTAAGTGGTAATACCCACCGGGTCTTAACGGCGATTGCTTTGGCGGATAACAGTCCGGACAAAGACATTAGGGTTTGGACAGGCCTGGAAATAACCATCGTATCTTTCAGAAAACTGGATAAAGAAGAAATTTTGGCTTATATTGCTACGGGCGAACCTATGGACAAAGCTGCGGCTTATGGTATTCAAGGTGAAGCCGGAAAATTTGTTCTGGAGATAAAAGGATCGTTAACCAATGTTATTGGTCTGCCTATGGAGCTGTTGACCGCTAAGCTTGAGGAAAGAGGAATTTATCCCAAAGGATGAATAAGGATGAATTACCGTCGGCTTAAGGATTTACCGGAGGACCTTAAACCAAGAGAACGTCTTCACCAATACGGATCCGAGGTTCTCTCTAATAAGGAAATCTTAGCTATTATTTTAAGGACAGGGTCCAAAGGAGAAAATGTTCTGGATCTGGCCGAAAGAATTCTTGCTGAAACCGGAGGACTACACGGTTTGGCGGGGTTGTCTTTGCCGGAGCTCCAGGCGGTCAACGGTATAGGGCCTGCCAAGGCCGCTCAGGTTAAAGCCGCTTTGGAATTAGGCCGCCGAAGCGTCAGTTTAGATCCTATGTCCCGGCCAACAATCAACTCACCCGCCGATGTGGCCGGGCTTGTTATGGAAGAGATGAGGCATCTGGACCGTGAACACTTTCGGGTTATGTATCTGAGCACTCGAAACAATGTGTTGGGAATTAGCCCTGTATCGATAGGGTCTTTGAATTCTTCCATTGTTCATCCCCGGGAGTGTTTTAAGGAAGCTATCCGCCGTAATGCCAATACCATTATTCTTTTGCATAATCATCCCAGCGGCGATCCAACTCCAAGCAGGGAAGATATAGATATTACAAAAAGATTGATAGAAGGTGGGAAAATCCTCGGTATTGAAGTTTTGGATCATGTTATTATTGGCGATAAAAAATATGTGAGTCTTAAGGAACAAGGGATGTTTTAGAACCAAGAATACACTAATCAAGAATACACTAATGCAAATGTGGTAAACTAAGTAAAGTTTGGATATTTGTAGGATGAAAGGGGACTTCTATAAATGATATTTTCCAAAAATTTAGGCATAGACTTGGGAACGGCCAATACCTTGGTACATATGAAAAGCAAAGGAATTATTTTGCGAGAGCCTTCTGTAGTGGCCATGGATATAGAGAGTAATGAGCCTTTGGCTGTTGGTGACAGGGCTAAAGAAATGATCGGCAGGACGCCGGGTAACATTGTCGCTATCAGACCCCTTAAAGACGGGGTAATCTCCGATTTTAACGTAACTCAGAAAATGCTTAAGTATTTTATAAATCGAGCTATGGGCAGCAAATTATTATTTGCTCGTCCGCGGGTTGTAATTTGTGTTCCTTCGGGTGTAACAGCTGTGGAAAAGAGGGCTGTCAGAGAAGCGGCCCTGGCCGCAGGGGCTAAGGATCCGGTTATTATGGAAGAACCCATGGCTTCAGCCATTGGAGCGGGACTGCCGGTAAGCGAACCCACGGGGAATATGATTGTAGATATTGGCGGTGGTACTACAGAGGTGGCGGTAATCTCTATGGGGGGGATTGTAACTGCCGGTTCCATCAGAGTAGCGGGCGATGAGATGGATGAAGCCATTATTGCCTATATCAAGCGCAATTATAACCTGTCCATTGGCTATCAGAGTGCGGAGAATATTAAAAAAGAAATCGGAGCCGCTTATATGCCCGATAAAGATAAAACCTATCAGGTTAAAGGCAGGGACCTTTTAACAGGATTGCCCAAGAATGTTGATATAACATCCGAAGAAATTGTGGAGGCCTTAAGCGAGCCGGTAACTTCTATTATTGAGGCGGTTAAGACCTGCCTGGAAAAAACTCCTCCCGAACTGGCAGCGGATATTATGGATCGTGGAATTGTCATGGCCGGTGGAGGATCCTTATTGAAAAATCTTGACAGATTGTTGGCTGAACGGACCGGAATTCCTGTTCACCTAGCTGAAGATCCGCTTTCTTGTGTTGCTTTGGGCACAGGCAAAGTTTTAGAAAGTGAAGAATTACTGAAGAAGCTGGCCGCATTGCAGAGGGATTAAAAGCGCGGAGGAGAAATAGGTGGGCAAAAAATATAATTTGCTGAGCATAGTTGTTATTGTTTTTGCTGTGCTTTTAATTACCATGACAGCTATTCACCTTACCGAAATGGGAAGTGAATTTCCTAATCCTGTAGGAAATGCTCTCAACAGGATTTTGTCCCCAGTAGAAGAAGTTGTTTGGAAGATAGGAGACGGAATTAAGAAAAACGCGCGAGCTATTTTTAAGTTTCGCCAGGTTGTAGCTGAAAACGAAGAATACCGAAAACAAATTGATAAGCTGAAAAGTGACAATCTTATGCTCAAGGAACAAGTCTTAGCTGCTCTGAGATATGAGGAGCTAAGCAAGCCTTTTAATAGCCCAACTTTGGATAAGTACAACAAAACCGGGGCAACCATCATCAACCGCAACCCTTCGGCCTGGTATCAGACTATTAAAGTCAATAAAGGGAGCAAGGATGGGGTGAAAAATAATTATCCCGTTGTGGCTAATCTGGGCTTGGTCGGTAAAGTTGTGGCCGTGACTCCCACTACTGCTGATATTCTCATGATCACCGATACTGAAGGAAAAGTCGGGGCCATGGTCAGGGACAACCAGGGAAAACCTATTTTCGGAGTCTTAAGCGGTACCTTTGAACGGGATAACAGGCTACAAAGCTGGGGAACGCTGGAAATTACTTTTCGTCAGGAAGATGAAGTTAATGTTGGGGATTTAGTGTTTACTTCAGGGCTGGGAGGGGTATATCCAAAGGGAATTCCTATCGGGGTTGTAGCATCCATAAAAATTGATTCTTCCGGTATTCAAAAGATTGCAGCAGTTGATCCTATTGTGAATTTTGACACCTTGGAAGAAGTGTATATAATCAATATTCTGGAGGAAAGCTGATGAAAAGGAATATTGTTCTGTTTGTTTTGTTGTGTTTATGTTTGGTGCTTCAGGGAACTCTATTCCAATATTTGTCTATTGGTGGGATAAAACCGGATTTAGTTATGCTTTTGGTTATTTATATAGCCTTGCATCAAAAACCGCTGGTCGGTTTATTTTACGGTTTTGGCTGCGGGCTGATTGTGGATATGTATCTTGGCCGGTACATTGGTTTATACGCTTTTATCTTGGCTGTTGTTGCTCTGCTTGTCAGTTTTATCCAGAGAAAATGGTATCGTGAGAATGTTATACTTACCATGGTGCTGGTTTTTTTACTTACTTTTCTTGGCCAGTTGTTGATGGTTTTGGTAGCAGTTACTTCCGGGCTGCAATGGTCAGCACGTAATCCCTTTGACACTATAATGGGAATTTCCTTTTATAATTGTCTGCTCGTTCCTTTAACCTATCCTCTTATACATAGATCTTTTACGCAGGGAATACTGAAGTCTAAAGATAGATATGAACAACAACGGTGATAATCAGGAGTGAGAAACAATGGAAAAAAGAGATAAAAAATCTATTCAAAATAAATTGATTGCTCTTGGTGTTGTTGTTGTCATTCTTTTTTTTGTTTTGGGAGTTAACCTTTGGCGCCTGCAAATAGCCAATGCTGCGGTCTATGAAGAACTGGCGGCCGGAAATGTGATGAAAAGTATTACTACTCCCGCCATGAGAGGTAAAATCGTAGATAGTAATGGGGTAGTGTTGGCCCGAAGTGTTCCCAGGTATACCTTGTCTTTGGATTGGACCGATCTGCAGCGAGTAAATAAGGATGACTGGAAGGATGTTGTAGCTAAACTGGCAGGCTATATAAAGCCCTATTGGCCTTATAAGAATCAGTCTGTGGAATTGATTACTGAAGATATTTTCGTGATGATCCGTAATCAGCAGTGGCAAAGCTATCGGCCGGTTACCATCCTGGAAAATGCGCCGGTCGAACTGCAGGCTATTATTGCCGAACATAGCAATGAATTGCCCGGCGTGAGTATAGAACCTGTTCCGGTTAGGGAATATCCTCAGAAAACCTTGCTTGGACAGGTACTGGGGTATGTACGGGAGATAAGTGAGTCTGAAATTGAACAATTCAATAAAAAAGCTGAAGAATCCAACGATCCGTATAGATATTCCCAGGGTGATCTGGTGGGCAAAATGGGTGTGGAAAAAAGTTATGATAGTTGGCTGAGGGGAAATCACGGTAAGGATAGGATTGGGGTGGATCGCAATGGGAGACCGATAGCCAGAGAGACATTGAGTGAACCTCAGCCGGGATATACCGTTCAATTAACTGTGGACGCTAGTCTGCAGAAGGTTGTAGAAGATGAGCTGACTCGAGTAATTAACGAGGTGGCAAGAAAGCACCCTGATGCCAAAGGGGGTGCAGCCGTAGTACTGGAAGTGAAAACGGGCAAAGTTCTGGCCATGGCTTCCAAGCCGGATATGGACCCCAACGAGCTTATTGGAGTTATTTCCGATAAGACTGCGGCTAGGTATTTTACCGGTGAAGATAAGGCTTCGTTTAACCGCGCCATAAGCGGGGCCTATCCGCCGGGTTCAACCTTTAAAATGATTACAGCCATAGCGGCTTTAGAAGCAAATTTAGTTACTCCCGAAGAAACCTTTTACGATTCTTTATCCACTCTAGGGGGTATAGGTATTGCCGAATGGGGTGGAAATAATTTTGGTCACGTTAATCTTTATCGGGGCATTGCGAAATCATCCAATATTTATTTCCAAGCTATTGGCCGGAGGGTGTTCGATAAACAGCCGGAGCTGATTAAAGAGATTGCTCATGAATTTAGTCTGGGGGTTCCTACCGGAATTGACATTCCCGGAGAAGCTACCGGCATGGCTCCTTCGCCCCAGTGGAAAAAAGATTATTTCGGCCCTATTTATGAAAAACAACTGCAAGAACAATTAGATGCCATTGAAAAAAAATATGTAATTTTATTGGCGGAAGCAAAGGATAACAGTCAAAAAGACAAGCTTTTGGCGCAAAAAAAACAGGAAATTGCCGCTGCTCGAGCTTCTTACCAGGACAAAGTAAATTATTATGTGGACTGGATATTGTTTGACAGTTTTAATAACTCCATTGGTCAGGGTTATAACTCCTATACTTTGATTCAATTAGCGAACTATGTGGCTACCATTGCTAATGGCGGCTATAATTACAAGCCTTATGTTGTGGACAAAATTCTCGACCCAATTACGGGTGAGGTCGTGCTTCAAAAAGAACCTGAGCTTAACCATAAAGTTTCTGTATCCTCGGAAACATTGGCCATTATTAAAAAGGCCATGTCTCAGGTGACCAGCGGGGACGGCACTGCCGCTTGGCTTTTCACTGATATGCCCCAGTACAGCGGAGGAGGCAAGACCGGTACGGCCCAGTTGGGCTCCAGGAATACGGAAAAAGGAAACCAATATAACGGTATGTATGTCGCTTTTGCTCCCTACGATGATCCCGAGATTGCTTTTGCCGGTCTTGTAGAATATGGCGGACATGGGAGTGAAACAGCAGGATATGTCGCTAAAGCTGTGTTTAAAAAGTATTTTGGCTGGTAAACAGTTTATATGCTTGAAAAACCGAGGAATTTAGACCTCGGTTTTTTCTTTTTCCTAAAGGAAATAAAAGGGGATTGTAGAATATTTTTCCAGAATAATTTTTTATTGTATTAATATTTTGGTTTTGGTTTTGTACTTAAGGAGAACTGCTGCTTAAGATTTAGTGAAAGGTAGGCTTGGGTATGGGCGAAATAATTGTAGTTACTTCAGGAAAAGGCGGCGTAGGCAAAACAACCACTACTGCAAATATAGGTACAGCATTGGCCTCGGAAGGTTTAAGGATAATTTTGATAGATACCGATATTGGGCTGCGTAACCTTGATGTAGTTATGGGTTTGGAAAACAGGATAGTATATGACATTGTGGATGTCACCAATGGAAATTGTCGTCTCAAACAAGCTCTTATAAAAGATAAGAGATTTGAGAACTTATATTTGTTGCCGGCGGCTCAGACCAAGGATAAGTCAGCTGTATCCCCGGAAGAGATGGAGGATCTCTGTAGGGAATTGAAGGAAGATTATGATTACATAATTATTGATTGTCCAGCCGGAATTGAACAGGGTTTTTATAATGCTATTGCCGGCGCCGATCAAGCTATTGTGGTAACAACGCCGGAGGTGAGTGCCGTTCGGGATGCTGATAGGATTATCGGCCTTCTGGAGAGTTCGGATCTGCGCAATCCCAAACTCATAATCAACCGATTCCGTCCGCGTATGGTTAGACAAGGCGATATGATGGATATTGAAGACATAGTGGACATACTTGCAGTAGACCTTCTGGGAGTGGTTCAGGAAGATGATAGAATTATAGTGTCTACGAACAGGGGAGAGCCTGCAGTAATGAATTTGATTTCCCCTGCCGGGGAAGCATACCGTAGAATTGCCAGAAGAATCAGAGGAGAAGAGGTTCCTCTGATGAATCTTGAAGAATCTTACGGTATTATGAATAGATTAAGAAGGTTCATGGGCCTTTGCTAACAGATGCGGGGGAGGAGTTAATAATGTTGTTGGAGTATATTAATCGTGTGCTGGGCAAGGCAGCTTCCAGCAGTCGAATTCACGCCAGAGAAAGGCTGCGTTTGGTTCTTGTTCATGACCGGGCCAAGATGTCCCCCTATTTTATGAATCAACTTAAGGAAGATCTTAATAATGTAATCGCTAGGTACATGGTGATCGATTTTGATAAATTTGAAATAGTACTGGATCAGTCTGATAAGGTAGTTGAATTGAAAACCAGTGTTCCTATCAAGAAAATTAGAAGGGATTATATGGACAGGATTAAGAGAAGTTCTTAATGAACTTCTTTTTTATGTTTTCGAAACGGTTTATTTATGTTTGTTGCAGCTGCAAGAGGGGCTATGCTATAATTTAGAGCAAGAAGAAGAGAGTCTCACAATAAATACTGAACCGGGGAAAAAAGATGGCCAAAAAAAATCGCAGAAAGTCTATAGTTGGGCTTGATTTACCTATGTTAATAACGCTGGCTTTTTTATTGGGAGCCAGTTTGCTTATATTAAGCACTGCTTCTTATAATGTGAATCCTTCCGATCCCTATCACTATGTAAAAAACCAAGTGGTGTGGATTATTACCGGTATAATAGTCGCGACCTTTGTTGCTGCTGTTGATTATGAATATTGGCGAAAGTTGCATTGGTGGATTTATGGGTTTACGATTTTTCTACTGGTGCTCGTGTTTATTGTTGGCTCGACGGCCAAAGGTGCTCAGCGCTGGATTCCGATTACTTCCAGTATTGGAATCCAGCCTTCTGAGTTTGCCAAAGTATTTATGATAATTACTTTTGCCAAATTTCTGGCTGACCGCAAAGGGAAACTAAATAGTGTCAAAAGCTTTATTCTCCCCTTTCTTTACATTTTACCGGCAGCCTTACTTATTTTTTTGCAGCCGGATTTAGGGTCGGCTTTAGTTTTTGGAGCCATTTTTATCGGCATGATGTTTGTGGCAGGTGCTCATCCTATTAAGTTTGGAGCTATAATTATCGGCGCTTTGGGCTTGGTGGTCGCAGCCATATTTTTTCATGTATCCACAAATCTGCCCTGGCCTTTAAGTTATTTAGAAGGTTTGCCACTGCCTATCAAGGATTATCAGTTGGACCGGCTATTGGTTTTTATCGATCCTCAAAAAAGCGCTTCTGATGATGCTTATCATGTTGTTCAATCCATATGGGCTATTGGCTCCGGTGGGCTCTGGGGCAAGGGTTATATGCAGGGTACGCAAGGACAATACAATTTTTTGCCGGAACACCATACTGATTTTATTTTTTCGGTAGTAGGCGAAGAATTTGGTTTTATCGGGACCTCGATTTTGTTATTTGTTTTTTGTATATTTATTTTGCGCATTATTGCTATTGGGCTCAGGGCCAGGGATCATTATGGAATGTTAATTACCGCCGGTGTAGCTTCTATGTTGGTTTTTCATATATTTGTCAACGTAGGGATGGTTTCGGGAATTATGCCCGTTACAGGAATACCTTTACCCTTTATTACCTCCGGCGGAAGTTCGATGTTGGCCAATATGATAGCTGTAGGCATGGTAATCAATGTCGGCTTAAAGGGAGAGCGGCCCATGTTTTAGTAAGATTCATTGTCCCTCAAAAGGAACACCTTAGATAATAGGAACACCTAAGATAAAAGGTGTTCTTTTTTTATTGTCCCGCTCATATGTTTTAGAGGGTTGTCTTAGGTGAGAGTAATGCCAGTTCAAGGTGGTGGGCTAATGGATCCGTTTCAAAGATGGGATGACTGGGAATGGGAGAGGGCGGCCCAGGAAATAGGACGTTCCAAAAGGTATAATGCCTATGAAAGAAATAATCACAACAAAAAATATTATTTTGCTGAAGAGCCGGTTAGAAGTTTTGCCGATAAATGGACCGGGAGCCAAAAGAGAGTAATGCTTTCCGCCCTTCTTTTGCTGAGCATAGTATTCAGTTCCAAGGGGGATGATTTTTTTTCCCAAAATATATATGCCTTTTATAAGATGGGTATGGATAGCGGCAGTATATACGCATCTCTTAATACCATGGCCAAAGAGGTAATCGGCATCAAGGGTAATGAGAGTCTGGTTGTTAATGCTCCGGTTCAGGAAATCTTTTATCCTCCGGTGGCGGGGACGGTTAGGGTGGGTTTTCAGGGCAAAAGTTTTACTGGGTCCTTAAGTGACGGTATTGAAATCGAAAGCAAACTGGGTACGCCGGTTCTTTGCCCCAGGGAGGGGGTTGTCATGGAAGTAGCCGAGCATGCGCTTTGGGGAAACATGGTTCGGCTTAATTTAGGGGACGGCTGGGAAGGGATTATTGCCAATCTTGGCGAGGTGAGTGTTAGAACAGGTGATCCGCTCTCCCCAAAAGCCCAGGTAGGTACGGTAGGCCTAAGTTCGGGGCGTCAGAAACCATGGCTTTATTTTGAACTAAGGCATAACGGAAGGGCTGTCAATCCGCTCAACTATTTAATTCAAGCTGAAAATAAAAATCCAAATTAAGGTGAGATGTATGCTGTTAAAAGGCATAAAAATAAGAATTCATCCGACTTTCATCGCTTTGTTGGTGTTATGCGCACTGGGCGGGCTCTTGACAAGAGCTCTTCTTGTTTTTGGCTTAGTTATACTGCATGAGATCGTCCATATTCTGGTGGCCAAAGGATTTGGAGTTAAGCTTAAAAGCGTGGAGCTTTATCCTTATGGGGGAACTGCCGTGCTAGAAGATAGTTTTGAAGGCAAGAAAGTAGATGAGAGTATAATTGCCTTTGCGGGCCCGGCTTTTAATTTCTTGTTATTTATTATTTTTCAGTACCTGCGCTGGGAAGGCATAATTCATGGGCCTTGGAGCCTGGAATTCGTTAAGATTAACTTCTGGCTGGCTTGTTTTAATTTAATACCGGTTTTGCCTCTTGATGGCGGGAGGATGGTTAGGGCCTTTTTGGCCGGCACTTTTGGTTTTGTGAAGACTACCAAATTCTTGGCTGTAGCGGGTAAGGTGTTGGGTGGTATATTTATCGTTAGCGGCTTTTTTTTACAGGCCTTCCAGTTTGTGCAGCTCGAACCGGTTTTGTTTATTGTACTCGGGGTGTTTTTCTGGCTGGGCTCTGATAAAGAGTTGAAAAATGCCAGGATTGTTTTTTTAAAACAACTATGTCGCAAGAAGGAAAGGCTATTAAGTAGGGGGCTTATGCCTAGTCATTGCTTGACAGTAAATAAAGACACGCCTTTAAGCGAGGTTGTTAATGAGTTTACAACTGACCGCTATAGTATAGTCAATGTAATTGGGGTTAAGGATAAATTGGAACATAGCTTAACTGAAACTGAGGTTGTCCGGGGTTTGCTTGATAAGGGTCTTAAAACTAAGATTAAAGATTTAATTTAGTCTGAGATCTAATCTAGTCTGAGATCTAATCTAGTCTGAGATCTAATCTAGTCAAAGATTTAATGCAGTCTACCATAAGTTTTTAAGGGGGACAGACAGGCCTTCAAAATCAGGATGGCGGATAGTATCTTCATCCATTCCGGCGGCAACCAGGGCGTAAACCCCATCGCGCAGGGCAAAACACTCCAGTGTTTTTTCCTCAGGGCTTAAGAGCCAGTAATGTTCAACCCCGGCCTTTTGGTAAATCTGTAGTTTTTGCAGGCGATCCCTGCGGTAGCTGGAAGGAGACATAATTTCCACGATAAGCTCAGGCGGACCGTCAATTCGTGTTTCTTTGATGATATTTTTCTGTTTTCCGGATATATAAAAGATATCCGGCTGAACAACGGTACTCTCCTCCAAAGTGGTGTCCAGTGGCGCATCGAATATTTCGCCTTCCGGGTCGTATTGCCAGAAATAGTCTTCCAGCAGGCGCTGGATTTTTCTGGAAACACGCTGGTGTCTGACATTAGGAGAAGGTTCTTTAATTAACATACCTTCCAGAACTTCATAATGATAGCCTGGTTCTTCAGGAAGATTCAAATAATCCTGGTAGGTAAATTTTTTGGCCGATTCTGTTTGATAAGCTGCAGGACTGTCTTTAATGGTGGAATTGCTTAATGCTCGGACCACATCTTTCAGGATATAGCGGTATTGCTTATTGCCCAGTTCGATATAGGGGATTTTCTTCTCGCGGGTGTATTTCCAGATTGTTTCCACTGAGAGATTCAATTCTTTTGCTAACACCTGGGCTGTGATCAACTCTTTTTCCGAAGACACAAGAATCGCCTCCTACAAAGAAACAACTTATAATTACTTAGCATTGTACAACCAAAATAAATGATAATCAACTATAAACAACATAAATAAAGCATAATAAATAACAATAACCGTATAATTATACACAATATTGTATTCGCTCTGTTTTGCCCTCGGCAGGCGGGTTATGATATAATAATTTCTCTAAGTTTTCCCGAAGGGAAGAAAAAAACATGAATGATAATCTCAAAATTAGCAGCAGCGAAGAAATACGTCGAAAATTAGACCGCATCCTCCCCCAGGTAATTAAACCCGGCAGATATGTAGGCGGGGAGTGGAATATGATTCGCAAGGATTGGTCTAAGGCCGGGGTCCGGACAGTCTTTGTTTTTCCTGATGTCTATGAAGTGGGGATGTCCAATCTGGCTTTACGTATTCTCTACGGTTTAATTAATTCCTATGATGGTTTTTTGTGTGAAAGGGCTTTTTCCCCTTGGCCGGATATGGAAGAAAAAATGAAAGAAGCGGGTTTGCCGCTTTATGCACTGGAATCTTTTCATCCCCTAAGGGAGTTCGATGTGGTGGCCTTTACTCTTCAATATGAATTGAGTTATACCAATATCTTAAACATCCTTAATCTAAGCGGAATTCCTTTAAGAGCGGAAAACAGGATATCCCCTGATGGAGAAGGAAAAGAGTATCCGCTTATCTTGGCCGGGGGCCCTTGTGCCTATAATCCGGAACCTTTGGCGCCGTTTTTAGATTGTGTTTTGCTGGGCGAAGGTGAAGAACAATTTCCCGCTATGTTGGAAGTTATTAAAAATGGTAAAGCGGCCGGCAAAACAAAAAAAGAAATTCTTTTGGATCTCAGCAGTTTGCAGGGAGTGTATATACCGCAGTTTTACGACGTTGAATATTATCCCGACGGAAAAATCAAGCAAGTGATTACTAAGGAAGATGTCCCCAGGGTTATTAACAAAGCGGTGGTTAAAGATTTTGACTTCGCCTATTTTCCCGAAAAGGTGATTGTGCCTTATACGGAGGCTGTGCATGATAGGGTTATGTTGGAAGTAATGAGGGGCTGCACCAGGGGCTGTCGTTTTTGTCAGGCGGGCATGATTTACCGTCCTTTGCGAGAACGGTCGCCGGAGCTTTTGCTGGAGCAAGCGGAAAAGGCTGTTGATGCTACGGGCTATGAAGAGATTTCTTTGGTTTCTCTTTCCACCAGCGATTATACTTGTATTAACGGGGTTTTGGAGAATCTGATGGCCAAGATGCAAGAGCGAGGAGTAAATGTTTCCCTGCCTTCTTTACGCTTGGATTCTTTTGATGTCGAGATAGCGCAGCAGGTTCAAAAAGTTAGAAAATCCGGCTTAACCTTTGCTCCGGAGGCAGGAACTCAACGTTTAAGAGACGTTATTAATAAGGGAGTTACGGATGAAGATTTGTTTAGAACTGCATATGCGGCCTTTAAAGCCGGCTGGAGCAGTATCAAGCTTTATTATATGATCGGCCTGCCAACCGAGACTTATGAGGATTTGGACGGGATTGTGGAGCAGGCACGCCAGGTTTTGGCTCAAGCTCAAAAAGCAGGACGCCGGGGGGCCAGGGTAACCGTGTCCGCCAGTTCCTTTGTGCCCAAGGCTTTTACTCCTTTGCAGTGGGTTCCGCAGGATTCCAGGGAAGTGCTTCAGGCCAAACAGGAATACTTGAAGGAAAGACTTAAAAGTAAGCGTATTAAGTTTCTCTATCATGACGTTGAGGCCAGTTACTTAGAAGCGGTTTTGGCCCGGGGTGACCGTAAAACAGCAGATCTCTTGGAATGGGCGGTTCGGGCCGGCTGTAAATTTGACAGCTGGAGTGAGTATTTTAATTTTGATCTCTGGCAGCAGGGTTTGGCTCAGACCGGTTTAGACGCTCATTTTTATGCCCACCGGCAAT
Source organism: Peptococcaceae bacterium (assembly GCA_012521215.1). GTDB lineage: Bacteria > Bacillota > Desulfitobacteriia > Desulfitobacteriales > Syntrophobotulaceae > JAAYMU01. Next base: position 10,693 of record JAAYMU010000225.1, on the reverse strand, counting down.
ACCAACCGGAGGAAACACTCCCTTGGGATCATTTAAGTCCGGGAATAAGCAAGGAGTTTTTATTGCAAGAATATAAGAATGCTTTACAAGGTGCCGTAACACCTGATTGCCGCCGTAAATGCGCCAAATGCGGGGTATGTCCTACTGTGGCCAAACCTGTTCTTAATCGGCGCAGATAGTCTGGGCAATACCGCTAAAGTATTCTGATTCGCGGATAATATGGCGGATTACGGTCCTGGCAACCGGTTCTTTTTTGACGGCCGGGCTTAAGCTTAAGATCTCAAATAAGAATTGAATCCAGCGGCTGCTTTGTTCCAGACTGTAACTGATCAGAGTTTGGACTTGATTAACATAAGCCGGCGCATAATTGCCGGAGCGGATCATAGTTTCCGTGAGCTGAATAACTCTATTGTGAGTCTTGAGAAAAGCTGTTTCCCATTGTTTTAAATCTTCCACAAATCTTTTTTCCAGGTCAGGAACAATTTCTCTGATAACAACCGTATGTTCCTGCTCCTGATGTTTCCAAAAATTTGCTTCATCCAAGAGCCTGATCGCTTTTGTTTCTCCGTAAGCGAATTGCATAAGTCTCTCTCCTTCCTTTATCTAAAAGATTATATTCATTAGGTGAGAAATCATACCGGAGGGACGATAAATACCAAGATAAGGCTATGAAGCAGGGATTACAGTTGAAAGGATGGCTGTCTTGAAAATAAGGTTAGCTTATACCAAGAAAAAAGAAGCCAGATATGTAGCGCATCTGGATTTGACCCGGGTTTTCGACAGGGCTTTGCGCCGAGCTCAGATCAATGTTCATTATTCGCAAGGGTTTAATCCCCACCCTAAAATCTCTTTCGGCCCTCCTTTGGCGGTCGGGGTAGAAGGAGAAAGGGAGTATGTAGATATTGATGTTCAAGAGCTTGAAGGGCTTAGTCGGAAGGATTTGCTGGCTAAGATAGTGGAAAAATTGCAAGGGCAATTGCCGGAAGGTATTTGTATAACCGATTCAGCGATCCGGCCCAAGGGGAGTAAAGCTTTAATGGCTGTTATTAACCTGGCTCGCTATAAGTTAATTCTCCCGGGGACCCTAAAATTAAAGGCGGATGAAGTTATTAAAGCCTGTGAGAGATGGCTGGCCAGAAATGAGGTCAAAGTAGTAAGAAGGCATAAGGGTAAAGAAAGTGAGCGCAATATCCGATCTTTGGTCAATAGTATCCAGATCTTGAGTGCAGATAGGCAAGGTATTGTTTTGCGCCTGGATATTGTCACCGGTAACAAGGGTTCGGTAAGACCCACTGAAGTTTTGGCCAGCATAGCTTCGCTGGAAGGCCTGAATATAGATCAGGATGAAGTACAAATAATACGGGAAGGGCTCTATGTAGCCAATCCCAACGGCGAATTAATTGATCCGCTTAAGGTAAACCCATGAAACAAATTATAATTACCAGTCAGAACAATCAAATAAGGGCGGCAGTCCTGGAGCAGGGTAAACTGGTGGAAGTTTTGGATGATAGTGAAAGGGAATCAAGACTGGCCGGCAGTATCTTTAAGGGTAAGGTTATGAATGTGGTGCCGGGTATGCAGGCTGCCTTTGTAGATATTGGCCTGGGCAGGAATGCTTTTCTTTACGTCGGGGATGTTTTGCTACCGGAGGATCGCTTTCCGGATAAAAATGTCCTATCTAAAATAGTTCCTACTATTGAAAACTTCTTGCAGGAGGGTCAGGAAATTGTTGTCCAAGTTACAAGGGACCCAGTGGGCAATAAAGGGGCCAGGGTTACCACTAATCTCACTTTGCCCGGACGCTTTACGGTCCTGCTTCCCGGTAAAAAAGATTATTTGGGAATATCAAGAAAAATTGTGGATGAAGAAAAAAAGCAGCATCTTTTAAAGCTGGCCCAAAAGCTGAAGCCAGAGGATGCGGGAATTATTATCAGGACTCTAGCTGCGGAAGCAGAGGAAAAAGAAATAGATGAAGATATTCAAAAACTTTGTAGACTGCAAAAGCAAATAGAAGAAAAAGGAGTCGGGGTGCAAAAAGGCTTGCTTTACAGCGGTAACGATGTCATTAGCCGTCTTTTGCGGGATATTATCGATGATTCCGTGGAGGAGATAATTGTTGATTGCGGGGATTTGGCTCAATCTTTAAGAGAAAACCTTCGAAAAGTGGACTCGGCAGCAGCGGGAAAAGTATGGACCAATTTTAAAGGATCGCTGTTTGATTATTATCGGGTTAACCAGGAGATAAAAAGTGCTTTGCAACCTAAAGTTGCTTTGGCCAGCGGCGCTTATTTGGTAATTGAGCCAACCGAGGCCCTGACCGTCATCGATGTTAATTCCGGGAAATATACCGGCAAACGGATTTTACAGGATACTATTTTAACTATTAATTTAGAGGCCGCCCTGGAAATCGGGCGTCAAATAAGGCTTAGGAATTTAAGCGGCATTATAATCATTGATTTTATTGATATGGAGAAAGAGGCGGATTGGCAAGCCGTAATTGACTGCCTGAATCGAGTTTTGGCTAAAGAAAAAACCAAATCCAGAGTTTTAGGTCCGACCAAACTAGGGCTGGTGGAAGTAACACGTAAAAAGGAAGGTCAGACTTTAGCCGCCCGTTATACTGTTCCCTGTCAGGAGTGTACAGGCAAAGGTTGGATTTGGAATTCTAAAGCCCTTGAAAATAATTGACTGTGGTTAATAATGATGTTAAAATGTCTTAATGTGGTTGCTCTTTTACCACAACCGCTCGAATTAGGTATTTAACAGGTTACTATAACCGACCTAACAAGGCGAGTCTGGGTTGAGGAGGTGCAAAAAAGTTATGTACGCTGTTATTGAGACCGGAGGCAAACAGTATAAGGTTCAGGAAGGCGATTGTATAAAAGTTGAGAAACTTGATGTCGCTGAAGGACAGACTTTGGATATCGACAAAGTATTATTGCTGGCGAAAGACGGAGACGTTACAGTCGGTACACCGTTTGTAAACGGAGCATCCGTAACGGTCAAGGTTGTAAGCCATGGTAAAGCTGATAAAGTAATCGCTTTTCGTTACAAGCCTAAAAAGAATGTTCGGGTTAAAAGAGGACATCGCCAGCCTTACACTGAGTTGTCTGTGGAAACAATCAAGGCTTAAAGTACTCCTTAGATTTCTTAAGATATTTTAATCAGGCCCAAGGAGGTGAACTTCATGGCTCACAAGAAAGGAATGGGCAGTACCCGAAATGGTAGGGACAGTCAGGCGCAACGTTTAGGAGTAAAGCGTGCCGACGGCCAATATGTTTTAGCCGGCAATATCTTGGTTAGACAACGCGGAACAAAATTTCATCCTGGTAAGAACTGCGGTCTTGGCAAGGATGATACCTTATTTGCTCTTATCGATGGCTATGTGAAGTTTGAACGTAAGGATAAATATCGTAAACAAGTAAGTGTTTATCCTGATAATCAAGTTCTTCAAGCCCAATAAGCTGCAGAATTTATCTACCCCTGGGGTTGTCCTGGGGGTTTATTGTTCACTGGAGGGGTACTATGTTGAGCTTTGAAAAAACGTTGCTTTTTAAACAGATAGATAATTTTCAACTGCAGCGCCATGATTTTCTAAATTATTTTCAAGTGATCAAAGGTTATATCCAACTTAATATGCCGGAAAAAGCTCTGGAATATTTAGATCAAACAATTGCTGAACTGGTTCCGCAGCAGTTGATTTATAAAATTAATCAAAAAATCATGATCGCCATTCTTCTCGGACTTTTTTTTGACTTGCGTCTCAAAGGGATTGAAATGGCTATTGAAATCCCTCAGGAAATGAGAGAAGAGGAATATTGGCAGACTGGATGGAAGGAAGAATACGCAGAGCGGTTCTATGGTTACACTAAGGAATGCTTGGCTTTGATACCCGAGGAAATCGATCCCGGAGCACTTTTGGTCGAAATCCGATTGCTCACTGCTCCGCAGGGATTTGGGTGCGAGTTTCGGCTTCTTAAAGAAGGCAAAATTTTAGATAAAAAGAGTTTTTACACTATTAATTAGCGTGGAAATTAGTGTTGCAGAATTAGTGTTGTAAGTAAAATCTGCTGAATTGAGGGACATAGTTATGTTTTATGACCGCACAAAAATTTATGTTAAAGCCGGTGACGGGGGTTCGGGAGCGGTATCTTTCCGCCGGGAAAAATATGTTCCCTATGGAGGACCTAATGGAGGGGATGGCGGTCGAGGCGGAAATATTATTTTGGAAGCGGATGAAGGCTTACGGACTTTAGTGGATTTCCGCTATCGCAGGCATTATAAAGCCAACCGGGGGGAACATGGACAAGGAAAGGGCATGCATGGTAAAGGAGCCGAGGATCTGGTTTTAAGACTTCCGGCCGGGACTTTGGTTAAAGATGCGGACACAGGAGAAGTGTTGGCAGATCTGACTAAGCACGGCCAGAGGGTTGTTATTGCCCGAGGAGGTCGTGGGGGGCGCGGTAACGCTCGCTTTATAAGTAATCAGAATAAAGCTCCCACTGTGGCCGAAAAGGGGGAACCAGGGGAAGAACGCTGGTTGCTTTTGGAACTTAAATTATTGGCTGATGTAGGACTGGTGGGATTCCCTAATGTAGGTAAGTCTACTTTGATTTCTAAGGTTTCGGCTGCTCGTCCCAAAATTGCTGATTATCACTTTACAACGCTAACACCTAATCTCGGGATGGTTGAAGTGGAGGACGAAAGTTTTGTGATGGCGGATATTCCGGGTATTATTGAAGGTGCTCATGCCGGTGCCGGGTTGGGGCATGAATTTCTGCGACATATTGAACGTACTAGGTTATTGCTTCATATTATAGATATTTCCGGTTCGGAAGGGCGAGACCCGCTGGAGGATTTTCAAGTCATTAATCGCGAATTAAAACAATACAGCCAGGCTTTGGCCGAAAGACCGATGTTGGTAGTGCCCAACAAGATTGACCTTGATAATGCCGAAGGGAATTTGGCGCGATTACGAGACTTTATTCAAGATAAATATGAAATATTTCCGATCTCCGCTGTGACCGGGGAAGGTATCCGTGAGCTTTTGTTTAGGATTATTCAGATTTTGCCTCAGGTGCCGGAGATTGAATTTTCGGCGGATCCTGATCAGCACAGATTAGTACAGGCCAAAAGTGATGAGCGTTTTTACATAAGTCGGGAAAACGGTATTTATATAATTAAAGGGCGAGAAGTGGAAAAGCATGCAGCCATGGCCTATCTTGATACCCATGATGGATTGATGCGTTTCCAAAATATACTTAAAGCAATGGGTGTGGAAGATGCCTTGAAAGAAGAAGGCATAAAAGAAGGGGATAAGGTATTAATTGGTGATCTGGAAATGGAATGGATTGAAGGAGGGTAAGCAATGCTGACGGGAAAACAAAAGAGATATTTGCGCTCTTTAGGAAATACATTGGAACCTATTCTGCTGATTGGTAAAGAAGAAGTGACGGCAAATGTAATCCGTCAAGCCCAAGATGCCTTAGAAGCCAGGGAATTGATCAAAGGCAGGGTGCTTCAAAACTGCGCCAATGATCCGCAAAATATTGCTCAAGAAATTGCCCACAGGGCCCAAGCCGAATTAGTGCAGGTAATAGGACGCAATTTCTTGCTTTACAAGACTTCGTCGGAGCAGCCCAAAATAGAATTGCCTTAGGGAAGTTATCTAAATAAAATAAGGCGCCAATATTAACGGTGGGGGAAAAGGATGGAAGCCAGTATAAGACAGGAGCTCAGCAATGCTCAACGCCTGGGAATAATGGGCGGAACTTTCGATCCTATACACTATGGTCATCTTGTGGCCGCCGAAACGGCCAGAGTTGAACTGGGGTTGGATTATGTTCTTTTTATACCAACCGGAGAATCTCCTCATAAAAATAATTTAAAAGTAACTGATGCTGAAATGCGGTTCGAAATGGTGGAAATCTCCATTAAAAATAATAAATATTTTAAAGCTTCCAGGATAGAAATAGAAAGAAAAGGTCCTAGTTATACAGTAGATACTTTAAGAGAAATTCATAAACTTTTACCTAAGCAGGAAATATTTTTTATTACAGGAACAGATGCGATGATTGATATTTTGTCTTGGCGTGAACCTGAAGAGATTTTTAGACTGGCTCGAGTGATTGGTGCTTCCCGGCCGGGGTATGAGAGTCAAAAACATTTAGCCAAGATTTTTTCTCAATATCCGGAAAGCAGAGATAGGTTATATCAGCTGGAAATTCCTGCGCTGGCAATTTCTTCAACCTATATCAGATCCAGAGTGGGGAATAATAAGTCTGTCCGATATCTTCTCCCGGATGAGGTCAGAATGTATATTGAAAATAATGGGCTCTATCGTTAATATATCAAAAATTAAGAATAATCCTGAGCGCTTGAGCTAACACATGTTATTTTTAAAATTCGGGCTAAGAATGTTGACTACCGCCTTTTGGTATACTATAGTATAAGTTACTAATACTATAAACAAAATATTTTAGAGGTGAATCTAATGACAAAAACCCTGTATGTGGGCAATCTTCCCTGGAGTACTTCTTCAGAGGAACTGGCTGAGTTTTTCGGTCAGTACGGCAATGTTGTCGGTAGCAGAATAATTACCGACAGAGAAACTGGCCGCTCAAGAGGTTTCGGTTTTGTGGAAGTCGATACGGAAGATGCTGAGCGTTTAGCTGAAGAGCTTAACGGCAGCGATTTTAAAGGCCGCACACTGACGGTAAACGAAGCAAGACCCCGCCAGTCAATTTAATCCCGGTCGGGGATTGATAAGATAAATTGTGATCTACTGATACCATTGATATTAAGTATACCGTTGATCTTTAAGGATACCATTGATATTAAGCTGGTGACGTGAATTCTGGTTTATCTTATACTGCCGACATGGGCCCCAGGAATACGGTACTTTTTAGTACCGTATTCCTAATTAATCTTTTCCTCTTAGTTTTTGTTATTTTCTTTTTAGAAACGAGATTTTCATATCCTTACAAGATTTTTCAGGGGAAAAGAAAATTGGGAGAGTGATTTTTAGATGAGTTATACCCTAGACTATTTCAAAGCCCTGGCTGCTGAAAATTTGACTGAGGAGAGATTTCAACATACTATTGGGGTTGAAGCCTGGGCGGGCAAATTGGCATTAAAGTTCGGCCTAAATAAGCAGGCGGCTGCCTTAGCGGCTTTAACTCATGACTTGGCTAAACAATTCTCTCTGGCGGACCAGCTGGCTAAAGCTAAGGAATATAACTTAATTTATTATCCTGAAGACCTAGATCATCCTCAGGTTCTCCACGGACGTATAGCGGCTTATGTTTTGGAAAATGAATATCAAATAAGTGATAGGGATATTCTCAATGCTGTTGCCAACCATACTTTGGGTAGACCGGAAATGTCACCTCTGGAAATGTTAATCTATAGTGCTGATTTGACAGAACCGGGTAGGAACTTCCCGGGAGTAGACAAGTTGCGCCAGAAGTTGTATCATGACCTTAGTAGAGGAACTCTTGCTTGTTTGGAACATACTATGCAGTATTTAAAAGACAACAAGAAAGTAATTCATCCTTTAACTCTTCTTACATATAAGGATCTTAAACATAAACTGAGTATATAAAGGAGGCTTCAGGTTTGGTTATTGCCCATAACCAGTTAAGTAAGGTTGTAAGCTTAATTGAAGATAAGAAGGGCACAAATATTACAGTCCTTAATCTCCAGGGAATATCTATTATTACCGATTATTTTATTATTGCTACCGGGAATTCAACAACGCAGACTAAAGCAATAACGGATAATTTGGTTGAAAAATTACCTGAACTGGGGATTAAAATACTAAGAATAGAGGGGCTTCCCGAAGCAACGTGGGTGTTACTGGATTGTGGAGACCTGGTTATTCATATAATGACACCTGAGACTAGAGAGTTTTACAATTTGGAAAGACTATGGGGAGATGCCCAGGAAATAACTCTTTAATCCAAAAATAGGGGCAAGGGATGGGTTCTCTTGTCCTTACTTTTTAAATCATAAACTTGGTCCCCTAAACAGGAGGTTACAAAAGTGCAGGAAAAATATCTATTTAAAGAGATCGAGCCCAAATGGCAAAAAAAGTGGCAGGAAAGCAAAGCGGGAAAAACTGAAACTAACTCCGGGAAAAAGAAATACTATGCTTTAGCTATGTTTCCTTATCCTTCCGGCAATTTGCATATGGGGCATGTTCGCAATTATTCCATCGTTGATGTTATAGCCAGATTTAAAAGAATGCAGGGATTTAATGTTCTTCACCCTATCGGCTGGGATGCCTTTGGTCTGCCGGCTGAAAACGCAGCGATCAAGAATCAAAAGCCCCCTGCGGAATGGACTTGGGAGAATATCGCCAAAATGAAAAAGCAGCTTCAGCAAATGGGAATTTCCTATGATTGGGACAGGGAGATAGCTACGTGCCATCCGGATTATTATCGTTGGACCCAGTGGATTTTTTTGGAGTTCTATAAGCATGGGTTAGTATATAAAAAGAAAGCTAAGGTCAATTGGTGCCCGTCTTGTGCTACGGTATTGGCTAATGAACAGGTTGTGGACGGAGCTTGTGAACGCTGTGAAACGACAGTAACTCAAAAAGACCTGGAACAATGGTTCTTTAAGATAACCGACTATTCCGAGCAGCTTTTGAATGATTTGGAAAAACTAACCGGCTGGCCGGAAAAAGTTAAAATAATGCAGCGTAATTGGATTGGACGTTCAGAAGGGGTAGAAGCTGTATTTAAAGTAGAAGGTAGTGAGGAAAGGATTACGGTTTTCACTACCAGGATAGATACGATTTTTGGGGTTAGCTATGTGGTTTTGGCCCCTGAACATCCTTTGGTTACCAAATTAGTTACAGGTACGGAATATGAAAATGATGTTCGCGCTTTTCAAGAAAAGATGAAGGGTTTAAACGAAATTGACAGAACTTCGAACGAAGCGGAAAAAGAAGGAATGTTTATTGGTCGCTATTGCATTAACCCCTTAAGCGGCGAACGGGTTCCTATCTGGATTGCCAATTACGTGCTGTATGAATACGGTACCGGGGCAGTTATGGGTGTGCCCGGCCATGATGAAAGAGACTTTGAGTTTGCCAATAAATATAAGTTACCGATTGTTCGGGTTATTCTTGATCCTCAAATATCCTCTGCGGATAAGGATAAGCCTATGGAGCAAGCTTATATTGAAGAGGGTATTATGGTCAATTCCGGCCCTTTCGACGGTTTAACCAGCAGTGATGCTTGGAATCAAATGGCCGATGAGTTGGAGAAGAAAAAATTAGGAGAAAGGAAAATAAATTACAGGCTCCGAGACTGGCTTATTTCTCGCCAGCGCTACTGGGGTGCCCCGATTCCCATTATCTACTGTGAAAAGTGCGGCACGGTACCGGTTCCGGAAGATCAGTTGCCGGTCCGTCTGCCCGATGATGTGGTGTTTAAAGCCGGTGAAAACCCGCTGCTTAGTTCGCCTAACTTTGTGAATACAGGTTGTCCTGTATGTGGCAAAGCTGCCAAAAGAGAAACTGATACTATGGATACCTTTATGTGCTCTTCCTGGTATTTCTTGCGTTACTGCGACCCCCACAACAGCAGCCAGGCTTTTTCACCAGATTTGGCAGCGGAATGGATGAATGTTGACCAATATGTGGGCGGAGTGGAACATGCTATTTTGCATTTATTGTACTCTCGTTTTTTCACTAAAGCCTTAAGAGATTTTGGTTACTTAAAAGTTGATGAACCTTTTGAAAATCTCTTAACCCAGGGTATGGTCTGTATGAATGGGTCCAAAATGTCCAAATCTAAAGGTAATGTGGTCAGCCCGGAAGAAATTATCAGCAAATATGGTGCTGATACCGCTCGCTTGTTTATTCTGTTTGCAGCCCCACCAGAGCGGGATTTGGAATGGAGCGACCAAGGGGTTGAAGGATGTTTCCGTTTTCTGAACAGGGTTTGGCGTTTGGCTGCTCAGTATGCCGAGGTACTGCAGAAGCAGGAAACAAATGAAAATCATCTCTTTGGCCAGCTGGATCCGGAAGCTAAAAAAATGCGCTTCCAAACCCACTCCACTATTAAGAAAGTTACTAATGATATTGGATCCAGATTTAACTTTAACACCGCAATCAGCTCCATTATGGAACTGGTTAACGCCCTTTATCTTTATAAGGAGCAACCGAAGGTTAATCAGGCCGTAGCCCGTGAAGGTATAGAAGCAGTTCTCAAAATGCTGGCTCCCTTTGCTCCCCATATTACTGAGGAATTATGGAGTGAAATTGGGCATAAGGAGAGTATTCACGCCCAGGCATGGCCAAATGTCGATGAAAAAGCTTTGCAAGAAGAAGAAATCACTATTATCCTCCAAGTCAACGGCAAATTAAGGGATAAAGTGCAAGTTCCGGCGACAATAAGCAAGGAGGATTTGGAAAAGCTGGTCCTGGCTTCAGCGAAAGTTCAGCCGCATATAGAAGGCCGCAAAGTAACTAAAATAATTAATGTACCGGGAAAATTGGTTAATATTGTGGTTAAATAAACCATATATTGAAGAGATGTCTTCAGGCTTGAAGTATTTTTTAAGGCTCTTTGTCAAATGTTGGGGCTAAGCCCGAAAACGTAGAGTAAATAAACCAGATACTTTAGGAAGGTGTCTTCATGTTTGAAACTTGAAGGCATCTTCTTTATTCACTCAGCTTGCC
>JAAYMU010000224.1 GCA_012521215.1 Peptococcaceae bacterium | reverse complement strand
GGAAGTTGCTGATTGTTTTTATAATAATTCTCTATATCCTCCTGTTTTAAGGTGACATAGCCGTTTTTTTTCAAGGCTTCAAAATGTTCCTCTAACCTAGCAATGCTGATCATGTCTTTATCCCCTTTCCTATCTACAGCAGAATAGGAAAGGGCAATGAACCCTTTGTCCTCAGCGTTGGTTAGGGAGGCGGGATCATAATGTTCATACTTATCAAAACTAAAGCTCACATTAAATAATAAGCCTATCAATAATACAAGGATTATCCCTTGCAAAATACTTCGTATGAATTTCTTCTTATCTTTACTAGAGTTTAAATGTTTCATTAGCTTTTGCCTCTGGATAATTATTAAACATTTTGCGTCCTTTTTTCTTTTGGGCCTTGATGTCGTATTGGGTCATCCTGGTTCCCCAGCTTGTTTTCCAAAAAGTTACCCAAGCGATCGGCATTTGCCACAAAAGCACTGCCTCGTAATATATACAAAACAAAAAGCCAAAGATCCAAGTGGTACTTCTTCTTAAAAAAAGTTGGGCCACACTCATTAACATAGCCATTAAGAGTAACCCCGTTAAGAAAGTAACCGGAAATATCCCGTATACCGCCGGGACATAAAGCAAATTATAAAAAACAACAATCGGGCCTAAAACAGGAACCAACACTCCTATATAATAGCTTAAAGCTGCAAAAGGTTCCTTTTTCCACATAAAGCCGGCTGCCACCAAAGACTCCCTCAGCCAGGACCTTTTCCATCTCATTTGCTGTTTTAAAAAAACATGGTGTTTGGTGGGAACAATGGTATAGCAAATAGCGGAATCCTGATAGGCTGTTCGATGCTTCTTGAGAATCAAATTGGTCATAGCTCTGTCATCCCCAAAGGTGGCCTTATGTCCAAGAAATCTTTGGTTAAGCCAGGCATCCATATTTTCCAAGACAATTTCTTTTTTGTAACAGGCTAAAGGTCCCGACAGGCAGGTGACCGCATCAAAAAGACCTTCTGCCGCTTTCATCACCCGAAAGGCGATATGATAACGTACCGACTGAATTTTGGTTAAAGTATTGGTGTAGGTGTTGGCAACATCGGTTCTCCCCGAGACCCCGGCCATTTTGGGGTCCTTAAAAGGTTGCACCAGATTCCGTATGGCAAAGGGATCCAGAAAACTATCGGAGTCCACAAAGACAACCAAATCATGTTTGGCTTTAAATACTCCTTGAGCCAGGGCCTCCCTTTTGCCCTTGTTTTTATCCATTATGATATAATGCAAACGTTCTTTAGTTTCAAAGCCTTCACTTTCCTGGTACAGCCGATGAATAATCTCCTTAATTCTCTCTGCGGATTTATCCGTAGAGCAATCGTCTACGACTATAACTTCCAGCCTGTCCACCGGGTAATCCTGGTTAATACAAGCCTGTATGGTTCTTGGAATCCATTCCTCTTCATTAAAGCAGGGAATGATGATGGATACCCCTGGAGTGAATTCTGTATCGATTGGAACCTCCCGATAAAAAACTGCGAAGAAATATCTGCTTAAAAGAAAGAAAGCAGCGATAATACTATATAGATACAAGGATTTATTAAATCTAAAATAAATAACGCTTTCGGTTCTCATCAAAACAACAAAAGCCGTAATAAAAAACAGCAATAGACTGGAAATCATGAGCATGTAGCGCCCCCTTTTCCGTCTGCTGTATAGGGACAATTCTTCTGCAAATTGCATACCGCATAAAGCTTCATCTTCGGAAATGCTTTGAATTCTGGCGATACTTGCCCCTATATTGACCTTCATCTCCAAACCTTCGGGCATAGTCCCGGGAAGTATTCCAAATTTTAATTGGATGGAATCAGCCGACTCCAGGCTCTGTATATCCTTCTTATCCTTTATCTGAAGCAATACTCCCGTCATTGAGATATCTATAGCTTGACAATTAAAGCTGTGCTTTACACCCTTCGTTTTACATATTACTTTCACAGTATAGGATACTTTGTATCTAATTCCTTTTGCTTTATTTTTAATAAAGTCATCAATATTTTGCTGTCCAATCTCCTGTCCTTCCCTGCCCCGCCTATCTATATTACTTCTTCTTTGGTACTTATCAGGTACATGGGCTAATAAACGGCGATCCTCTTTGGTTTCTAAGAGAATATTCCTAATTTCTTTATTCTTTTTTCTTTTATAGATATATCTTTTAATAGCCAAGCTAATTCTCCTCAATTGCTTCTAAATAATCGCTTAATCTTGCAAAACTATAACCATTTGACTTTAAGATAGGGATGGCTTTATCTAATGCTTCCGCCGTTACATTGGGAGAATGGATAGGAAGATTTTTATAGTCGGACATGTGCATGACCAAAATACTGCCGTTTTGAATTTTTCTTATATTACCGCTACCGGTCACCATTCCGTTTATTATTTTGTCCGCTAGAAATTCTGCATCTGTATCCTCATAATCATGAGTACTAAAGTCGCCACTTACTATATGGCTAAATCCCATATCAAAAATCGCTTCCATACCGGCCCTGCTCATGGCTAGAGTAGGCGGGCGCAATATAGTATTTAAAACAGGACGATTGTTGTAAACAATATCGCCGATAACCCTCTGGAGTTTATTATAGGAGAGTAATAGATCCTCTCTTCTCTTTAGAAGTTCTTCTTCATTGGGGGAGCGGTAGATTAAAGTCACACCATCTTCGTCATTTGAGTTTTCTCCGATAGCAAAAGGTAAATGATCATCGGTATGGCTTCCCACATCGTGACCGGCTTCAGCGATGGCCCTCAAAAGATTAGGATTATTTTGCATATAGTTTGTCCGTATAAAGAAGTTTCCGGGCACATCGTGCTTTTCTAAGACGTATAATAGCTGATTGATGGCTTTATCTGAGGCCCAGTCATCAAAGGTTAAAAACAATACTTTATCCTGGGTAAACCTACCGGTCTTGTCAACTTCCTCCAGCTCTTGCTCGGTGAAATCGGGCAATGTGTTAGGTTTCCTAACATCCGGATTTCCTACATATCTATCTTTAATCAAACTAAATTTGTCTGATTCGGTATACCCTGCCAGATGGCCAGGATAGATCCTATCCTTTACTGCAGGGAGGATGTCATCATCATTTAAGGGATAATTATATGTTTTCTCTCCGTTAAGCACAGCCCCTACGGTTTTTATGGAATAGGAAGAATCATTATTTAGAACTTCATCCTTATAAGCAATTGGGTAAATCCTGTCCTGGGCTATTTTAAGTAAGGTAGCGGGAATAATCTGGGGATCTTGATAGTAATCCATCCGGAAATAGATAATATAGCCTCTGCGGGCAGTATGGTTTCCGTCTCCGAAGATAGTATCCATAATCTCCGCCACCGTTCCATTAATCCCCACTTGAGAACTGGCCACAGATAAATCCTGCCAGATTACTTTGCCCTTGACACAGGCTATGGCTTCCAGTATTTCATCCTGCAGCTCCAGGTCATAAGGATAACGAACCAGAGTAGGAGTTTGTCCGGTTAATTGGGCTACCGATTTTTGTACGACTAAGAGGGTTTGTAATGTGGAGTAGAAATCTTTATCCCGCGACTCGGTCAAACATATTCCGATCTCATGACCTTTTTGAGCGATCTTGTAAACCAATTCTGGCTCATGAATAACATTATCTTTGCTTACAAAGAAAGTTCCCTTTGCCTCTAAGAGGTCTAAGTTCATTAATACCCCATCCAGAACCTTCTTATTGTGAATTCCGTAAAAGCTATAGCATAGGGCTTTTTCGGTTGTATAAATGGTCTTGTATTCCTGAGCCTTTCCCCCTTGGTTAACCCTTCTTAATTCAGCTAATTCTTTATAAGATACGTCATTAGCTACTGGGCCATTATTATTTAATTTTGGTGGTTCCGCTTTAACCTGTTCAATAGGGAAACCAACGTTTTTGTAGGAGCTCAAGTCCTCGGCAAACACAAACTTAAAATCTAACTCCTCTAAGGCTTGCATTAGCCAATCCACCATGATAACTAGCTTTTCCGCAGGTTTTATGTCCGTTATGGTTTGCTCTTTTTCTGCCAGAGTTCGCTTATCCGGAGCGGCCTCAGCGGATTTAGCAGGCTCGGCTTCGGGCTTAGTCTGTTCCACTGATTTTTCATACTCGTCCTCTTCCAAGACCCCATCCATTTTAATTGAAACTATCGATCCTTTATCTAAATTTCGCAAATAGTTTACTACTTGCTCATAATCCTTAAAACTTTGAAAATTTAAAAATTTAGTAGCTTGTACAACCTGCGTATTTCCGGAGGCAAAGGCCGCTTTCAGTAAAGCCTCCGAATAGATTGTGCTGTTACACATTAAAGTAGTTGGCTTTTGCTTTGTAATGGACTGGATAATACTATTGGCCCGTACAAAATCATCTATCAATTCTTTCGGAGAGTAGTCCTGCATGTTTTTTGCCTGATTCAATGTATTGCTGCCTACTCTATGTCCCCTAAGGGATAATTCTTTAACAAAACTGGCATTCTCAACAGCGGATACCCCCGGAACAAAAAAATTAACCTTTCTGTCATATTTGGAGATTAAGTCTAATACTCGTCTATTGGTATCTGCATCTGCCAGACCTTGAAAAGTCAGGACAATAACATTTTCAGTGGTGTTTACCTTTGCTATTATCTCCGCCATGTTAGCCTTTTCCAGATTAGCCAGAGCGGTCTCGATCTTTTTAGACACATC
>JAAYMU010000223.1 GCA_012521215.1 Peptococcaceae bacterium | reverse complement strand
CACTCCCCTATCAGTTTTTTTGCCTGCTATGCTATTAGTCGTAATGCAGCCTCCAAATCTGACTATAAGCATCCCTACCAACTAGCCTTTACCCTTGGTAATCCTTCCCATAGCACCCCAAGATCTCGCCTACATACACTCGGTGATAATCTTGGCCGTTATAGCATTTTTCAATATTCTCGGAATCCAAAAAATTTGCCGGGACAATATCCTGGTAATATATTTTTCTACATTCCATGACCAACCTGGCCTCTTCAAAATAAATACTGCCTGATTCACTGGCTATGGGGGTAAGCCCTGTAGCCGTAACTTTATCCACATCTCTGCCTGATTTTGAACCGCAGAAGCTTAAAGCTTCACGGTATTTTTCTTCAAAAAATGACAGGGTGAAAGTATCGGACTCTTCCAAAAAACCATATGTGTACCGTGACGGCCGAACGAAAATAAAACAAACCTTTTTATTCCAAAGTACCCCTAGGCCTCCCCAGCTGGCAGTCATGGTATTAAACTTATCAGGACTGCCGGCGGTAATCAGCATCCAGTCTTTGCCTATCAATTTAAACGGATTGTCATTCAGTTCCTCTGGTTCGTAGATTTCGAAGATTTTGCTCATAATATTATTCCTCCATTGACTTTAATTTTTATCTTACTAAAATCACTGTTTGACCTAAATTCTATCCAAAAATATTTCTAAGCCAGCTTAAAATTGCATCTATAATTTTTTGTAATACCCCTTTATTTTCCTCAATGGTATCTTTTACAATCTCCAAATTCTTGCCTATTTTATCTAATTGTTTAAGAATGCTGTCTACATTAATATCTAACTTACTGATTTTCTCCATTAACTTCAAAATCCGGTCAATCTGTTCCTCTGATAATTCAATACCTAACTCGTTAGCAATGTCATTGATCACCTTGCGCATATCTTCCGGGTTTTTAATTTTCTGGCTCAGGATTTCGGTTTTTACCTTTCGGATCAGTTCAGTTGCTTTATCTTTGCCGAGGTCCTCACTAATGTCTTGAGTAACTTTTAGCTCTTCGTTAGCCGTCTTTTTAGCCTCTTCATTTAGCTTTTTACCGGTTGCTTCTTCGAAAGCCATCATTATGCCCGTTAGAGCCGTCGTTCCGGTTACTTTAAAAGGAGCAGCAACTTTGACTTCTGCATCTTTCACCCCGGCTGTAGCCATAGCATTGGCATACATTTCCTCAGTCACTAAAGAAACATTATGAATGTCGACAAAAAGTCCTTTTCCATTGGGCATAAGTTTTACATAAGCAGAGGAATACGCTTTAGTACCAATCTCTTTGCTGGTTGCATCTACCAAATGTTCCTTAACATCTTGAATAGAAACTTCTATTATATTAACTTCATCTTCAGTTACCCCAAATTCCTTTAAAATTTCTTTCCGCTGCTCTTGAGTCAAATCCGCCCCCAGGCTTACCACATCTCCCTTACCGGCCAAAGCCAGCTGGGGAAAAACAGTAATTAGCAAAGTTATAATGAGTAGAATACTTAACAGTTTTTTTGCCTTCATCTTTGTCACTCCCATTTAATCCATAATCATATTATATCTAATTACATAAATTTTAATTTACAGTTTAATATTATATCTATAATATGTATTCCAAAAAAGTCTCACAAGTATTTATGCCTGTGAGACGTTTTTTTGTTATTGTCTTATTCCTCTTCATTGTCTTCGCTAATATATATCCCTTCTTCAGCTTGTATCTCCTCCCTGGGAATATGTTTATTCATAGCTTTTTCTATTCTTTGTAATATTTGTTCCTTTCGATCACTAAAAAATTTTTCAAAATCATCAGCATACAGGAATTCAGGTGAAAGCACGTGAGACTTTAAGATATTATGAAACTCCTCATCACTTACCCCGGCATGTTTTTGTATCCTCTTTAAATATTTGCTTGGAGCCTCACCGCTAACTATACGGTTAGTACGGCTTGACAGAGGTGTTTTATTAATTATACAGTTATATTCTTCTTTTTTAATATTATTCTTTTCGCACCAAGCCACAGGGAAAATATGATGAATATCGATGGACTCAGAAAAATAAGTACTAAGATCGATTTTTGTAGCTGAAAGCCAATCCCTGGTCTCATCATCCATAAGTAAAGCATAAATCCCTTTATAAGCGGCACTGTTTCTAGTTCTTAGAGTATGCAACCGGGAAGGCGAAAAATTGGCGTCATAAATTGTTTTAGGTTTAGGACCATCGTTTTCAATCCAATCCACTACCTGAGGCAAGTCTAAGGCATAACGAGTTTCGTTTGCTGAGCCATAAAGTTCACCGAAAACGCCACACCAGAACCACTGCATCAACTTCCTTTTATAACCGATATTATCTATCTCATCACCAAAAACTGCCAAAATCGCTGACATAGGTATTAGTTGGGTGGTATAGGGTAAATCTCTGGCTGTGAAAATATGGTTTTCGAAAAGTATTTTTGATGCTTTTATAAAGCCCTTCACAACCAAATCCCTATATTTTCTATAGTCCTGTAGGGACAAATTAAGCATATCCTTTCGTTTGCAGCTAACAGCCGGCAAATCTTCATCCGGGATATTTTGCTCTGCTTGCTTTAACTTTTTGAAATAAGTAGCAAGCAGAGTAATGGCTTGAATAATATCAGTGCTGCTAACTTTTGAAAGTAACTTATAATTTTTGAATTCTTCTTTTATCCTCTGCCAATCCGTTTTTAAGTCAAATTCATCAGCCGCAAAAGTTGCTGTTAATAATTCAAAAACATTTAATGATACTCCACCGGTATTAACCTTTTCGAAAACCTGACAAACTGCTTCCTTGGGATTTTCTTTCTTCATGATAATCACCGGAAGCATATATTTATTGAAACTATTGACTATCCTATCCTCAAACTTATCCCAAAACATAGATTTTTCACGATCGTATTGCCAATATTCATAAAATTCCCGTCTCCAGACGCTATAATCATCAATCATAGAAACCGGATACATTAGATTTTCAAATTCAAATTCTTTTTTAGACAAATCAAGTACAATGCGCCGCCCGAAATCTTCGGTAATTTGTTTCTTTTCATTTACTGATATTATGGCCTCTTCAAGATCATAACTTTCATCCATAGCTTTGAGCATATCAATATAATACCAGCGTTTGATTTCATAGTTTTTCTCATTTCTAG
The DNA here is from genome assembly GCA_012521215.1 of Peptococcaceae bacterium. GTDB lineage: Bacteria > Bacillota > Desulfitobacteriia > Desulfitobacteriales > Syntrophobotulaceae > JAAYMU01. The sequence goes on along the minus strand of JAAYMU010000223.1, from coordinate 136 downwards.
TGGTAACTATCTCATTGGTGATAATTGTTTGATAAAGTGAAGTAATTCGCTGCTGCCCGTCAAGAATTAGTAAATCAGGCTTTATATCATTGTTGAGTTTTACACCTTCTGCAGGTTTTATCTTAAATCTTACATT
>JAAYMU010000222.1 GCA_012521215.1 Peptococcaceae bacterium | reverse complement strand
TTGGCAATATCCAGTTTTTTACTAAATTTGCTGGGTTTAGTTTGGGTTACCTTTTTTCAGCTAAACTCCAATTCTTAATTTCCAATTCCATAATTTATTCGCTTGACATATTACCGCAGGACTTCTTGAGATACACCTATAAACAGTATTCCTATAACTTGTTTATTGTTATCTAAAATAGGATCATAGGCTGTTAAATATGGTTTGCCTAATATATTTGCCTCACCTATATACCTTTTTCCCTGAGAGACCTCGGCAAAAGCGGAACTATCTTTTCCTAGAAAGGTGCCAATTGCCCTTTCGCCACTTTCTGTCTTGATATTTGTTGTGATTCTTTCGAAATCATGTCCCCTATTAATAAATATAGTGGCAACATTACCTAAGTCGTTTAAAATTGCATCAACCATTTCATGCCGGTCGGTAATAGGCCTGCCGTTTTCATCTAACAAGACATCATTTTCTAAGGTTAGGCCCCCAAAAAAGTGTTCTAAATATATGTTCGCTGCCTCTATATCCCCGCTGAGCTTTTCATTCAATAATTCTATTTGCAGGGAATTCATGGCTTCGTGCGCCTTGTTATAACCTATAAAACTAATTGCAACGCTAACTACAACTATCAAAATACCAAAAAATACTATTAGTTGTGTTCTTAAACTGCTTTTCATTAATGCCTTATCCCCCTTGTTTGTAATGCTTTCTACTTTTAAGCTGTTATAATTTACTATATTATAGCATACTTTGAATATTTCATGAAAAAAGAGATATTTGATTTCAAATATCCCCAGATTCATAGTAAGTCAATATTTATACTGTTATAAAAAAATGTTTTTCCCTTATACTGGACTTGTGCTCGAAAAAAGTCAATGTTTCATTTAATTGGCCATAAATTCTTTACGTATGTCGGTTAAAAGTTTTTTATTGCTTATAACGTCCCAAGCCGTTAAGGCTAAAAGTTTTATTGCCAAAAGTAAGACTTTCTCTCCTTCTTCGGATAAGCCGGCAGCAGCGAACTCTTTGGTATGAGGCACTTCATGTCCCGTTCCTAAACGTAAATAGGGGTGAATAGCAGGGACAACATGACTGACATTTCCCATATCTACCGACCCTAGCATGGTTTGGGCGGGCTCAATCTCGTCTATACCCAGAAGTATCAAATTTTGGCGACAGCACTCAGCTAAAACCTTATTGCTTTTCATTTCATGATAGGAGCATTCAAAATAAGTCCACTTCATTTGGGCGTTAACCTTAGCAGCAGCTTTCTGAGCACAGTACAAAAACTTCTGCCGAATAACATCCAAGTTCTCCCTGCTCCTGGCTCTCAGATAAAATCTGGCCGCGGTGTAATCCGGAACAATATTCGGGGATTTTCCACCCTGGGTTATTATCCCGTCAATTCTTTCATCCCGGCCTAATTTGCGTTTTAACATGTCAAGCATTTGGAAGAAATAAAGCATGGCGTCCAGGGCATTAATACCGTTGTTATTCTCTATCACCATATGAGCGGCTCGGCCTATAAAAGCTACTTCCAAAGCATCCAAGGCCAAGCTGGATATTTCGGGGACATTACAGCTTCCGGGATGAAACATCATAGCAATGTCAATACTGTCAAAGAATCCGGCTTCCACAAGAGTAACCTTTGCCCCGCTCGTTTCTTCTGCGGGACTGCCCATTACTATCAGTTCACCCTGTAAATCGGGCAACAAGCTTAAAACCACTGCAGCGCCTACACTGGCGGCCCCTATAAGATGATGACCGCAGGCATGGCCTATATCGGGGAGAGCATCATATTCGGCCAAAAAGGCTATTTTGGGTCCGGGCTGCCCACCTTTAAACCGGGCTAAAAAAGAGGTCTCCATACCGGCTAAAGGCGTTACAATCTCAAAACCGTATTTTTTCAAAAAAGTAGTTAAAAGACCGGTTGCAAAATGCTCTTGATATCCTACTTCAGGGTTATGGCCAATTTTCCAAGCCAATTCCCAAATGCTTTTATGTATATTTTCTGCAGTTTTGATAAGCAAATTCTTTTGTACTTCCATTCTTACACCCTGTCATCTTCTTTTCCACAGATTCAGTCGTTACTGATTATAGGTTTTTCCGCAGATAGGTAATTGCCTACTCCCTCAAAAATGGCCATCGCCATTTTTCCCTGATAATCTGCTTGATTTAGTTTACTTTCTTCTTGAGGGTTGGACAGAAACCCGACTTCGATAGTCACGGCAACCATATCCGTGTTTTTCAAAATAAAGTAGGTCTGGTTAGATTTCGCTACTCTTTTTTTGGGGCTAAGTTTATTTAAACTGGCTTGAATACTTTCAGCAAGATTCTTCCCTTCGACTGATTCAGGATGATAAAACACCTGTGGCCCTTGTTGACTCCGGTCAGTAAAGCTATTGGCATGAATGCTAAGATAAATATCAGCATTTGATTCCGTTGCTTTTTGGATCCTGTAAGCTAAATCTTCTCTTTTTCTTTGCAAAAGTTTAGAAGAAGCTCCAAAGTCTCGATCATCTTCCCGCAGCATTATAACTTGGCAACCCGCCTGTTCAAACAGCAGCTGCAGTCTTTTGGATATTTCGAGGTTTATGTTTTTCTCTAAAGTATTATTTACCCCTATAGCACCTGGATCTACACCACCGTGTCCGGCATCGATTGTTATTATCTTACCCCCCATGACCCAACTCCAACCGGGAACTTCATTTATAATGTTTGCTGTTTGCCTGTTTTTTAGATAGTTATCGCCTAAAACTACCACAGCTAAAATTAGTACCGCTACAACAAACATCTTAACATATTTTATCATTGCTTACCCCCTCCCCCATATATTTATGGGAGAGCGGAGTTTAATATTCTGTCTATATTTTTTTACCAGTCGCTAATTTCCAAAAGGTTTTATGAGTTTTATAATCAGTATCATTCGTGCCTATTATGTTTATAGTTATAACCTAAGACCATTAAGCTATCTATTAAATGTATATTTTCAACAATTACATCATCCGGAGTTTTTAACTCAATAGGAACAAAGTTCCATATTGCTTTTATGCCCAGTTCGGTAATATAAGCGGCAACTTCCCGTCCAAAGTTTTCAGGAATAGTTAAAATAGCAATATCGACCTGGTTATTTTCTAAAAACTGCGGTAAGGTATCTAAATGCCTAATTTCATGTTCAGTTATTTTCTGGCCGATAAGCTCGGTTTTAACGTCAAAAATGCCAATAACTTTAAACCCCTTTTTTTCAAATTCTTTATGTTTAGCCAGCGCCTGACCCAAACTCCCGGCACCGATGATAATCATATTACGTATTGTGTTTAACCCCAAAATATTACCAATTTCTTGATGCAAAGTTTTAACATCATAGCCATATCCCTGAAGGCCATAGCCTCCGAAACTGGAAAAGTCTTGCCTAACTTGAGACGAAGTAATCCCCATTCTGTTGCCTAAATCTTTAGAAGATATTTTACTGATTCCCAGTTCCAACAAAGTGGAAAGATACCTGTAGTATCTGGGAAGTCTTCTTCTAACCGCGCTGGATAATGGTTTCTGATACTTCACACGTTTCACCCCATAAATAATGCTAAGCACAATTATAACACAATAATACATCCTTATTATAAAAAGATTCTGAAAAGACTAATATTAAGGTAACTTTTCACTAAGTTTAGGCTTGATTTCTAATAGATTTGTTTCCTTATTATTTACGATTTGTAGAATAATATAAGAGTAATATAATGAAATAGTCAATAGCATTAAATGATTTCAGTTATAAATTCCCATAGCATTGTAGAATATAAATTTCAAAAATATAGATTATTTATTTTATCCCTCCAATGTTTAAATCTTTTCGTCTTGATTTTATAAAATAGTTTCTACATTTATAGGCATTGCAAATATTTCAATTATATCATTATAGATAAATATCAAAAAAATAAAAACCGCCAAAGGCAATTGACCAATGACGGTTTTTAAAATTCTCAAACAAACTTTGTAAGTTTGAACAAACTCGAGTGTAATAAAATACTGATGTTCAGTTACAAATAAGTTTGCTCACGTAGTGACAAAGTTTGCTCGTCTGGTAAGCGAGTGGTTGCAATGCTTCTCGCCCATAAG
>JAAYMU010000221.1 GCA_012521215.1 Peptococcaceae bacterium | reverse complement strand
GGCCCTCTCAGCTGACACCGTTTCAATTGCCTGCTGAATTTTTGTAACCGCAGTAGCAGCATTCTCAGCATTGCTTACATCCAAAGCATATTCTGCAGGATCATTATTTGTCCCATCGGTTACGACCTTATCATTAGTAAAACCAGTTGCCCCCTGGGTATTAGTACTAATACCCAGTGCAGCTGCTCTCATGTCTGACAGTTCCAGGGTCATGGTCTGGTTTTCATTAGCGCCTATTTGCATGATGAACGAAGAAGAGGACGCAGAGGGTGCTGGTGCCTGCGGATCTTCCGGTTCCTGCGATGGCTGTTCTTCCATAAGTTCTACTTCGTCAATGACGTCCGAACCAGGATTGTTCACCGGCTTTGTTAATTTTATGCCATTGAAAGTGAACTCATTTTCATCCTCGCCGACCCAAGTAATCTCGGAATAGTTTTGATCATCAGTACTATAGGAATATTTACCATCATTAGCATTATATTTTATATACAATTTATCAGTTTCTGTTGGTCCTTCATAAGATCCATTTAATATAACTCCCGTATTTTCAAGAGTTTTATCATTAAAAGTCTTGGCAACAAGTTCACTACCGCCGCCATTTCCCGGGTTGGTAGGGTCAGTAGGATCAGTAGGTGTAGTCTTCGTTCCGGAAGATGCATTAAGAAGCTTCTGGGTGTTGAACTCTGTAGTATTGGAGATACGGTTGATTTCAGAAGTAAGCTGGTTAATTTCCTTCTGAATCTCGGCACGATCTCTGTCAGTATTGGTATCATTGCCGGCCTGGATAGCCAATTCCCTCATACGCTGGAGGATACTGTGAACTTCGTTCAATGCACCTTCGGCTGTCTGTATCATTGAAATAGCATCCTGGGCATTACGCACAGCCTGGTTTAAGCCTCTGATTTGCCCTCTCATCTTCTCGCTGATGGCCACCCCCGCCGCGTCATCCCCTGCGCGGTTGATCCTCATGCCTGAGGACAGCTTTTCGAGGGACTTATTAACGCCAATATTGTTTACACTAAGCTGCCTGTACGCATTAAGAGCGGTAATGTTGTGATTAATCCTCATATTTCATTCCTCCCTGAATTTTTATTTCCGCCGAAGTCCTTTTCAGCGGATTTATAAAGCCTCACTCCTGCCCGGCCGCTGCAGATGTTCGGCTTTATACCGTTTCATAAATACATATCGACAAAACTGAATAAAACTTTAGGGATTAAACACAAATTTTTGATATTACATAATACTATTCGACTATTTTAATAGTAAATTTATACTATATCCAATCCCATTGCTTAAACCTGTCAATCCTGGCCCTTTAGTATCTTACTCAGCTCCTCCAAAGATAACCGGGCACTGTCCACAACAGCATCACGGTTCGCTTTTCTTACCTCGTCCATGAGCTCTTTCCTCAAAATGGATATGTCCTTTGGAGCATTTATCCCTATTTTGACCTGGTCTCCCTGTATTTCTATTATCCTAACCTCTATATTATGGCCGATCAAAATTGATTGGCCTGCCTTTCGACTCAAAACCAGCATGTCTCCACCTCATATCTTTGATTAGGGACGTACTTCTCGATTATATCTCATTACCAATTGGAGTAAAATGCCCCTTTCATGCCCCTTTTTTCATCTCATCAAGTATGTAATGTCTGGTAGTATATTTGCCATCGTCCAGTATGACCTGCATTGCAATGTTCTTTTTTGTGTTTACCACTATGGGCCCCTGTAGGTTTGCAGTCATCTTGGACATATCCTGCGGTATAACAACAATGGACAAAAAGTGTATGTCAGCAGGATCCTGAACCTCCAGCTTTTGCAAAACCTCCTCATTTATCGATGGAGAATAGTCTCTTTTGAATATAAATGGGTCAACCACCACAAAACAAACATTCGGATTATGTACCGCATGGAGCCACATGAAGGGATTATTATTCTCCGGCTTACCTAGCAGTACATATTCTTTTATGTCCTCAAAACCATAAAGTCCATAGGGAAAACGTATGATTTTCTCCCCGGGTATCTCTACAAGGCCGAAATGTTTGGACTCGATAATCAAATCTATACCCTCCTGTCGATATAATCCCCCTCATACTCTATGGAGATACTTGGATACTGCCGTATGTAAATCTCCACTCTATGAGGTGTAACCCTGTACCTGACAGGGTGTACAACTGCGTTAAAATTGATTTTTCCCGATATATAGTTAATCCTGATATTACTCCTTGTAACATTGAACCTCGGTCTGGGAAACGGCAGCTTGACAGGCTCGCCCTCTGGCGTGCTATTAGACTTTTCCTCGGCAATATCAGCAATAGGATTTCCTC
>JAAYMU010000220.1 GCA_012521215.1 Peptococcaceae bacterium | reverse complement strand
GCGGAGATCACATCCGTAACTGTGTTGGGTACCATTTTAACTTTAGCGAAATCCCCGCCGTCTTTAGTAATAACCTGCTTTAAGATGGCTTTCTCGATGGGAGTATCCCAAGTGGCATAGATTTTGTTTTCCATGTCTTTAGGGCTAAGTATATTATTTTCTTTTAAAGAAATAATGCCTGAGGTATTATGCTGCAGAATCGTTCCCACCGCCACTACCTCCAAGGGATTGTTGGATGTAAGGGCAGCTGCAATCTCTTCTTGGAAACTGACACAAAATTGAGCTTTTCCTGCTGCAACCAGAGGCAAGGCTCCCCCTTCGGGCGGCTGGACAATATCTACAGCAAGCCCCTCTTCTTCAAAATAACCCTGATCCAGGGCTACATATACTCCCGTATGATTGGTATTGGGTGTCCAGTCCAATACAAAAGAAATTTTTTCTTGGCCCCTTTGGTCAGTTGGGGCGGACTGCTGGGTGCAGCCTGCCAGGCCAATAATAAGCAGGAAAACTGTAATTAAAGCAATGGTACTTTTTTTCATAAGAAATTAACTCCTCTTCAAAATAGTATGTATATTATTGCCCTTATTCCAGCTTTTCCTCTTCCCGGAGCCTGTAAATCCAGGGCATGCTTTTACGCTCCAGAAGATCAACCACTTTGATCAGGAGCAAGCTTAATAGAGCTATGAGAAAGATAACGGCAAACATTTTATCAAAGGCGTAAGATTTGCGCACGCGGGTCATATAAACTCCCAAGCCACTGTTACCGCCCAACCATTCGGCGATAACCGCACCTACTATGGCATATGAGACGGATATTCTTAAGCCCGAGAAAAATCCCGGCAAGGCGTTGGGCAGTTTAATATAACGGTATATTTGCCATTTACGGGCTCCCATGGCTCGCATCAGATTGACAGCATCCGCATCGGAAGTCTTAAAGCCTCCCAACAAAGCTATGGTCATAGGAAAAAAACAGGTTAGGACTACAAGGGTGATCTTGGGCGTCATGTTATAACCTAACCACAGAACCAGTAAAGGAGCGATAGCTACGGTTGGTATAGTCTGGCTGATAACTATCAGGGGGTGAAAAGCTTTATAAATCCCCTCAAAGCAATCCATAATAAGGGCAATCACAAAAGCCAGCATAATACTTAGAGCTAACCCGGTAAAAGCCTCAGTCAGAGAAACTCCGGCATGACCCATGAGCTCCGGAAAGGAATTGGCAAAGGCTTTTAAAACATCGAGCGGCGAAGGCAGCATAAAGCTTGGCACCAGGCCGATCGTGGTGATTAGGTGCCAAATAAATAATAGGCCGATTAATACAAATAAAGGATAAAATTTATGATTGATGCTTGGTGATTTTCTCATCTATAGTCCAAATCCCGCCTTCCGGAGCATAGCTTATTTTAATATAGGACATAACACTAGGTGCCCCTTGCTCAATACAAATGAGCTGGCAGCGTTTTACAATCTCCATAAGCTGCTCAAAATCTCCCTCGATCGTGGTTTCAAAAGGCCCTACGCAAACATTAAGTCCGGTCGATTTAAGGTAGGCAATCACTTCATCCACTATGCGCAGCACTTCCTTATCCTCGACCTTAGGCAATACTTGAATGGCTACACTGGCATTAATCATGTTGGCTAATCTCCTTGCCTATATATTTAAAGCCTTCTGTCCGGTAAATGTACAGAAGGCTTTATTTCATAAAAAACAAATAAAAATATGTTCCCTCCGCTAGCATTACCTAGTTCAGGTTATAGGGTCGGAAAAGCATTTCCCTCTCAGCCGTTGCTACAGCTCCCCTTTGTAGTTAATATTTACAAGCTATTAAGTTTTAATACCAAATGTTTTTTTGTATTATATCATAATTTCCCAGAACATTTAACCCTATTTATAGAATTATCTAAGAATCATGCAATAAACTTAGTCTTGGCCGGCTTTGAAGTTATAAATTGGTTTAATCTCTTTTATAATCTCTGCCGTCGGTCCTATATGGCGGATAATATCATCCTGATTTTTATAGGCCATCGGACACTCGTCCAAAGTATCTTTGTTCACGCATGTGGTATAAACGTCTATCATCTGCTTTTTAAACTCGGATACAGTAAAACTCTGTCTGGCTTTAGCCCGGCTCATTAGCCTGCCGGCACCGTGCGGAGCGGAATAATTCCAGTCCTGATTTCCTTTGCCAAGGCAGATTAGGCTGCCGTCTCTCATATTAATCGGGATTAACAGCTTTTCCCCCGCCCTGGCAGAGACCGCTCCTTTCCGCAAAATCATGGTCTCGATATCGATATAGTTATGAGTGGTGGTGAATTGTTCCGTCACCTCAAGTTTCATACCTTTTACAATTTCCATAACTATGGCTTTACGATTGAGATCCGCAAAACGCTGGACAAGTTTCATATCATGAATATAATCGTCTAAAAGGCTTCCGGTTACATAGGCCAGCGCAGGCGGTATAGTCGTCGACGCCCGTTTTTGTGATTTTTTGCCGGTTGGCCGGCTTTCTTTAGGGCTGCAGTTCATTAATTGCTGATAGCCGGTTTCTTGATAATATTTTGCTACCTGAAGGCCTAAGTGGCGGCTGCCGGTGTGCACCACTAGATACAAACAGCCTTCCTCATCCTGATTCACTTCTATAAAATGATTGCCACCGCCTAAGGTGCCGATGCTCTTTTGAGCTCGGTCCAGGTTAACAGCTTGGCGACAGCGAAGTTCAGTGAGGTCAATTTGTTCATGATAGCGGTGCGGCATCTTTCTTATAGCAAAACCGGAGGGTATGTTTTCTTGAATGAACTTATCCAGCT
>JAAYMU010000219.1 GCA_012521215.1 Peptococcaceae bacterium | reverse complement strand
CGCACATTGGGCTCTCTAAAGGAATTTAGTATGAGTGAATGATAAGAGCCGTATGAACCGAGAGGTTCACGTACGGTTCCGTGAGAGCATTGAGGTGAAACTCCTCTTTGCTACTCGACTGAGAGGTCGGCCACTCAAATAATGAGTGGCCTCCTACCCGATTGAGAGTTTTCTAATTAAATGGGCTTTGTTTTTTTAGTTTATTCGATTTCAGCTTGGCGCGATTGGGCAATAATTATGTCCACATTTTCTTTAGTACAAGGAAAGGCGGGACATTGAACAATCGGAGTATCGGTATACCCTTCGGTTATAGCCGTTTTACCGGTTTGAATATGGTTAAGCAGCATATAGGTAGCAACTGATAATTCCGTATAGTAGTCTTGAAAACTAGTTCCGTACATGATTCCGTCCTGAATAGCTTTTAGAGCGTTGGGGAATCCGCCGGCACCCCATACTTTGATTTTATCGCCTTTGCCGGCAGCGTTTACAGCTTGGACAGCTCCCAGTGCCAGGTCATCAGAAGCACAGAATACAGCGTCTATATCATTGTGTTTGGTTAAAAGATCGCGCATGGCCTGGTTGGCAAGATCCAGAGACCAATTGTCAATATTTTGATAGTCTATGACCTCCATTTCGGTTTTATTGTTGGCTTCCAGGTAATCGTAAAATCCTTTGGAATACATTACGCTGGTCATTTGAGCCGCGGGAGCATCAAGAATAACTACGTTAGCTTTGTCGTTAAAAGCTTTGCACAGGTATTCGGCGGCAATTTCACCGGACATGTAGTCACTGCCCTTTATTCCAAAGGCATGAGGTTGTGAGACTTGGGGGTTAATCGTACAAACAGGAATTCCGGCTATTTCGGCTTCCACTATCGCTTTGCCGACAGTTTCAGGATCCATCGGCTCGATCAAAATACCGTCATATTTCTGGGTGATACACTCTTGAATCATGGTTACTTGTTTAGAGGGATCAAACTGTGGATCAAACACTTGTAATTTGGCATTTTAATAGTAAAGAAGTTGATCTTCGATAGCTTTAAGTTCAAGCGCACTAGCAACTCCTGAGGTGCTAAGCGGAATAAAAGCGATCTTTAAAGGTTCGTTTTCGATATCCTTACCAACTGTAGAGGGGGCGTTAGGAGCCGCTGTTTGGTCTTCTGGACCGGTAGGTGTAGTGCCGCTGCAGCCGGCTAGAAAGCCTAGAGTAACCACCATCAAGGTAACCAGGAGAAGGGCAACCAGTTTTTTTTGTTTGCTCATTTTTATCTTCCCTCTTTCATTTTTTTATTTGAGTAATAACTACTCTTTTAATTTATTGAATATGCCAAGGTCATGGCATATTATTCCTGGTACCCTCTCTTTGACCTGTGGCGGCAAAATAGAAAATAACACTACAAGTTTAGATACCTTGTTGAGGGAATTATTGCGAGAATAGAGCAAACATTCTGAATATTCCAACTAAAGCAGAGAGTTTTAAGGAAAAGGATGTTTAGTGATTAGTTGTACCTCGCTTTCTAACTGCTTTATTTATTTGTTTCATTTATTGGTAAAAGTTAAAGGATTAACCGACTTACCGTTGACATAGGCCCCATAATGGAGGTGGGGACCGCTGCTGCGCCCGGTATTACCGCTGTAAGCTATCATATCACCTTTTTTGACCTTCGCACCGGTGCTCACGAGTAGTTTAGAGTTATGGCCGTAAAAAGTAATTATGCCGTTGCCGTGGTTGATAACAATTTTTCGGCCGTAGCCATAGTCCCAGCCGGCAAAAGAAACTATACCGTCAGCCGTGGCATAAACCGGTGTACCATAGTTAGCAGCAAAATCAACACCGTCATGAAACTCCTTCGAACGTCCTCCGAATGGGTTACGGCGATAGCCATAGGGTGAAGTTACGTACGTAGATCCTTTTAAGGGTAAAATAGAAGGGATACGAGCCAGTTGATTAGCATTGTTTACAGCCGTATCGTAAATGAGTTGTAGGAGTTTTTCATGGTCAGCCAGACTAAGGTCATCTTGAGAGGCTATTTCCTCTAGAGCCAGTCCTCTGGAATCGTTGCTTCCCCGGCTCAAGGCGGTGTGACTTACAGTCTGACTTCGCAAGGCAGCCAAAGCCTGATCTTCAAAAGCGGCAATGGTCGGTAAGTTTGCTGATATAAGGTCAGTATTTTTTTTACTTAAAGCCGCAACCTTTGCCTCAGCTGTGATTAGTTCACTTTCCAACTGATCTATTTTGGCAAACTCGGTTTCATGAGTTTTTATATAATTAGCTAAATATAAGGTATGGCTAATTAAAGCCAGACTAAAAACTAAAAGCATTCCGGCTGCAATTTTAAAAATAAAATTGCAACAGGCGGGAATGTGATACTGTTTAACTTCTGCGTTATCTGGTCTAAAGAAGATAATGGTGAATTTTACCTTTAATTCGGACTTGAAATTTTTTTTGAGCTTTCTAAAGATCTGACTAAAATAACTGGCAATTTTAAACTTCGATAGCAATTGAAAGATTTGCATTTCTTCACCTATGGTTTCAATCTAAAATGATTATCTGTTTTATTGGTAAATTTACTTATTCGACATTTAGCTGAAATGTCCTTCTAAATATATACTCAAAATAACATCCTGAATACAAGTCCCGATTGACCCCAGTCAAAAATGAATAAAACTGCCCCTTTAAAATAGATATTTTTCATTTTTAAAGGGGTAGTTTTTAAAAGTAGATTTGTCAATGAGCTAAAAGATAAGCTCAGGCGGTAACAATGCGGCTTTCAGCCTGTAAACCCAGCTTTTCAATAGCTTGTTCGCGCATCTTATATTTCAATATTTTACCGGCGGCATTCATGGGGAATTCGGTGACAAATTCGATATAACGGGGAGTTTTATGCTTGGCTATATGGGAACGAATGTAATCTTTAAGTTCATCTACCGTAAGTTGTTCACCGTCTTTAAGAATTACACAGGCCATAATTTCCTCGCCGTACTGCTTATCAGGAACTCCGATTACTTGAACGTCTTTTACCTTGGGATGAGTATAGATAAAATCTTCAATTTCCTTAGGATAAATATTTTCACCGCCCCGGATAATCATGTCCTTAATTCGTCCGGTAATCTTGAAATAACCGTTTTCATCGCGTCTGGCAAGATCCCCGGTGTGCAGCCAGCCGTCCTCATTGATAGCCGCTGCCGTTGCTTCGGGCATTTTATAGTAACCTTTCATAATATTATAACCGCGGGCGACAAACTCTCCGTCCACATTATCCGGCAGATCCTCCCCGGTTACCGGGTCCACAATTTTGCATTCAATTCCCGGCAAAGCTCGGCCCACAGTGTTAACCCGCACCTCCAGAGGATCGTCTACTCGGCTTTGGGTGCAACCCGGCGAAGATTCGGTTTGGCCATAGACTATGGTAATTTCTTTCATATTCATTTTATCGACAACGTCTTGCATCACTTTTACCGGACAAGGGCTGCCGGCCATTATTCCGGTTCTCACGTGAGAAAAGTCTGTTTTGGCAAAGTCCTCATGTTCCAACATAGCTATGAACATGGTAGGAACCCCTTGGAAACAGGTGATCTTTTCTTTATTGATACAGTCCAAAGATACCCGGGGTGAAAAATAAGGAATGGGAGACATGGTTGCCCCATGGGTCATGGCTGCCGTCATGGACAGCACCATACCGAAACAATGGAACATCGGCACCTGAATCATCATGCGGTCGGCCGTAGACAGGTCCATACAATCCCCGATGCTTTTGCCGTTATTGACAACATTATAATGAGTCAGCATAACGCCTTTGGGAAAACCGGTGGTGCCGGATGTATATTGCATGTTGCAGACATCGTGGCGATTAAGGGAATATGCTCGTCTTTGAACCTCTTCGAGCGGGACTTTTTTACCTAAAGCAATAGCATCTTCCCAGGTTAGGCAGCCTTTTTGGCGGGAGTCAATGGTCACAATATTCCGCAAGAAAGGAAGCTTTTTAATATGCAGCGGTTGGCCGGCCTCAGCTGTTTCCAGCTCTGGGCATAATTCTTTAATAATACTAATATAATCGGAATCCTTATAGCCATCTATCATAACCAGAGTATGGGTATCGGACTGTCTGAGCAAATATTCAGCTTCATAAATTTTATAGGCGGTATTGACGGTAACCAGGATGGCCCCAATTTTGGTGGTTGCCCAGAAGGTAATAAACCATTGGGGAACGTTAGTGGCCCAGATAGCGACTTTATCGCCATGTTTAACACCCATGGCAATCAAAGCCCGAGCAAAAGAGTCCACATCATCGCGGAATTCAGCGTAGGTACGAGTATAATCATGGGTAGTATAGCGGAACGCATACTGATCGGGAAATTCATCAACTATTCTGTCCAGAACCTGGGGGAAGGTTAAATCAATTAGGGAATCTTTAGGCCACACATACTTACCGGTTTTGGATTTATTATCATATAAATGTCCCTTAAGAGCCGTTTTTCCTAAATAACGGGACATATAGTCAGCAAAATTAGGAAATACCACTCCGGCAGATTCCAAATCGGCAGCCCAGCGTTTAACCCATTCCAGAGAAACATATCCATCATAGTTTATGGAGCGTAAAGCAAGCATCATCTCATCAATCGGTAAATCCCCTTCGCCCAGCATGCGATAGCGGATAGTACCATTTTCGACAACGGAATCCTTGATATGCACGTATTTTATAAAAGCGCCGAGGTTCTTAACAGTGGTTGCCGGTTTTTCTTCGGCAAAACGGTAAGGATGATGCATATCCCAAAGAGCTGCTACATTGTCACTGGCTAAATCTTCTAAAAGTTTAGCTAATCTGGCAGTATCGGCATACACTCCGTTGGTTTCTACCAAAAGGGTAACTCCTTTTTCTTCTGCAATTGGAATCAAACATCGCAAGGCGTCAAGCACAATGTTATCATCTACCTCACCGGTAGGATGAGGTTCAAGGTCTCCCAGGACACGAATATAAGGTGTGCCCAGCTTGGAAGCCAGCTCAATATACTGCACAATCTCGGCGTGATTTTCTTCGGCTTTATCCGCGAATTTAAGACAACAACCAGAAGAAAGGCAAGGAATACTCAAACGCAGTTCAGCAAGTTTCTTTACGGTTTGAGGGAGCTCAGATTCGGTAAAGGGCTGAGCTTTGACAGCAATAATATCTTGGCCTAGGCCCCTAATTTCAATACCATCAAAGCCAAAGTCTTTAGCCATGGAATAGATTTCAGGCCAACTAAAATCGGGACAACCCAGGGTTGAAAAGGCAAGTTTCATTTAAATCCTCCTCCTTTGAATACAGATATTAAAAAAGCTTTCGCCTCTAGCATTTCTGTTAGAGACGAAAGCATTACACTTCCGTGTTACCACCCTGATTGGTATGTAAACATACCCACTCTGCGGCACTGGTTTAAGCCTAGTGCCTTCTCTACATAACGGCGAGAAACCCGTTCACGCTTACCCACTTTGAGTACTCGATCTCAAAAGCTTCAGCTGACAGCTCCGGGGGGAGTCCATCCTTGCCTGTGCACTGTTTCGCAGCACCCAACAGCTCTCTGGAGCACATCGAGCAAAGTGTTTTTCCCCATCATGGCTTTTAGCATGGATTTTTGAATGTATGCTATCAAATTTTGCTTTACTTGTCAAGCAGCGTCTAAGTTAAGCAAAGAAAAAATATTCGCGGATATTCTTTTTTTATAATGAACTTTTTGTGGTTTATAATACTCTTACATATAGATAGGGGTGAGAGTGGTTGGAATTTAAACCGCTAATTAAAAAGGCCAGAAAAGGTGATAAGGATGCTTTACTACAGCTAATAATGGCCCAACAGGCAGATTATTATAAATTAGCCTATGTATATATGAAGAATGAAGAGGATGCCCTGGATGTACTTCAGGATATGATTATTATTTTGTACAGAAATATTTCTGGCCTGAGAAAAGAAGAATCCTTTTATAGCTGGAGCAAGACGATATTGGTTAATTGTTGTAAGAAAAAATTGCGCCACAAAAATAAAACCGTTTTTCTCGATCAAGCGACGGCAGAGAGCGTTGATGGAGTTTATGCGGAGTCAGAAGAAAGGCTTGTTTTGGAAAAACATCTATCCGGCTTAAGCGATATCCACCAGGAGGTTATAAGGCTCAGATATTTTTTGGATATGGAATATGAAGCAATAGCCGAACTTCTTAAAATACCCCTTGGAACCGTAAAATCCAGATTAAATAAGGGAATGAAACAGCTAAAGGAATCCTTCGGAGGTGATATAGATGGCCAATATTGACGAGCTATTAGGTCGGGAAAAGAAAAGAGTGGATAACTTAGCTGTTCCTAATGATCTAGAGGAGAGGTTAAGAAGCGCCCTTGGAAATATTCACAAGAAGAAAAGTAAATTCAAACTAAAGGTGGCATCTGTTATTGTAGTATTTTTCTTATTAATATTAAGCTATAATATGGACACCCTGGCTTACTATGGCAAGCAATTAATAGGATTTGAAAATGTAATGACCGGAACCTTACAGGAATTAAATGAGATGGGGAAGGGCCAGCTCCTTAACCAATCACATACCTTCAAAAACGGAGTAAAAATCACCTTGGATGGAATAATGCTGGATGATAATAATATGGTGGTCTTTTATACCATTCACTCTCCGCAAGGGAATGTAATGGATGTTGACTCGGACCTACATGTTAGTTTGACCGGCGCCGGAGATAGGATCTTTACCTTTGGGGGGCAGGGCCAAGCCAATGAGGATCTGACCGAGATGAAATGGGTAGTTTCGACCCACCAGACACCGAGGTTTTACGAAAGGACCCTTAATTTTAAAGCAGAGCTGAAGCAAACCGGGGAAAGTGCCATCATTAAATTTAAACTAAATAGAAATCAGGCCGTAGGAAAAAGCTTGAAGATCCCAATTAATAAAAAAATAGATTTAGACCAAAGAAGCATCAAATTACAATCCTTAACAATTTCCCCCATAACAACAGTCTTAAAAGGGCAGATCCAAGATACCGTAGAACTCGGTTTAGACTATATTAAAAAGGACAGATTCAGACCGGAAAAACTGGAGATTTCCTTAATTGCGGACGGTAAAGAAATAGACTGGCAAGGAAGCGGAATGTCTACGGATATGAAAGGTATTCATTTTGATATCACTTATGATACGCTTCCCAAAGATGTAAAGGAGTTACAATTAAAGCTTACCTCCTTTGGAGGAGATCACGATACCAATGAGTTAATTAAGCTCAAAAAAGGTAAACCGAACAACTTTAAAATCTTAGATCAGCAGATAAGGATTGAAAATGTGTATGAATCTGACGGTAACACTTATATCACATTTACTACCGAAGAGAATGTAATCTTAAGTAAGGTCTATCTAAATATCGACGGGGAAAGAAAAAAGCTCCAAGAAACCATTCCGGGAGAAACGGAAAAAATCATAGAAGATCAAGGAAGTGCTAAAATTTATTACACCAGAACCATGAGATTTGAGGGAACTGGAGAGGAATTAGAACTGGATATACAAAGAATCAGATATGCTACAGATTATGATATGATAATCTGGACACATAGTAAGTAAGAAAAAAATAACAGTTAGTATATGTCCTATTAACTCTTTTAAGGTTTATGGCTAAAATTACGTAAGCGTCAAAGACACTGTCACATAGGATTGCAACTTTGAAGATAGTACAATCACAATGAGTAAGGTTGTGAAAGTTGAAAAAGTATGCAAACTTTTTCAACCAGAAATGGAGTGGTTGTATG
>JAAYMU010000030.1 GCA_012521215.1 Peptococcaceae bacterium | reverse complement strand
ACCATTTTGAATATTGGCAAAAGGACTTGGGCTTCCCAGTTCCTTAAGTCAGTGAGGGATGCTTAAAGTAGCAGGTAAACAGGAGATTACTTTTATTTTTAAAACCCATAGTATCTTGACGCTATCGTAGGATTTAGGGCCCTTGACCTCCCTACTTTACTTGTGCTAAAATATCAAGGTCGATTGTTTTACGTTATTTCATTTGTGACTCTGACTCAGAAGGTAGGTGACTGATAGTGAAAGAAAAGATACATCCCCAATACCAGCAGACTACAATTACCTGTGCCTGCGGCAACGTTATTGAAACCGGCAGCACTAAAAAGGACATAAAAGTCGAAATATGCTCCAAGTGTCACCCTTTCTACACAGGAGTTCAGAGATATGTTGATGCTGGTGGACGTGTAGATCGTTTTAAAAAGAAATACGGTTTGCAATAAACAACAGTTCCCAGTCGTTGCCATTAAAAGAGCAGAGCAGAAGCTCTGCTTTTTCGATATTAAATCTAATTTCTTGTTTAACCTGATTCCTTGTTTAAACTCTAGTGCAGGAGAGATCACCCATGTTTAAGAAACTTGAAGAACTGGAACAAAAATATAATAAGCTATCGGAACTTCTTTCTGACCCGCAAGTTATTGCCAACCAGTCCGAATATCAGAAACACGTCAAGAGTCAGGCTGCAATTTCTGACTTAGTCAGTGCTTATCGGGAGTATAAGGATATTATCAAGCAACTTGAAGATACAAGATCCATGTTAAGTGAAGAGCTTGATCCGGATATGAAGGATTTGGTAGAACTTGAGGAGCAGGAACTGAAGGCAAAAGCCGAAAAACTTGAAAGTGAGTTAAAAATTTTGCTTTTGCCTAAAGACCCCAATGACGAAAAAAATGTTATTTTAGAAATACGTGCCGGGGCAGGAGGAGACGAAGCTGCTCTTTTTGCCGGGGATCTGTACAGAATGTATACCAAGTATGCTGAGAGCCAGAATTGGAAAACGGAATTGCTTAGTGCCAGTTATACTGATATTGGCGGTTTTAAGGAAATAATATTTATTATTGAAGGTAAAGGGGCCTACAGTAAATTAAAATTTGAGAGTGGTGTTCACAGGGTTCAGCGCATACCAACAACGGAGTCCGGGGGACGAATTCATACCTCAACGGCTACGGTAGCGGTCTTACCCGAGGCTGAAGAAGTGGATGTTGAAATTAACCCCAATGATCTCAGAATAGATATTTTCTGTTCCAGTGGTCCCGGAGGACAATCGGTTAATACAACTCAATCCGCTGTTAGAATTACCCATCTGCCTACCGGCATTGTAGTTTCCTGTCAAGATGAAAAATCTCAGCACAAGAATAAGGATAAAGCGCTTAAAGTACTAAGAGCGAGGTTGTTAGAAAAAGCCCAGGAAGAAGCTATGGGGGAAATAGCCCAAGAACGCAAGAGTCAGGTGGGGACAGGAGACAGAAGTGAACGGATTCGTACTTATAATTTTCCCCAGGGAAGAGTTACGGATCACCGTATAGGTTTAACCGTTCATCGATTAGAGAGCGTTTTACTTGGGGATCTTGACGAAATTATTCAAGCTTTGATTGCTACCCACCAGGCCGAGAGACTGAAAGCTTCTGTCTAAGGATTGAGCCCAAATGTTGCAGAGACAAATAGATTTGTCAGTACTTGAAATGTTACTCAGAGGCGCAGAATATCTCCAAGCCCGCGGTGTTGTCCAGCCCAGGGCGGAAGCAGATATTCTGCTTGCTCATACCCTGGGAATATCAAGGGATAAACTATACCTAAGACGTAACCTTAAGGTTTCCAATCAGGATCAAGAGCGGTATGTTAAGCTTTTGCAACGAAGGGGCAAGAGGGAACCTTTGGCTTATGTAGTGAACAAACGGGAGTTTATGGGACTGGAGTTTTATGTCGATGAGCGAGTGCTTATTCCCCGGCCGGAAACAGAAATCCTTGCGGAAAAAATTCTGGCCTTAAGGGAAACAAAAAGTCATTCGGGCTATAATAAGAAATATAAAAGCCCTAGGGTATTGGATCTTTGTACCGGCAGCGGTGCTTTGGCGATATCAATAGCTTATTATTGGCCGGAGGCTAAGGTAACAGCTGTTGATATTTCTAAGGCCGCGCTGGAAGTAGCAAAATATAATGCGGCTAATTTGCAAACTCCAATAGACTTTCGGCAGGGAGATTTATTTGAGCCTTTAAACGATGAAAAATTTGATATTATAGTCTCCAACCCGCCATACGTTTCCCAAAGGGAATATGTAGAGTGCTCCCCCGAAGTCAAACATGAGCCGCCGCTAGCCTTGTTGGCCGGGGAAGACGGCCTGGACTTTTACAGGAAAATAGCGGCTCAGGCCAGTCGGTTTCTTGGTAATGAGGGTTTGATTTGGGTAGAAATAGGTTGCACCCAGGGCAAGCAAGTAGTAACATTTTTTACGGATAAGGGTTTTAAGACTGTTATTTTCCGCGATTATGCAGGCTTGGATAGAATAGTGTTGGTAGCAAAGGAATAGAGATAGAATGGAAACAAAAAGATTGTTCATCGATGACCTGGCAAGTAAGGAGCAGGCTTTAAGAGAAGCGGCTAAGCTAATTCAACAAGGAGAAGTTGTCGCTTTTCCGACCGAGACAGTGTACGGGCTGGGAGCCAATGCCTTGGACAGTTCGGCCTGTGCGAAAATTTTTAAGATCAAGGGGCGGCCTGCAGATAACCCACTCATTGTCCATGTCGCTTCGGTGTCAGAGGCTAAAAAGCTAGTAAAAAATTGGCCGCCGGAAGCTGAAGTTTGTGCCCGGCAGTTTTGGCCGGGCCCTTTAACGATTGTGCTGCCCAAAGCGGATTGTATACCCGATATTATCAGTGGGGGCTTGGATACGGTGGCTGTAAGAATGCCTTCTCACCCCTTGGCCCTGGGATTAATTGCCAAAGCGGAATGTCCGATCGCTGCTCCGAGCGCCAATATTTCCGGTAAGCCCAGTCCTACGGAAGGGGAACATGTCTGGCAAGACTTTTGCGGTAAAATTCCTCTTCTGATCGATGGCGGAAAATGTCAAGTCGGTTTAGAATCTACCGTTCTTGACCTATCAGGGAAACCCCCGCTTATTCTTAGGCCCGGAGGTGTAACCTGGGAACAGCTGGCAGCGGTGTTGGGGAAAGTGGAGCTTGACCCTGCGGTGGAAAGCGGTTTTCTGATTTCTAATTCGCGCCAACCCAAAGCACCGGGTATGAAGTACAGGCATTATGCCCCTCAGGGAGAAATTGTGTTAATATCAGGCCAGAGGGAGCAAAGAATAGCCCAATTTGTGGCCAGGCTTAACAACAAAAAACCAAGCCAGAGAATGGCTCTGTTGTGTTTTAAGGAAACAGCCGTGGCCTTAAAGGAAGTGGTCGGGGAGTTCGGCGAACCCGCGATAGCGAAAGCGGATCTGGTTTTTCTTCTTG
Source organism: Peptococcaceae bacterium (assembly GCA_012521215.1). GTDB lineage: Bacteria > Bacillota > Desulfitobacteriia > Desulfitobacteriales > Syntrophobotulaceae > JAAYMU01. Next base: position 9,029 of record JAAYMU010000030.1, on the reverse strand, counting down.
GCTCTAGGAAGAGTATGGCTGAAGCCGCCAGTCGTTTATTTAAAGGACTAAGACTCTGTGATCAGCATAAAATTGACATTATTCTAGCCGAAACTTTGGAGGAAAAAGGAATAGGACGGGCTTTTATGAACCGTTTAAAAAAAGCGGCCGGGTATAAAAAGGATAGGATTTAGCATAAAATGGGAATACGCGAATATTTTAACTCGATTGGGGGAAAGGATTTTGGAGCTGGCCTGGGTGTTGGCGGTTTCGGTAGCATTAGGAATGGATGCCTTTTCTTGTTCGTTGGCATTCGGGCTGCTGGGAATAAGAAAAAGAAAAGCTGCCCATCTGATTTTGACAATCGCCCTATTTCATGTTTTTATGCCCCTTATAGGTTTATGGACGGGCAGGGAATTAGGGACAATATTCGGAAACCTTGTTACCGGGATCGGTACGGTTATCCTGCTTTACTTAGGCTTAAAAATGCTTTTAAATGCCCGGAGCAACAGAGACTGCAAACAAGAATCAGTCCTTCCCAATCTAGAGGGTTTTGGTCTTTATCTCATTGCCGGAAGTGTTAGTATAGATGCTCTTAGTGTGGGATTTTCCCTGGGCACCTTTGTCAGCGAAATTTTTCCTACTACCCTTGTCATGGGATTTATGGCCGGCTCTATGACTGCTGCGGGGATTTTTTTAGGGCGTAGAATGGGAACCATTCTAAGCACTAAAGCCGAAATTATCGGGGGAATTATTCTTATAATTATCGGTATAAAAACGGGACTAAGCATTGTTCCCTAAATAGCTTAGCCAATAGTCTTATAAATATTGTTTTATAAATAATTGTCTTATAATTAAGAAAAGCATTATCGCTAGAAAATATTTTACTTGACCAAATGAAAGAGGTTATAATTAGCTATGAAACTTTTGTTTGTTTGTACCGGTAATACTTGTCGCAGCCCCATGGCTATGGGGTTGGCTCGTAAACACTTTCCTCCTGGGTTCCAGATTTGTTCAGCGGGAATTCATGCTTGGGATGGGCAGTGGGTAAGTGAGCAAGCCGTTCAGGCCCTTAAAAAACAAGGAATAGATATTAGTTCTCACCGGGCAAATAAGTTGACAAAAGATATGCTGGCTGACGCTGATTATGTATTTACCATGACTGTTGCCCAGGCCCAAAATCTAAAACAAGCCTATCCCGAGTATAAAGAGAAAATTTATACTTTAGGAGTTTGGGTTGGGTCTGGTAAAGAAGTGTCAGATCCAATCGGTGGACCGCTTGAGGTCTATTGCTCTTGTGCCCAAGAACTGGAGCAAATGATTAAAGCTGCTGCAAAAAAATTAACTGGCAGGGGGGGTAGTTAGATGATAATCGCTTTAGGGGCTGACCATGGAGGATTTGAACTTAAAGAGACTATTAAAAAGTACCTTTTGGAAAACAACTATGAAGTTAAAGATTACGGGACTGATTCCGTTCAATCAGTAGATTATCCTGTGTATGGGTTTTATGTTGGAGAAGCGATTATTAAAAAAGAGGCCGATTTGGGTATTGTGGTGTGTGGTACCGGGTTAGGGATTTCTATAGCTGCCAATAAAGTACGCGGGATTCGGGCCGCGGTCTGTACCAATGGTTACATGGCCAGAATGGCTAGAGAACATAACGATGCTAACATACTTGCCCTTGGAGCAAGGGTAGTTGGTGAAGGTTTGGCCTTGGAAATAGTTGATGCTTTTTTGCAAGCTTCCTTTGGCGGTGAAAGACATGCCCGCAGGGTAAATCTTATTTCCGAATATGAAAAATAACAGAGAAATGATAAAAACATGATGAGTAAAATAAAACCAGCAGTGAATTAAGAAAACTACATATGAAACATAATAAATATACTATGAATAATTCTAAAGAGGGGAAAGGAATGATAGAACGGACAAACCAGACTGAACAAACAAAATTATCGGAAGAAGGGGAACTTATATTAGCCGGGATTAAAGATCAATGGGCTAGCATACTTGACCAATTTGCTCAAGCGGCTGCTCTTCAATCCGGACAAATGGTTGTGATAGGCTGTAGTACCAGTGAAATTGCAGGCCAGAAAATTGGCAAAGCTGGCAGCGCAGAAATAGCGGGGGTGCTCATTGAACCGCTTCTTACCTGGGCAAATGAACTTGGTATTTGTCTTGCCTTTCAGTGCTGTGAGCATTTAAACAGAGTTTTGATTGTTGAGCAGGAAACTGTCTTGAAATTTAATTTGGAGCCCGTAGTGGTTATACCCACCCTTAAGGCCGGCGGAGCTATGGCCACAGCGGCCTGGGAAAAGTTCACTACCCCAGTAGCTGTCGAGCGTGTACAAGCCCATGCCGGGTTGGATATAGGGGATACATTTATCGGTATGCATCTTAGGCCTGTGGTTGTCCCGGTTAGAATAGATGTTAATTACCTTGGATATGCCCATTTGACACTGGCCAAAACGAGACCCAAATATGTCGGAGGCCCAAGGGCAGCATATCCTAGCAGTAAATAATTCTTTTAAGGAGTGTAGTGATGGATACCATAGAAAAATACATAGCTAGTCAAGATCCGGAAGTTGCTAAAGCGATAAAGCTGGAGGAAAGCAGACAGGAAAATAAAATTGAACTTATTGCCTCGGAAAACTTTGTCAGCAGAGCGGTAATGGCTGCCCAGGGTTCTGTTTTGACCAATAAATATGCTGAGGGATACCCCGGCAAAAGGTATTATGGCGGATGCGAATATGTTGATATCGTTGAAAACATTGCCCGGGATAGAGTTAAGAAAATCTTTGGGGCCGAGCATGTCAATGTCCAACCACACTCCGGCGCTCAGGCCAATACGGCGGTCTACTTTGCCATGCTAAAACCGGGCGATACCGTAATGGGGATGAATCTTTCGCATGGCGGCCATTTGACTCATGGCAGCCCCGTAAATATATCCGGTATGTATTATAATTTTGTGGAATATAGTGTGGATAAAGATACCGAATACCTTGATTATGAACAGTTAAGAAGCTCCGCTCACCAACATAAGCCGAAAATGATTGTTGCCGGGGCCAGTGCATATCCTCGAATTATTGATTTTCAGTTGATTAGGGAAATTGCCGATGAGGTCGGGGCATATTTTATGGTTGACATGGCGCATATAGCAGGGCTTGTAGCTGCCGGCCTTCACCCCAGTCCGGTACCTCATGCTCATTTTGTTACTACCACAACCCATAAAACCTTGAGAGGGCCACGCGGAGGGCTTATTCTTTGCAAAGAGGAATTTGCTAAAAAAATAGATAAAGCAGTTTTCCCGGGTATCCAAGGAGGGCCGCTGATGCATGTTATCGCTGCCAAAGCAGTTGCTTTCGGTGAGGCATTAAAGCCTGAGTTTAAAGCTTATCAGCAACAAATACTTGATAATGCTAAAGCTTTAGCTCGTGGTTTTTTAGCCAGAGATTTTAGACTTGTATCCGGAGGAACCGATAATCATTTGCTGCTCTTAGATATGCGCAGCAAAGGGTTAACCGGTAAAGAAGCGGAGAAAATTCTTGATGATGTTGGGATTACTGTTAATAAAAATACGATTCCTTTTGATCCTGAAAGTCCTTTTGTGACCAGCGGCATTCGTATAGGAACTCCTGCGGTAACCACCCGCGGCATGAAAGAGTCGGAGATGGAACAAATAACCGAAGCAATTAATTTAGCTCTAACAGCCGGCGAAAACCGGGAGCAGTTGGCCAAGGCGGAGGCAATTGTAGCCGATCTCTGCGCCAGGTTTCCCCTGTACGGAAATAAAATTTAGAAGATAATCATGCCAACAGGCAGTAAATACAGGGAGTTGAAAAAACTTATGGGTAACGTTTATGTATTGGACCATCCTCTTATTCAACATAAACTATCGCTTATTCGGGATGAAAATACAAATTCTAAAGAGTTTCGGGAGTTAGTGGAAGAAGTAGCAATGTTAATGGCCTACGAGGTCACGAGGGATTTTCCTCTGGAGGAAGTTGAGGTTCGGACTCCCATTGGGATATCCAAGGCGAAACGCATAGCCGGACGAAAAGTAGCCCTGGTACCAATTTTAAGGGCGGGCCTGGGAATGGTGGACGGCATGCTTAAACTCATCCCTGCTGCTAAAGTAGGACATATCGGGCTTTATAGAGATCCTGAAACCCTTAAACCAGTGGAGTATTACTGTAAAATGCCTTATGACCTCCAAGAAAGGGACATTATTGTTATTGATCCCATGCTGGCCACCGGCGGTTCAGCTGCAGCAGCAATCAGCTTTATTAAAAACCGTGGCGGTAAAAAAATTAAATTGATGTGTTTAATCGCCGCCCCTGAAGGCATAAAGAAGGTCCATGATAACCATCCCGATGTCGATATCTTTGTGGCCGCTAAAGATGAGAGATTAAATGAACAGGCCTATATAGTTCCGGGGTTGGGAGATGCCGGTGACCGTCTATTTGGAACGAAGTAAAGTTTGCGTAATATTTTTTTTAAAAAAGCGTTTTAATCTATGTCAAATTAGACAAATAGAACCTGGATAAAGAGGAAAAAAGCCTGAAAGATACCATCATAATAATCTTTCAGGTTTTTGTCTTTCTGCGCTGCAACTAGAATATGCTTTAGAATATGCTTATTGTCATTTAATTAAATAAATAGGCCCTTTTTTTTAAAGTTTTTATAATGACTATGAAACAGAAGTATGTTAATTTTTAAATATAAATTATTACCCCACTTTAGGGATTGTGCCGGATGCCTGTATTCATGATAGGCACGGCTATTATATGCAGACCTGCAAGTACATCAATGAGAGCACAGAGGGGGTTGGAGAGACATGGAAAGCAAACGGATTGATCTAAAGGACGAATTTAAGACCTTCAAAGGTACAAGCCTTATTGGCCAGGCAGGAGGACCTATCTCGGTGGTTGACTCCAGCGAAGGCAAAATAACTCGTATCAGACCTTACCATTTTGAGGACTGGCCAGGCTTTAAAGACATTGAGCCTTGGAAAATTGATGCCAGAGGCAAGACTTTTAGCCCACCGAATCGTTCTGTTTTGTCTTTTGTCGGGCAGGCTTACAAAAAGCGCGTTTACTCTAAGAACCGCGTTATGTACCCGCTAAAGCGTGTGGACTGGGATCCCAAGGGTGAGCGCAACCCTCAAAACCGGGGTAAGTCAGGTTATGTCCGTATCTCTTGGGATGAGGCCGCCCAAATAATCGCTGATGAGTTACTCCGTATCAAAGAAACTTACGGCATGGAAGCCGTACTTTCGGAAGCGGATATGCACGCTGAAGGGAAACATATTTATCCCGCCCACGGCTGTGCTAATCGACTACTCTCGCTACTCGGCGGCTATACCATCCAGATTCGCAATAATGACAGCTGGGAAGGGTGGCACTGGGGAGCCAAGAATGTTTGGGGTTGCGAGCCTGTCGGCCAGATGCAGCCCTCCGCAAACCTATATCCTGATATTTTGGAACATTCCGAGTTGCTTTTATTCTGGGGCTGTGATCCTGAATCTACACCCTTGCCCATCCAAGGAATGATGTCCAGCCGGCTTTGCTATTTTATTACAGAGGTGGGTATCAAATCTGTATACATTTGCCCGGATCTGAACTATGGTGCCGCTGTTCATGCTGATAAATGGATTCCGATCCTGCCTAACACCGATGCGGCTTTGCACTTGGCCATTGCCTATGTATGGCTGACTGAGGGTACTTATGATAAAGAATATGTGGAGACTCATGCTGTTGGCTATGAGCCCTTCTTTGATTATGTACTCGGTAAAGCCGAGGACGGTATTCCTAAAACACCGGCATGGGCTTCGGAAAAGTGCGGTGTCCCGGAATGGACTATTAAAGCCTTAGCTCGTGACTGGGCGAACAAAGTTACCAGCATTATTCACGGCAATGGCGGCCCGGGGATCCGCGGACCATATGCTACCGAGCCCGCCAGGCTGGAGGCTATCCTCTTAGGAATGCAGGGTCTTGGGAAACCGGGTGTTCACCAGGCAAAAATGATAGAGTGGCATATCCATACCCCGTATTACCCGCTGCCCTATCAAAGCAAACTACGGCCGGACATTGCAGTCTTCGCGGAAGCGGTCCGCCCGCCTAAAACTGATTATGCCGGTTTCTTTGCTCATCCTGAAGAATTATTGGATCAAAGCCCGGAACTTAAGGAACTTTTAAAGCCTATGGAAGTTGCTCCGCAACAATCTATTCCGAAATGCATGGTGCACGATGCCATTTTAAACGGCAGTGCTACTTGGTACGGCCTAGATAAATTTATCGGCCCACGGGAAGAGCAGTTTCATTTGCACAAGTTCCCTGAAGACGGCTGTTCCACTATTCATATGATTTGGACGGATTCGCCCTGCATGACTACTTGCTGGAACGATGGTTATCGTTATGTAAAAGCCCTGCAAAGCGAGGCTATCGAGTGCGTTGTGGCCCAGCACCAATGGCTGGAGAACGACTGTATTCTTGCCGATATAATTCTGCCTATAACCACTAAGTATGAGCAGGATGATCTGCAAGAAGAAGCGACCGGAGGCACTTATGAGGCGGTTTATCGCGAACACCCCGCTTGCCCGCCCGTCGGCGAATCTGTTACTGATTTTGAGGCTGTAGCCAGGGTTGCAGCTAAACTGGGTAAGGAATATTATGATCGGTATACCGGCAATGTCTCGACAGAAAAGTTGGTAGAAATGTTTTATGATGCTTCCGGATTAAAGGATTATCTGCCTTATGAGGAATTTAGGAAAGATAATATGGTGATTCTACCGCCCGATCCGGATGTCAAACATGTTAAGCCCGGGCTCAGAGAGTTCTATGAGGATCCCGAAAACAACCCCTTAAAGACGCCGACCGGCAAGTTGGAGTTTACTTCCACCGCTCTTCAAGAATTCTTCCCGGACGATGAAGAACGCCCGCCCTACCCCAAATGGATTGAAAAAGGTGCTTCTCATGATGAGAGCATTTCCAGCGAACGGGCAAAAAAATATCCACTGCTTTGCGTTTCCAATCACCCTCGCTGGCGGATGCATGCCCAATGTGACGATATTACCTGGACCCGAGAGATCGAGACCATGAAAATTCGCGCTAAAGACGGATACCAGTATGAGCCGGTCTGGTTGCATACCTCGGAGGCTGAAGCACGAGGCATCAAGCATGGGGATATTGTGAAAGTTTTCAATGAACGGGGAATTGTCCTTGGGGCAGCTTATGTCACGGAGCGTGTTATCCCCGGAGTAGCCTATATGGATCACGGTGCGCGTTTTGACCCGATCGATCCCAATGGAATTGACCGCGGCGGGGCTATCAATCTGATTACCCCTGCGGCGATTACATCCAAGAACGTTACCGGCATGGTTGTTTCCGGCTTCCTGGTCGAAGTGCAAAAAGTTACCGATGAGGAAATGGCCGAGTGGAAAGCAAAATTTCCTGAAGCTTTTAATCGTAAGATAGACAGCGCTACCGGCGTATGTCTGGAAAGCTGGCTAATTGAAAAATAACTGTACTGCTTAGAAAGAGATGAAGGGTTTGCATTCAAATCGAGGAGGTAAAAAAGAATGGCAAAAGTATTTGTAATCGATGTTGCCCGGTGTAGTGGTTGTTATAACTGCCAGTTGGCCTGTAAAGACGAACATGTGGGTAATGATTGGACACCTTACGCCAAGCCGCAGCCCGAGGTTGGCCAGTTCTGGCTTAAGCTACAGGAGAATGTCTGTGGAACCATCCCCAAAGTAAAAATTCATTATATCCCTAAGCTGTGTAATCACTGCGAAAAAGCTTCCTGCTTGGAAAGCTGTCCACAAGAAGCTATTTCTCGCCGGGAAGACGGGTTTATTCTGATCCATCCGGAAAAGTGCAATGGCTGCCGAGATTGTCTGAAAGCCTGTCCCTATAATGCCATTTATTTTAACGAAGAATTAGCTATTGCTCAGAAATGTACCGGCTGTGCCCATTTGTTGGATAATGGATATAAACTTCCCCGCTGTGTGGAAGCATGCCCGACGGACGCTTTCAAATTCGGCGAGGAGGACGAGATGCAGGATCTCATACCTGGAGCTGTGGTTATGAAACCGGATACAGGTCAAAAACCCCGGGTTTATTACCGCAATATCCCCGGCAAGTTCATTGCCGGTACGGTCTATGACCCGATCGCCAAGGAGGTTATTATAGGCTGCCGCTGCCTTCTTACTTCAGGGGGTAAGGTGCTGGAGACTTATACGGATGCCTACGGAGATTTTTGGTTTAAGGATCTGGCTGTCGGCAAATACAACTTAATTCTTGAAGCCAAAGGCTTTGTCCGTAAATACTTCCACGATTTAAACACGGCAGTTGATATTAATCTGGGAGACATCCCATTGGACAAAGAATAAAAAAATCGGATTAAGCAAGATTTCAAAAGCTACCCTGAGTTTATCTTGACTGATAAGCTCTAGGGATAGCTTTTTTTTTCAGGTGCATATTGTTTACTGGAAAGTAATATAAATTTTAAAATCAATTAATATTTAATGATTTTTTAAAAGTTAATCATATTTAATAGATATTGTGCTTAAGAGCACAGTTATTACTAAAAAGAATATCCCAAGAAACAAATAAGCTGCTTTTATCTTCATCTTAGATATATTCCTTTCAATTACTGGCTAGAATTTTGTATAGAAATTCTCACCCACAATTGTAAAACAACAATAACATTTCTATGGGGAAATTATCCTTTAATAATCAATTAAATTATAAGATAACTTGCATTAAGGAGCGTTATTATCGTCTTGATGAACTAAATGAGGTGCAGCGCAGCCAAATGAAACTCTCAAGCCTCCTCTCCCCAGTGAAACGTAGACTACAGTTCTTAGCCCGTCCTCTCTTAAGCCGTCCTCGGGAGTATAGATTGACCAGGCGGCAGTAGCCTCTTCTGCGCCATCCAGGGATGAAAGCTGTGTACCATCCGGCGCTGTATAGATCTCATGCAAGGGTTCGCCATACAATTCGACCATTTGTTCCCAAGCTAGCTTATATTTTTCGTATTTTGTCCGCTTT
>JAAYMU010000218.1 GCA_012521215.1 Peptococcaceae bacterium | reverse complement strand
TAGATCGGGATTATGATCATTATTTAATGGATTTTATCCGGGATGAAAATAAAATCCCCAAAGAGAGCTATGACCAGATGAAAAGCCGCCTCCAGGAGGACTATGTATTAATGGAGGAAAGCTATAAACAGAAACTGAAAGAAATGCCGAAGCTATATGTCCTCAAGCATTCCAACACAGGTCAATATGGAACCAATAAAAATGTAAGTCTTGTTAATGAAGAATTGATAAAAAAATATTTTACCATGAATTTTAATCGAGAAGGCTTTGCCTTAAACGATAAAAGTACGGATATTTATAATTTAACCAGGCTGCAAGCTCAGCCCTTTTGGTATGCCAATCATTTACTGATGAGAATAAAAGGGGATACCAATGAAAAAATAGTATTTATGGACGGAGATGCCAACATAAAAAAAGATTGGGATACCCTTAACGGAGCGGCTGAATTTAGAAAGTCGGCGCTTATTATCACTTCCGAACTGAAAGGAAGGGGTTTGATACGCTTGAATAAGAGCAAAGGCTATCAGGATTATAACCTGCATACCACTTTGATCAGGAATATATTGGGGACTCAAACAATTTATTTGAGAGCGGATGAAGAATTAATTGAATATATAGCTGTAAAAGTCAAAAACAATTATTTATATATAGAAGAGTCAGGTGAGGAATTATTTGCTCTGGCTCTTAACATACCAATCAACGAACCGGGAAAAAGGAAAGTGGATATATGTTTGCAAAATAATACATTATCAGTGAATATAGACAATAAAGAAGCGGTTCGGGATTTACCCGTTTCCAGGAAAGATGCTGGCTACATTTATTTAGAGGCCGCCTGGAGTGAATATGGCTATAGCCAAAGAAATCTTGCCGATGATGTTTATGACGGGGTTTTTGAAGATTTGGTTATTTCGGAAATAGGCAATGGGAAAGAAATTTTGTATAGAAACAAATTACAAGGAAGCGAGCTAATCAAAGAAAAAGCTATCCAGCGATGGAATAAAATCCTGAATTGGTTTATTAAAAACCTCTAGCAACTTGTTGCCCCTAGGCATTTCCAGAGCAAAACAATGAATTTCTTTCCCAAGGAAAATCATGAAGAGGAGAATAATGTTGAAAAAAGTATTATCAATCCTTGTTCTGGCCCTGGCGCTGATACTGATACTGATATTGACTTCCTGTTCCCATCAAAAAGACATGTGTTTTAAGGATATTGCCGGCAGTCAGGAAGAGCATGGGGAAAAAAATGAAAAAAGGATTGATAATATTAATTATTCCGTATGGACAACTTACTGGGATACTGAAGATTTAGAATATGAAATAGGGAAGATAAAACAAAATCTTGATCAAATTTGTTATTTTGCAGCTTATTTCGATCAAAATAAGAGGGTTTTTATTCCCGAACAAATATATGAGAGTTTTAAGAAATTAAGAACCCTTTATGGTCCTGAGGAATACAAGCATTATTTAACCTTTGTTAACGATTTGCTTCTGGAAGGCAATCAATCCTCTTTAAAGGATATGGATTTGTTATATAGTCTATTGGAAACCAAGGAATCCAGGGAAAAACATATCGAGGAAATAGTATATTTGGCTTCCAAGGAAGGGTTTCAAGGGATTGAGATAGATTATGAAGCCATAAATAAGGATTTTGAGCTTTGGGAACTTTTTATTGAATTTATTGATGAACTGTATACTCGCGCCAAAAATAATAATATTTTGTTAAGAGTAATATTAGAACCCAATGCACCCTTAGACAGAATAGACTTACCGCCAGGGCCAGAGTATGTGATGATGTGTTATAACTTACATGGCTATGGGAATGTTCCCGGCCCAAAGGCTAATAAAAAGTTTATAGAGGAGTTAATTAGAAAGACTGAAGCTTTGCCAGGGAGAGTTAATTTTGCCCTTGCTACCGGGGGGTATGATTTTCAAGAGAATGGTGTGGTAAGCTCTCTGACAGAAAGAGAGGCAGCAGAATTGTTAGTCCTTTATGATCAGTCTCCTATCCGGGATGAAGAGAGCCGGGCTTTAGTCTTCAATTATAAAGATCCTCAGGGAGTAAATCACGAAGTATGGTATGCTGATAAAGAGACTATAGATTATTGGATAGATATTATTTGGAGTACTACAGGAAATGACAAAATCAGTCTCTGGAAAATAGGTGGCAATCTAACCTTATGATAAAATGGATAAATATAGGCACAAGGGAAATCTGGTTCTATGAGGAAGGCGTTAGAGAATGAAAAACAAAACATTAACAGTAATTTTATCAATTGTCGCTGTAATAGGCGGAATTGTTTTGAACTTTGAAAAGTTTGCCTGGGGAAGTTCCCCAAACGCGAAGAATTTAATCGTGACCCTGGCATATCTAGCAATTTGGGTTTTTGTTATAATTATGAGTACTAAAAGCAAGGGCAGCAAAATGTTAAAGTACTGTTTGTCTTTTTGGGTTTTAGTCTTTTTCTTTTCTGTACTTACTGCATACATAAATGTGACAGAAGCCTTGGCTGATTGGGCAATACCATTTGTTATTATCTTTTTAGGGCCATTAGATGGAATTAGGTTTTTTGTCCATGATTTCCTAATTCTATCTATTATAATTGCAGTAATATCTTTTGGAATATCTGTAGCGTCAGCCTTATTGATAAAAAATAAGCTAAAAAGTTAAAAAGTTATTATGTTTGCAGTCGGCCAGTGGTAGGAGTTTTGGTGGCTGAATTAGTTTAGGTTAAAAGGAGAATGTATTTATGGCTACGTTTGAAGATTTTATGAAACTGGACATCAGAGTTGGAGAAATTATTACCGCGGAGTTTTTTGAAAAAGCAAAGAAACCCGCTTATAAATTATGGATTGATTTTGGTGATGAAATTGGTATAAAGAAATCAAGTGCCCAGATTACTGAATGCTATACAAAAGAGGAACTTATAGGCAAGCAAGTTTTAGGAGTGGTAAACTTCCCACCAAAACAAATTGCAGATTTTATATCAGAGGTGTTGGTATTGGGAACCTATTCTAAACAAGGTGTAGTATTGGTTGAGCCAGAACAGCCTGTAGAAAAAGGTGATAAACTGGGCTAATTCAAATGCTATCCTTATGTGCCAGATGTACTCCAGAAAAACTCGTGTTATAAAAAAGTTGTGTTAAGAGTCAAGGGATTTTTCTACAGAGGTGTTTAAATGAAGTTGAATGGGAAAAAGAAAGTTTATTTTGACAACACCATTTGCCAACTTCTATTAAACATAATGCCGTCTGAAGTTTAATTTAGACGGCCTCGTTCTGTGACGTCAGCCGTAAAATATAGTGATGTAATGCAAGGGGATTTAATAATGGACACTGACAGGGAGATATTGAAAAAAATGTAAAAGGTAAAAGTAGGCTGTATTGAAAAACAACCTACTCAGAAATATGGTAAATAGGGAAGGGAGAAGGAAGAGGAAATTGATAATTTTACGAAATATACGAACGCAATTAATACCAGTAAAGGGGACTGGTATAAGAAGCTTGCTCAATAAGCTTATTATTATGATATACACATCCAGTTGCAACGAGACGATAGAAATAACCACCTGCAACATAATGAGCTTTATACAATGAGCCGGTATTTCCAGAAGAAGTGCTTATCCAGCTTTTAATTGTTTTCCAACTTCCATTAACCTCCTGTTGCAAACGAGCTTCAATGACAACTTTATCGATGTGACTTTGAGCGCTCAGTGCTGAAGAAAATTCAAATTTACCGCTGTCTGACATGTTACATGTATTAAAGAATCTAGTAATAACCACCCATTCAGGCGAAATACCCTCTAGTAATTGAACGGGCTGCGCAAATGCCTGCACAGGAGTTACGCATAGAACAACAAGTGCCAGAATAAGCAAAAATATTCTTTTTTTCATAAACACATCTCCTCTCTTCGCAAACTTTGTCTCTCTATACAAATAAACGAAAAAGAAAGGGGGTTTGTTACAGTTTTACAGGAAGAAATTAATAGAAAACTCTAAAACCAATTAATCTCGTTTTTAAAGGTCAGTCATAATTATGTATACTATAATTTTTTACATCATTTACTACTTGATTAGCTCTGATTTATCAAAAATATCTTGATCAATTAAAATTGCAAATTTATTTTTCACGCAGTTCTATGGAAAATTTATCTTTTAAGTAATTAATTGAGTTATAGTAACTTCCTTTCAGGAGGCGTTATCATCTTGATAAACTAAATGAGGGGTAGCGCAGGCAAATGAAACTCCCAAGCCTGCTCTCCCCAGTGAAAGGTGGACTACAGTTCTTAACCCGTCCTCTCTTAAGCCGTCCTCGGGAGTATAGATTGCCCATGTGGCAGTAACGTCTTCCGCGCCATCCGGGGATGAAAGCTGTGTATCATCCGGCGCTGTATAGATCTCATGCAAGGGTTCGCCATACAATTCGACCATTTGTTCCCAAGCCAGTTTATATTTTTCGTATTTTGTCCCCTTTCCCAAATCGGCTTCAGTCAAATCGTAATAGGCAAGTTGTAAAAGGTCTTTTTCTCCCTGGAATACGAAATAGGCGGGTACTTTATGTCCTGCAAACTCAGTTGTAACTTGAAGCTGCCATAAGCCTCCGTTTTCGTTAGCATAAACCTGTTCTCTTTTGTCACCCCAATAGCTGTTCAAAAAATCCGATGTAGCTTCCTGGCCGCGTACAGACTCCTTGGCCTGATAATCAACTTGCACATTTCCGTCGCGCACCCATCTCAAAAATATATCTGTCCTTCTTTCCCCATTGGTCGTTGCCGGCTGCCACTCGGCTTCGGCCCAGCCTCCGCTTTCCTCTACTTCCCTTAATGTTGCCAGTATTTTACCAGTGGCATCAAAAAAAGTTTCTTTTACAGGTTCTCCATAGGACGAAACAAGATAATCTCGAGCCGTGTTATAGGCTGTAAAGTTATCAATGTCGGAGCTGGCCAAGCCAGTATAGCTTCCTCCAC
>JAAYMU010000217.1 GCA_012521215.1 Peptococcaceae bacterium | reverse complement strand
TTGTAGGCTCGATTTAGGTTGTCGGCACTCAGGATTTGCTCAAGCAATCCTTCTGTCTGCTCGTTTGTGTTGGTGTTGTCGGTTTCAGTTATCTTAGATGGCGCGCACACTTCTGCATACTCTTTCTGTTCCGCAGATACCCTTTGCAGATAGTCTTCGAAGCGAAGTTGTCTGTGTTTTAAATTACCATTTTCAGTAACCTTCATTGACCCCCACCTCCTTTGGTTCGGCCCTTCCTTCGGTGTCTAGAACACCTCTGTACTATGGCTTCTGCTGACTCCTCACGATAAATCTTGTTTCAACCAGGTTTCTTACTCTGTTTCCACCTGTCCGTGAGGCCTCCCACGGTAAGACGATTCACTTTCATTCCATGTACCCGCATCATTTACGCTGACGTGTCCGTGTAGCTTTCGGGCTTTGACTTGTTTGGCAGTCTTACCCCACGTTTCGCGCCTGATGATGTTTGTGTTCCTCGGGTCGGAACTTTGCTGCCAGCTTCCTTCAGATTCCACCTCGCGATGGACACCCTTGCTCTTGGCTATGTACTTGCCGCTACAAGGCCGTACTCGGGACTTTCACCGTCTAGTTAATCGCCATGCGTGGCGCACTTAGATGAAACCCGGCCTTTTAAAGCCGGGTTTATTTTTCTGGCCATATTTTTTCAGGCTGTTAATTAAGTAAGTAGCTCCTTAACAACTTCTAAGAAACGTTTAGCTGCAGTATTGGTCATTTGTTTATGCCAGGCGACCACATAAACTCGCTTGGTGTCCGGTCCATCAATAGGCACGATCTCCACTTTTTCAGAAAAAAAGACTTTGCAAATCGCCCGGGGAACAATGGAAATGCCCAGGCCGGCAGCGACGGACAATACAACCGCCTCTACACGATCATAACGGTTAACAATTTTGGGTTTATAATTGTGTGCTCGGCAAACATTCATTATTTGTTCATACATGGCAGGACTGTCCGTCTCAGAGGCTATAATGAAGCGCTCGTTGTGCAGTTTGGAAAAATCAAGAGGCTGACCCGCCATGGGATGTCCTTTGGGCAGGACTAGGCATAGGTCGTCCTCATTGGATATAATATAATCAAAATTGCCACCGGCAGGAACCATGTCTTCCAGGGCAAAGTGAAAATCATATTTGTTGGCATTCATGGCAATAACCTGCTCCCGGCCGGAGGTAAAACTAATATCGACCAAAATGTCGGGAAATTTCGTTGAGAAAACAGATAAACAGCGGCTTAAAACCTCGCTGGCAGCAGTAACGGCCGAGATAGAGATATGACCGGCAACGTTTTCTTCAGCTTGACGAGCTTTTAACAAAGCATTTTGAGCAGCTTGCACAATTTCCATGGCATGGGATAGCAATTCCTGACCGGCAGCCGTAAGTGTTACCCGGCGCTTATCCCGCAAAAACAGCTTTACCCCAACTCTTTTTTTCCAATTCATTGATGTGATGACTTATTGACGGTTGCGTAATTTCATGGCGTCTGGCTGCTTCGGAAAAATTTAAGGTTTGGGCTACGGTAATGAAGTATTTTAACTGGTTAATATCCATAAACTAATCCTCTTGTTATTGTGGTAATATTTGGATAAAATATATTCAGCAGATTTCTCGTATTTCCTTGACGATGTAATAAACAAGTATTATTATATAATAGAAAATAACAATTACAAGACCTGATACAAATTATTCGTATTTTGCAGCCGTTTTATGAATATTTAGGGTTTCCAAATAACAGGAAAGAAAGGCTGGCATGCTAAAATGACTAATAGGAATGAGTCTATGAACAACGATACTAACAGGAACGAAATGGATGATATTATATGCCTTGATGTTTTGCCCAAGGAACCGGATAGGCTTATGAAGGAACTGGCTGAAGGTAAAATGGTGGTTGCTCGTTCTAAAAATGATTTCATGTATATTTTAGATTTTAATAACGAGTTTCACATGTTCAGACATACACCAGGTAATTATGAAGGAAGCCGGAAATGTTTTCCCAAAGATGAAAAACACACGGCCGTCGTCCGCAACTTGGCTAACCTGGCGGATGCTCTTTTTGCTGCTGAATATGACAAGGATATGAATATTTATGGCGTAATGGCCAGCGCCGAATATGGAATACTCAGCATGTTCCCAGGCCACGATCGAGAAGCCGATGGGGAAATAGAATTTTATATTCCCCAGTCTCAAGAAGAGCTAGAAGAACAAGAAGAATAATAATATAAATTTATATATTAAAAAATAAAGCAAATGTTTACAAAATTTGATAATAAAACTTGTTCATTTTTGGCTTACTTTGATTTAAACTGGGTTTAGAAGCCTGACCATTGTTTTTAATTAAAAATTAATTAAATACTCAAATTAAAATTAGAACAAGGAGGATTTTACGATGTCGAAGATTTCTACCAGTAATACCGGGGAATTACTCTTGGCTATGAGAAAATATCTCGACGAATTTCCCGGCGACACCATTTGTGCACTCCAGATCTGGTACGAGGGCTTAGGCGGCTGCGGTGTTCCTACTCCTGCAGATATGGAAGCAATGAACGCAGTCCTAAACACCCTGGAAGACTGGAAACCAATTGGTAAGGTACGTTATGAAAAATTTGGGGCACAAAACAGCTTCCAACGAGTCAAACCATTTGACAGAAACAAACTTATGGGAGGAGGAGAGCAGCCCGATAAACTCATGGTTCAGCATTTATTTAAAGTCGGAGGTCTGTACCGGGCACCGGATAACAGAGTTTTCAAGGTTGTGCTTTCTGAAGTCTACAACCTGCGCTGCTTTGAAGTTAAAGATGGTAATCTGGTAGGAAAAATGATTAAGATTCATCCGACTTCAGATTTTGCTAAATCCTTGGTTGAAGTTACAGACTAATCGGTTGCAAAGTAGAACCTTTGCTCCTATAAATAATTCGTACAAGGAGGATAAAAGATGGCTGAAAAAATTACCCACAGCATATGTGTCGGCGGGCCTATCGCAGTACACACGGAAGATGGCGTTATCCGACGCATAAGACCAATAGTATTTGACAAAAACGATCCCAAAGGGTGGGTCATAAAAGCTCGCGGCAAGGAATATACCCCTAACCGCAAAACCCAACCGGCATTTATTGCCATGACTGAAAAAAACCGTGTTTATTCCTATAATCGTATCCGTTATCCCATGATCCGTGAAGACTTTGTAGAAACCCCAGACGGTAAAAACAGGAATACCGAAAATCGTGGTAAATCCGGTTATCGCCGGGCTACTTGGGATGAAGCTCTCGACTTGGTCGCTCGCGAAATCAAGCGTATCCAAACCACTTATGGTAAGGAAGCTGTTACAGCTCTAACCAGTTCCCACCATTCTTGGGGATTGCTGGGCTATAAGCTTTCCTGCTTTGGTCGTTTCTTTAAAATGTTGGGCTACACCCAAGTTCTTGATAATCCCGACTCCTGGGAAGGCTTCCATTGGGGCGCACCTCACACTTATGGCTACTACTGGCGCTTAGGTGGACCTGAAACCTTTGACCTCTTAGAGGATGCCCTGCAGAACGTAGAAACCATGATTATGTGGTCTCATGACCCGGATACCACCCGTGGCGGCTATGCCGGCAATGAGTCCACCATGTGGCGTCACTGGCTGGATGATATGGGCGTTCAGTTCATTTATATTGACCCCTTCAACAACTTCTCTGCAGTAAAACAAGCCGATAAGTGGTTTGCTCCTCGTCCCGGTACAGACACTGCTTTGTGTGAAGCCATTGCTTATGTCTGGCTGACTGAAGGCACTTACGATAAAGAATATATTGCTAAACACGCTCACCGTTTTGACGAATGGGCTGACTATATTTTAGGTAAAGGTGCAGACAAAAAACCCAAAACTCCGAAATGGGCAGAGGCTGAAACCGGAATTCCGGCAGCTGATATTAAAGCACTGGCTCGACGTTGGGCATCCACCAAAACAATGGGCGGCTGCGGTCTGCGCGGCGGTTTTGGCGGAGTCAGCCGTACTGCTAACGGTACAGAATTTTCTCGTCTTTTGGTCCAGCTCTTTGCTATGCAGGGTATGGGCAAGCCCGGCCAAAACATGTGGACAGGCACCACGGGTGCTCCTATGGATTATGACTTCTGGTTTGGCGGCTATTCCGACCCCTTGAGTCAGATTTCTAACCAACCGATTGCTGATAAGACTGCTGTAAACTGTGTTACCCAAAAACTTTACCGTCCTAACCTGCCGGACGCCATTCTTAACGGCCATTATGAGTGGTACGGCGAAGGTTTCTGCGGCGGCGGTATGGATCTTGAATTTACCAGACATGTCTATCCGGAACCCGGATGCAGCAAAGTGCATATGTTCTACCGTTACGGCGGTACATTCATGGGTACAATGCTGGATACCAATAAATGGGTTCGTATGTATAAGAGCCCTGAATTAGAATTTGTAGTCAACCAGGACATCTTCTTCAACGGTGAAACCCGTTTTGCTGACGTAATTCTTCCGGCTTGCACTAACCTAGAACGTTATGATATTGGTGAATTCTGCAACTCCGGTAACGGTGGCTACCAATCCCACTCTCAGACCGGCAACAGCTGGCAAGTTGTAGTATTCCAGGATAAAGCCATTGAACCCTTGTGGGAGTCTCGTTCCGACTACTGGATTTTTGCTAAACTTGCTGAAAAACTCGGCTGGGGCGAAGAATTTACCGAAGGCCGTACCGAGCTTGACTGGTGCAAACGTTTCTGGGAAAAATCCGACCTTTGTGAAAAGATTTCTTGGGAAGAATTTACCAAGAAAGGTTATTATGTAGCCGGTGTTCCGGAGGACTGGGAACGTCATTATGGTTTCCGTTGGTTTGCTGAGGGCTATCCCTGCGACACTCCAAACCATAAACCTTTCCAAGAAGAAGGTAAACTCGGAACCTTTACCGGCAAATTCGAATTCGTTTCCGAATCCTTACTTTACTGGGCACCACACGATGAAGCCCGTACACCCATCGCCACCTATAAGCATAGTTGGGAAGGGCATCATTCCCTTAAAGCTGATAAATATCCTTTCCATTTAATCAGCCCACATCCTCGTTTTGACTATCATACTCACCACAACGCCTCAACTCCATGGCTCTGGGAGATCCCGGAAAACCGTAAATATATCAACGGCAATCCTTATCTCATCGCCCGCATCCATCCCAAGAGAGCTGCCGAAAAAGGCATTAAAGACGGCGATTTGGTTCTGTTGTTTAATGAACGGGGCAGTGTGCTTTGCGTAGCTCGGGTAACCTATCGGGTTGAAGAAAATACCATTCATGCTTATGGTTCTTCTGCTATTTACAATCCCGTAATTCCAGGCGAAACTTCCATGGATATCGGCGGTTGCGTCAACCTCCTGACACCAGGCAGATTAATAGGAGATATGGTTCCCGGTATGGCTCCCAACTCTACCTTGATCGATATCTGCAAGTACGAAGGCCCAATCCCTGAAGGCCAATTATTCGAGCATAAACTTGATGCCGTAGCCAAAGATGCTGATCCCGACACTCCGACCTGCAAAGAAATCATTGAAGGTCGAGGATTCGAGAAACTTCAGGCCATGTTTAGAGAAAAATATCTGAAAGGAGATGCTAAGAAATGAGATTAGGAATTGCCATTGATTCACGCATGTGTATGGCTTGCTACTGCTGTTACACAGCTTGCAAAGACGAACACTGCGGCCATGCTTCGGCACTTTCAGCTCCCAAACCCATGATGGGACAGCACTGGATGAACATCGTAGAATGGGAGCGCGGCGATAATTCCCGCCGCATCAAAACTGCAACGGTTCCGACTCCATGCTCTCATTGCCAGGATCCTGCCTGTATGAAAGTAGCCAAAGACGGCGCTGTATATAAGAGAGATGACGGCATCGTTATTATTGATCCTGTTAAATCCAAAGGACAAAAAGAAATTGTCGATGCTTGTCCTATTGGCGCAGTATATTGGAACGAAGAGCTTCAGATTCCTCAAAAATGTACCATGTGCGCCGAACTACTGGATGACCCCGATTATTTGGCTTACCTCGGTGATCCCAAACTTAAAGTTCCTCGTTGCGTAGAAGCTTGCCCCAATAATGCTTTGATTTTCGGTGATTTGGATGATCCAAACAGTGAGATTTCCAAAGCAATTGCTGCTAACAGAGTCACGCAGTTAGAAGCACTGGAAGGGCAAGAAACCAACGTTGTTCACCTCAATATCCCGACTGTTTTCCTGGCAGGAACCGTATACTATCCTAAAGAATTGGACGAGGTCTGCATAGGAGCTAAGGTTAAACTCACCTGCAAGGAAACAGGGGAGACCTGGGAAACCAAAACCAACTATTTCGGTGACTGGGAAGTAGAATGGCTGCCCAAGAAGAAAGACATTGATATCGAAATCACTTTTGACGGTTACAAGCCGGTAACCTATAAAGCCTTTACTGATAGTGACCATTATATCGGTCCGACATATCTGGAAAAGGCCTAAGGGAACCGAAATTTAATACTACTAGAAGTAACTAGTAACTTGTTAATAAAACGTGTGACCTAAGCGTCACACGTTTTATTTGATATTCATTCTGTAATAATTTTTACTGACTCCTTGATAATAAATAACATTTGTCAATTTATTGTTATGCCTTTTTTGTTAAATTTTAGCTATTAATAGTATTTCCTTTCTTTTTAATAATGAGTTAATATAAAATTGACTTCCAAGACCTACACAACCCCTTTCAAAATATATTTAATACGACCCTACTTTCTTTCTACTTTCTTAACATAATTGATTAAGCTCTTTTAAACATTTCCTAAATTGTTTAAAAGAGCTTAATATTTTTTAATTATAATCTTAAATTATATTATTTTTACAATTTATAAGACTTTTTTTAAACAAACTAGTTAACTAGCTGTTCATTTATCACGTGATAATTATTTTTTATTAT
>JAAYMU010000216.1 GCA_012521215.1 Peptococcaceae bacterium | reverse complement strand
GGAACAATTATGCCCAATTACCTGGAAATGTCCAATGTTGACCTTTCCCAGGAGTTTACGGATATGATAGTTACGCAGCGCGGGTTCCAGGCTAATGCCAGGGTTATAACCGTGTCGGATACCCTGCTACAAGAACTCATTGATCTTAAACGTTAAGAAACATATTCGCTAAAGGAGCTTTTCCTATGCATTTATCATCTATTTACCTTCAAACCATACAGACTAAGATGGATAAGCTAGCCAATAATTTGGCCAATAGCGTTACTCCCGGATTTAAGCAACAATTGCTTTCCCTTGAAGAAAGTTATGATGCCCAAGATAGAGCCAATAGCGTAGCTCAATATGGCGGTTTGCCCCTAACCAATAATCCCGTACTGCAAGACAATCTACATGTTGGGAGAAGATTTGATTTTTCCCCGGGCACCTTGACCGGCACAGGGAATAGCTTGGATATGGCTATCGCCGGGGAAGGTTTTTTCCAAGTACGGACCGAAAACGGAGAACTGGGCTATACCAGGGCGGGGGTATTCAGCGTGGACAGCGCGGGCAATCTTGTTAATAACCTGGGGATGTTGTTAGAGCCTCCGGTGACTATACCGGCTAATGCTACTAATGTTCATGTAGAGGAAAATGGAACTATCCGCGGGTTCTTGAAAACCTCTGAGGATGACGGGGTCGATTATGCAGATTATTATTATTATGCTGACGATGAGGACTTAGCTGATGGCCTGATAACCTTTGGCAGAATACCTCTCTATAGATTTGCTAATCCGGATGGACTGGCTCTGGCAGGAAACAATATCTTTTTACCGACTGAGGCTTCCGGTCAGGCCATAGAAGGGACGGCCGGTGAGAATGGCTATGGACTCATTAAGGGTTCCACTCTGGAAAGGTCGAATACTGACCTGGTGACTACCATGACGGCCTTAATTCAAATGCAGCGAGCCTATCAGTTTAACTTAAAGATTATTCGGAGCGAGGATGAAATGAGTAATATAGCTATTGGAATGAGGGGATAGTTATGGCGGACTGGCTGAATTCTTCTATTATAAATTTATTGGAGCGCGGGCTTGACGGCTTGGCCCTCAGACAAAAAGTGCTGGCCGATAACATTGCCAATGTCGATACGCCCGGTTTTAAAAAATCCGATCTTAATTTTGAAAAGTATTTACAGGCTGCAATTGACAGCCATCAAGATAGCCGGTTACCGGCCAACAAGACTTTAAGTTATAATCTTTCAGGGCCGGTAGAGGCCAGGGATTTCGTGGAAAAAGACTTAGCTACCAGTTTTCGTAATGATGGCAATAATGTGGATATTGATTTGGAAATGACTAAACTGGCTCAAAACAACCTGCATTACGACGCTTTGACTACCATGTTAATCGGCCATCTTGCAATTCTGAAGAATGTTATCAGAGAATAAGCAAACATAAACAATAAGCGGGGGTGAGGTTTTGATCAGAGGATTATATACAGCAGCTTCGGGAATGGTACTCAATAACCGGCAAAGTAGTACCATAAAGCAGAACATAGAAAATATTTTTACTCCCGGTTACAGGATGGAAAGCGAAAAAATAACCTCCTTTCCCCGGATGCTTGTCCATCGCTTGAGTCCGTCTTCTTCGGAAACAAACTCTGTGGAGAATACTCCGCTGGGGATAATGGGAACAGGTGTATATTCCCCCCAAACCTTTTACAGCGTGGAAATGGGCAAACTTAGGGAGACATGCGGGAATACCGATTTAGCCCTAAATTCACCGGGATATTTTGTGGTTGAAACTCTGCAAGGTGAGCGCTATACCAGAAACGGCCATTTCGAACTCGATGCTTCCGGGATGTTAAGGACGGCGGGTGGAAATCTGGTCCTGGGCGAAAATGGACCGCTGGGGCCCTTGTCCCCCAACTTTAGAGTTCGGGAAGACGGTACAGTTGCGAATATAGAAATTACCACCGTGGATAATGAAGATGGAACCACTAGAGAAGTTGAGACGGAAGTCGTTGTGGATAAACTACGGATAGTCCTTATACCGCCCGAGGATCTTGAGCGCGACGGGCTTACCAGTCTTTTCCGGGCGGCAAATCAGCCTTTACCTGCTCCCCAAGGGGATATAGCAGTTATACAGGGCTTTGTGGAAGAAAGCAATGTAGATTTAAATGCGCAAATGGTTAAGATGCTCGAGGTTATGCGTTCTTACGCCGCCAATCAAAAAGTAATTCAAACCGGTGACAACCTAATGCAAAAAGCGGCTAATGAAATAGGTAAGGTGTAACCTTGAAATAGCAGAGTATAACCTGCAGCAGTAGCTGGAAGGGGTTGGAAACATTGGATTTACAGACCGTGATATTTACCTTGGGAAATGAAGAATACGGACTGCCTGTGCAATCCGTTCAGGAAATAACTCTTTTAGAAAACATTCATCCTTTGCCGCAAGCGCCTACTTATATTCGAGGATTAATTAATCTCAGGGGCCAGGCTCTACCCATTGTAGACTTACATAGAAAATTTGATCTTCAAAATACAGGTAGTAATAATTTAGTAGTTATCGTCGAAATCAACGACAATTTAGTCGGTTTGGCAGTCGATGAGGTTAAAGAAATCAGAACCTTTGAGAAAATTGAGCCCCGGCCTTATTTGGTGACGGTACCTTTTATCAATGGTGTTGTTAATTTGGAAAACCGTATGATTATCATGCTTAACCCCCAGAGCCTTTTAGAGGAACAGGAAATCCAAGAACTTATGCAATTAGTGGAAAACCAATAATTTTATACAATTAGTGCCTATTTATTGGAAAGGATGCTGTCCGGTTACTATTATGTAACCAAGCAGCATTCTTTTTTTACAAAGGCTCTTTGTCAAATGTTGGGGCTAAGCCCGAAAACGTAGAGTAAATAAACCAGATACTTTAAGAAGGTGTCTTCATGTTGAACTTGAAGGCAT
>JAAYMU010000215.1 GCA_012521215.1 Peptococcaceae bacterium | reverse complement strand
TTTCTTAGATCATTCCTGATTTGAAATGCTTCTTCCAAGTGCACTGTATTTGTTGCCTTATTAGGATCACCGAACATCTCAATAAACTGCGCCTCCACTAGTTCATCCGTTTTCTGTAGTAACTTCTTGTAGGATTTTTTTGTTGCTTCCATTGCCCACAACACCTTTGCCAACTCACGCTGTTTATCCATATCAGGCAACTCAAACTTGTAGTTTTTTAGATACTCCCATTTTACACGAGGCGAAAGGGAGCCCGCTGACTTATTGACTGCATAGTCAAAAAAGGTGTCGTTTTGTATGATAAATGGTAGTAACTCTGGTAAAATTTTCTCCGGAATGGGTTCAATAACTGTTATATCACCGGAACAAATACCATCAAAAGGAGCAACGGCGGCTTTCTTCAGATATGCACGTCTGCGGCCAAAAAGCACATCTCCTTTACGGAAGATTTTCGTGAAAGTGTTTTCTTTGTCCTCATCCCATGAGAGCAAATTAATTTCTTCTGGTATCAGATGCTCGAGGCCAACAATTGGATATCCATCTTTGCCGTCCTTACAAGTTTCCTTTCGCTCTTTGGCCACATCTCCCAAAAACACTTTACTCATTGCTATCAACCTCCTTCCCAATCATATTATTTAATTTCATGTATCGAAGTTTCATCATTTCAGAATGTGTCCTCCATCCCTCATACCGCTCCTGCAAAGAGCGCTTATCGATCTTCGTACCGTTACCAGAATACTTAACATAAAGAGGTATGCTAAGTGAAAAATTATTTTCTTCAATATCTTTAATTGTAACGACCTTGGCGAAATCCGGAATATTATCATATTTTTCATATGCTGCCGCAATTTTTTTAATATGTCTATCTTCCAAATAGCTCTGAGCATTCTTTCGAGTCACTTCATTTACTGCGTTTATAAATAGCACTTGTCCACAGCACTCCGGACGCTTTTTTGCTCTACAAATGATAATGCAAGCTTCCATCGGGGAATTGTAAAACAGATTTGGTCCAAGGCCTATGATACATTCAAGCAAATCGCTGCGAACCAACTTTTCACGCATATCACTTTCCTCGTTACGAAATAATACTCCATGTGGGAATAAAATTGCACAACGACCGGTATCCTCTTTCATGCTCATTAAGATATGCTGAAAAAAGGCGTAGTCAGCTCGCCCTTGTGGTGGAACCCCCAAGAAATTGCGCCCATATTTATCGCTTGCAAAGGCTTCTCGGTCCCAACGGCTAATTGAATATGGGGGATTGGCAAGTACTAAATCAAATTGTTTTAGTCTTCCATTTTCAATGAAAGCTGGAGATTTTAAAGTGTCTCCGTTTACAATATTAAAGTCCTCCACACCATGAAGAAACAAATTCATTCTGGCAATAGCAGAAGTTAGTGCATTGATTTCCTGCCCATAAATAGCAACGTTACGCCATTCTTTATTCTGCTTCTGAAGGTATGCAATAGCCGAAATCAACATACCAGCACTGCCGCATGTTGGATCATAAATGGACTCACCAGACTCTGGTTTGAGCATTTCTGTCATTAAATGAACTA
>JAAYMU010000214.1 GCA_012521215.1 Peptococcaceae bacterium | reverse complement strand
ATATTTCGACAAATCTTGATTTTTTGCTACATTCCCCACTCTTTGCTGGATATATTCTCTATTTAGGGTAATGGTATAACCTTCAGGAAGTTCAGAGGCTTCAAAGGAAAGTTCATCCAAGACCTTTTCCACTATAGTATGAAGTCTTCGGGCTCCTATGTTTTCAGTAAAAGAATTTACCTCGTAAGCTATTTTTGCTATTTCTTCAATAGCATTTTCCGAAAACTCAACTTCTATGCCTTCTGTAGAAAGCAGGGCGCTGTATTGTTTTATTAATGAAAACTCCGGTTCTGTGAGTATTCTTTTAAAATCGGCTACGCCTAAAGATTCAAGTTCAACCCTGATAGGAAACCTACCCTGAAGCTCGGGAATAAGATCTGAAGGCTTGGAGACATGAAAAGCACCGGCGGCAATAAACAAAATATGATCTGTTTTGACCGGACCGTATTTTGTTATTACCGTAGACCCCTCTACTAACGGGAGAATGTCCCTCTGTACTCCCCCTCTGGAAACATCAGGGCCGGAAGTTGATTCCCTGCCGGCAATTTTGTCAATTTCATCAATAAAAACAATGCCTTCTTGCTCGGCGCGCCGAATTCCTTCCTGGACAGCCTCGTCATGATCGATTAAATTCTGAGCTTCTTCTTGAGTAAGAATTTTTCGAGCCTCTCTGACCGTAACCCTACGTTTTTTATGTTTTTTGGGCAATATCCCGGCCATCATATCTTGAATATTAATACCCAATTCAATTCCCGAAGCCCCAAGCATCTCAAGGTAGGGCGAATTTTCTTCTACTTCTATCTCTATATAATGATCTTCCAGCTCTCCTTTTTGTAATTTTTCCAGAATAAAAGCACGATCCCTTTCAATTTCGGGAGAAACCGGAGCTTCCTTTTCCTTCTGCCCATCCTGATTGAATAAATATTGAAAGGGATTGGCGCTGGAGCTTTCCTTTTTCTTGCCGGGAACTAGTAAGGCTAATAGCCTTTTTTCCGCATTCTTTTCCGCCTTTTTTTCTACTTCTTTCATTTTTTCCGCTTTTACCATGCGAATAGAAATTTCTGTGAGATCGCGGATAATTGATTCTACATCGCGGCCGACATAGCCGACTTCCGTGAACTTGGTAGCTTCTACCTTGGTAAAGGGAGCCTTGACGAGTTTGGCAAGGCGTCTGGCGATCTCAGTTTTTCCTACACCGGTAGGACCGATCATCAAAATGTTTTTAGGCAAGACATCTTCCTGTAGATTAGGCGGCAAGAGCGATCTCCGATAGCGATTGCGCAAAGCAATAGCAACTGCTCTTTTGGCTTCCCGCTGGCCAACTATATATTTATCTAATTCAGCAACTATTTGTTTTGGTGTTAGCTGTTCCATTCGTCCACATCCTCCAATTTTTCCACAATAATATTTTCATTTGTGTAGACGCAAATTGATGCTGCTATATTCATCGCTTCTCTGACTATTTCCCCGGCGTCCATATCAGTATGATTAACTAAAGCCCTGGCAGCGGCTAAAGCATAATTGCCCCCTGAACCGATTGCAGCTATTCCATCATCCGGTTCGATAACTTCTCCGGAACCCGAAATGAGCAAAATAGTATTTTTATCAGCAACAAGGAGTAGGGCCTCAAGATTTCTCAACATCCTATCCGTGCGCCAAACTTTAGCCAACTCCACGGCGGCTCTTTGTAAATTGCCATGAAATTCTTCCAGCTTGCCTTCAAATTTTTCAAAAAGGGTAAAAGCATCGGCTACCGAGCCGGCAAAACCGGCCAACACTTTTCCTTGATATAATCTGCGCACCTTGCGCGCCCCGTTTTTCATGATAGTAGCCTGTCCCATAGTAACTTGGCCATCACCGGCGATAGCAATCTGTCTGCCCTTTTTTACGGCAACAATCGTTGTAGCATGAAACATAATATCCTCCTGTTTAACTATACTTCACAATCCTGAATATTTTCTTGGAATGCGGCATCGAAGACAGAATTGTATACTTTCAAAGTGTATATTTTTCAGTTTGTGAAATATATGTTTTTGACTTCTTGTTTATGGCGATTTTCTTTTTGCTCTTGGATGTGAATTCATATAGACATCACGCAATTTTTCGCGTGTTAGGTGAGTATATATTTGAGTAGAAGATAATTTTTTATGGCCTAATAATTCCTGAACACTTCTTAAATCAGCTCCCCCATCCAAAAGATGAGTAGCAAAAGTATGTCTCAACATATGAGGATAAATATGCTGGTGTAGATTGGCTTTCTTCTCCAACTTGTTCAGTATACGCCGGACTGACCGTGCGGACAAGCGGGTATTTTGGTAATTTAAAAGTAAAGCTTGTTCAGAATCATGTCTAAGTTCCAGATATTTTTTAATAGCTTGACAGGCATAGTCCGTTAAGGGCACAATTCTTTCCTTTTGGCCTTTGCCGTGCACCTTTACTAAACCGTTTTCTAAGTCTAGATCCCTAATATCAATATTAACCAGTTCACTAACCCTTAAACCCGAACCGTAAAGGATTTCCACAATTATTTGATCTCGAATTCCGTTTTTGGTGCCCAAGTCGGCAGCTTGTAAAAGTTTAGCCATATGTTCCTGGAATAGAAAACGAGGCAGGGTTCGGCCTGTTTTGGGAGTAACCACTTTCTGCACAGGACTCTGTTCAATAACTCCTTCTCGGCACAAAAAACGAAAGAAAGATCGCAAAGAAGCGAGTTTTCGGGCTATACTCTTTCGGCTTAATTCTCTATCCGTCATCCAGCCCAAATAGTTGCGGACAATATATTTATCTATTGTTTTCACATCAAGGTCTTGAACTTCCACTCCTAATTCATGGGCCGCAAAAGTAATAAATTGCAAAAGATCTGTCTGATAAGCGCTTACAGTCAATTCAGATAAATTCTTGGCTAATAAAGAGGATCTAAAAAAATCCAAGGCTCTATCTGCCAACATATTCTCACCTCCAAGGCTTGCCTCTAGGTAGGGAGCAAGCCATTTTGGGCCATAAAATCTTCTAAGGCGCTTAAAGCCCTTGCGGAGATTTGTAAATTTCTTTCCTTTTTACCTCTTACCCTCCGGGGCAAAGGGCTTATAAGACCAAAATTGATATTCATAGGCTGAAAATCGAAACTCGGAGAACCGGCCAAATGACGGGCCAATCCCCCTAAAGCGGTTTCCTCAGGAAAAATAAGGGTATTCTGCCCCCTTAAGCGTCGCCACATATTGATTGCCGCCAACAGGCCACTGGCTGCTGATTCCAAGTAACCTTCCACCCCGGTGATTTGGCCTGCAAAAAAAATATTACTGTTTTGACGTAAGCTAAAATCGGCTTGCAAAACTTTGGGAGCATTAAGGAAGATGTTCTTATGCATTACCCCGTAGCGTACAAACTCTGCCTTTTCCAGTCCCGGAATTAACCTAAAAACTCTCTTTTGTTCCCCCCACTTGAGATGGGTTTGGAAACCAACCATGTTAAGCAGGGTGCCGGCAATATTTTCCTTGCGCAACTGCACCACGGCAAAGGGAGTCTTTCCGGTGTGGGGATCAACAATCCCTACCGGTTTTAAAGGCCCAAAAGCCATAGTCATATAACCTCTTTGAGCGATAATTTCTATAGGCATACAACCTTCAAAAACAAGATCCTTCTCGAACCCTTTAATTTCCACGGTTTCGGCTTGGAGCAAAGCCTCATAGAATAACTTATACTCCTCTTCGTTTAAAGGACAATTGAGGTAATCAGCTTCACCTTTATTATAGCGAGAGGCCCAAAAAGCTTTATTCATATCAATGGATTCCAGCTCCACAATGGGAGCTGCCGCGTCAAAAAAGGATAATGCTTCTTCTCCGGTAAGTTTGAGAATTTCACCCGCTAAAGAATCAGATGTCAACGGTCCTGTGGCGATAATTACATTTTTTTGAAGCGGTATGCCGGTAACCTCTTCCCTGATAACGGTAATTCGAGGGTGAGAAGAAACTTTCTCCGTAATTTCCCTCGAAAACTCCTGCCGGTCAACGGCAAGAGCACCGCCTGCCGGGACCCGGGTCTTATCAGCCATCTCCATAATTAATGAGTTGAGCCGGCGCATTTCTTCTTTTAAAAGGCCGACGGCATTCTCCAAACCAGCGGCCCGGAAAGAATTGCTGCATACCAGCTCTGCAAATTTATCGGTAACATGAGCAGGCGTCGTTTTTAAAGGACGCATCTCATAAAGTTCTACATCTATACCTCGTTCAGCTAACTGCCAAGCAGCTTCCGAACCGGCTAAACCCGCTCCGACTACTATAATTTTTTCCGTCAAAGGTTTAGTTTCCCTCCGCTTCTTTTATAAGTTCGGAATAACGGCATTCTTTATTAGTGCAAACATATTTTCTCTCCCGACGGGTGTTTTTTTCAGTCATTAATCCTCCGCAGTGAGGACAGGGGTTGGGCGCAGGTTTTTCCCAAGCAATAAAATCACAATTGGGATATTTGCTGCAGCCATAGAATTTGCGACCTTTTTTTGATCTCCGAATCACAAGTTTTTCTCCACATTTAGGGCAGTCAACTCCGGCTTCTTCCAGCAATGGACGAGCATTACGGCATTCGGGAAAACCAGGACAAGCTAAGAATTTACCAAAGCGCCCCATTTTTATTACCATATTACGACCGCATAATTCGCAGACTTCATCAGAAACTTCATCTTCTACTTTTATTTTACCAATTTTCTGCTCAGCCTGGTCTAAGGTTTGAGCAAAAGGCCCGTAAAAATCTCGGATAACGGTTTTCCAATGGGCTTTGCCTTCCTCGACGTCGTCTAATTTTTCTTCCATATTGGCCGTAAACTCCAAATCCACAATATCGGGAAAATGCTCTTTTAGTAAAGAGATAACTATTTCCCCCAATTCAGTAGGTACCAGTTTTTTATCTTCTTTAACAATATAACCCCGGCTTTGGATAGTCTCTATAGTCGGTGCATAGGTACTGGGCCTTCCTATGCCCGCTTCCTCCATTTTCTTTACCAAAGTTGCTTCAGTGTAACGGGGCGGGGGTTCTGTAAAGTGTTGTTTATCATTAAGTTTTAGCAATTTCAATTCTTGTCCGGGCTCAAGCCGGCTATTTAGACCCTCATCTGGGGAATTCTTCTCAGCATCCTCGGAATCTTCTTTATAAACAGTCAAGTAACCGGGAAATTTTATTTTTGAGGTAGTGGCTCTAAATAGATAATCCCCAGCCAGAACATCAACCGAAAGAGTATCATAAACGGCCGCGCTCATTTGGCTGGCTAAAAAACGGTCCCAAATAAGACGATAAAGTCTTAGCTGATCCCGGCTTAAATATTCTTTAATTGTTTCCGGGAGACGCAGAATAGAGGTTGGTCGGATAGCCTCATGAGCTTCTTGCACCCTGCCCTTAGTGGCAAATTTCCTGGGTTCCGGTGGATAATAGTCCGGACCATATTGCTCAAGAATGAAAGCCTTAGCCTCCTCCTGGGCCGTATCAGCAATGCGGACCGAATCTGTTCTCATATAAGTTATAAGACCTATGGTGCCTGTTTTCCCCAAGTCTATGCCTTCATAAAGCTGTTGGGCAAGCATCATGGTTTTCTTGGGCGTAAAATTTAATCTTCTGTAGGCTTCTTGTTGCAGGCTACTGGTGGTAAAAGGAGGCAACGGTTGTTTTCTCTTTTCTTTAGTGGTTACCTCTCCTATCTTAAAACTGGCAGTTTGCAGTTCCTTTAAAACCTCATCCATCTGGGTTTTATTATTAATTGTAAATTTTTTGCCTTTTTTATGCAAAAGTTTTGCTATAAAACTGCTGCCGTTACCTGACAACTCCGCTTCCAGAGTCCAGTATTCTTCGGGCTCAAAAGAGCGGATCTCTTCTTCTCGGTCACAGATTAAGCGAACAGCAACAGA
Organism: Peptococcaceae bacterium; assembly: GCA_012521215.1. Classification (GTDB taxonomy): domain Bacteria; phylum Bacillota; class Desulfitobacteriia; order Desulfitobacteriales; family Syntrophobotulaceae; genus JAAYMU01. Next base: position 14,427 of record JAAYMU010000214.1, on the reverse strand, counting down.
TTGTACACGTCCGGCACTTAAACCTTTTTTAACTTTGCGCCAAAGCAAGGGACTAAGTTTATAACCAACTAAACGGTCCAATACTCTCCTGGCTTGTTGAGCATCGACCCTATTCATATCTATTTTTCTGGCATTCTTAACTGCTTTTTGAATTGTAGGTTTTGTTATTTCATGAAACTCAATTCTGGTATTGGCATCTAGCTCCAAACCCAAAAGATGAGCCAAGTGCCAGGCAATAGCCTCTCCCTCCCTATCAGGGTCGGAGGCTAAAAGGACTCTGTCCGCATTTTTTGCCGCCGCTCTCAGTTCTTTTACCAATTCACCCCTACCGCGAATTGAAATATATTTGGGTTCAAAATCGTTATCGATATCAACACCAATCTGACTTTTAGGTAAATCTCTCAAATGTCCCATAGAAGCCTTAACTAGGTAATTCCTGGAGAGAAATTTACTAATTGATTTAGCCTTAGCCGGTGATTCCACAATTACAAGGGTTTTTCCCATAATCCACCTCAAATAAATACCATAATTATATATTTACATAATATATCAGTTTTCCTCTATAACTACAATATATTAAACTTAAGTCCTAAGGAAATCAACAACCTCTGCCCCTATCATAAACTATCAAAGTCGCTTTAATACATAATGCTGTCCCGGAAGTTGAATTATTTTATCCGCCAGTTGCAGTTCCAATAGACCTAAGGTAAGTTGTTGTACGGGCAGAGAACATAACAGTGCTAAACGATCGATATGGATAGGAACATCACTTAGACAATCCAGAATTTCCTTATAGCCGGTATCTTGAGGAAAAAGCTCTAAACTACTTACCTGGTTATTCTCAGCCGCTTGAACCTTATTAAATTTAAGATTTTGATAATTGCTGTGAGCGCACTCGCCCTGAGGCAATTCGCAAGTAATATCTTCAATCTCAGTTACAAGCTTAGCCCCCATTTTCAATAACCTGTGAGTCCCTTGGCTTTGTTCACTAAATATCGGCCCTGGAACGGCAAATACTTCCCTTCCCTGTTCCAGAGCAAAATCGGCCGTGATTAGAGCCCCGCTTTTTTGAGCCGCTTCCACGATAACAACACCCCGGGATGAACCGCTTATCAAACGGTTACGGGCCGGAAAATTTCCGGGATGAACAGGCTTTCCGGGTGGATATTCACTAATAAGCGCCCCTGCCGCTATAATTTCTTTGGCTAAAGGAATATTTTCCGGGGGATAAACTTTATCTAACCCACCGGCCAGAAAAGCCCAAGTTTCTCCACCGGCAGCCAGAGCCCCTTTATGAGCGGCAGTATCAATTCCTCTAGCCAGACCGCTAACTACGATATAGCCGGCCTTGACAATCTCTCTAGCCAAAAAGTCTGCCGCAGCTTTGCCGTAGGCTGTAGCTCTTCGGGCTCCGACTACAGCTAATCCTTCCTGCTGGGGCTTAAGCACGCCTTTATAAAAAAGAAGTTGGGGCGCATCAGAACATTCTGCTAAGAGTTTAGGATAGTGCTTTTCTTCCGGAATAACGGTAAATATTCCTTCTTTTTCCTGGTTTTCTTTAAGCTTGAGCGGATCAATCTTTTCTTTAGCTCTGAAAAAATCCAGGAGCCAAGAAATATGCCTAAAGCCGGCCTCTTCCCATTGGGCATAAGTTTCTGGGCCCGCGGCCCAAGCTTTTTCGGCATTCCCGTAAAAAGCAAGAAGTTGGCGCAGATGCCTGGTACCAATTCTCGGAATATTTATAATGGCAGCTCTAAAGCACTTTTCCTTAATAAGATTCATTTTTTTCACCTTAGATAAATGTTCTTTATGTTACGGCCAATTCCTTCTTTGCTGCTAAAATATTCCAATTTTATTGCTTAGCGGCTTTAGATTCAACTTCCAAGTAAGTTTTCTGCAAAAGCAGGGCATCTTCCTCCAAATTAGGGCTTTCACAGATTATGGTACCGTTTAAACCGAAACTTTGCACGGCTTTCATTAGTTCTTCATACTTTAAGTCTGATTCCTCTAATACAAGATGCTTTTTTTCTCCCTTACCGGTATATTCAATGCCGGAAATATGAAAATGAGCGTTTTTTACCCAATAATCCCCTAAACACTCGGCAGCTTGTTCCAGAATTTCACAGAACTCATCATAACTGTTGATCAGGCCATTGAATCGGGCATGAAGGTGACTGACGTCAATACATGGTAAAACGCCGGGAATTTCCTTAGCAATTTTAAGCGTTTCCTGCAAATCCCCAAACTGAGAAAGTTTGCCCGTGGTCTCCGGCCTAAGGATTACTTTGTTATCTTCTTGGTCTAATATTTCTCTGACCTCGGAGAGCTCTTTAATAACTTTAGCCAGTACCGTTGTACTTTTTTGTTTCCCATAGAACGCAGGATGAAAAACAATACTTGAGGCCCCCATCAAATGGGCAATACGCGCTGTATGAAGAATTCTCAATTTACTGGCTTCCACTTTCTCCTCTTCCTGAGAATTCAGATTTATATAATAGGGGGCATGACAAGTCAACAACACATTTTCCTTTAAGGCAACCTCACTTACTTGTAAAGCCTTCTCCTCCTTCATCCTTACGCCATGAACAAATTCTACCTCCATAGCCTTAAGCCCCAGTTCCCTTATTCTTGCAATACCCGCTTCCGTTGATCTTTGTTTGGTAGAAAGCGGAACTCCGGCCGTACCAAAATATATGGGCAAAATTGTTCCTCCTATTCAGCAAAATGTACTTTTTTTATACTCAAAATACCGTCTGATTTTTTCAATTTATTCATTAAGCTATCCTCAATATCTGTGCGGATATTTACTATAATCGCAAAAGCATCTTCTGCTTCCGCTCTAACTATTTGCATTTCGGTTATGTTTATCTGCTTCTCCCCTAACACAGTTCCTATTTTACCCGCAATACCCGGAATATCCTCATGAGAGACAAGCAAGAGCCACCCTACAGGATCTACGTCTACCCGAAAATTATCTATCTCCACAATTCTTCCCTGATTTTTGCCAAATAGGGTACCCGCAACTTTATGTTCGCCCCTTTCGGTTTCTAATGTTACCGTAATCAAGTCTACAAAATTGATAGCTTCTTTGCTTTTTACTTCTTTGACCACAATCCCCCTGGCTTTAGCAACTTCCGAGGCATTGACATAATTGATATCCTCCTGCGAAAAGGGGTTAAGCACCGCTTTAAGAACTCCGAGAGTAAGCATTTTGGTATCTGCCATAGCTATACCGCCGTTATACTTAACCTCAATACTCTTTATTCTCCCTTCTGTCAGCTGAACGGCTAAAATCCCTATCTTTTCAGCCAGGAGCAAATAGGGCTTAATCTTCTCCATATTGTCCTTGGAAACAGGCGGAATATTTAGGGAAGTGGAAACCGGCTCTGATCTTAAGGCAGCCAATACCCCTCTGGCCACACCAATGCCTACTTCAGTCTCAGCCTCCTGGGTCTTGGAAGCAATACGAGGGGTACAAATAACATCGGGCCTGGAGAGCAAAGGACTGGATTGCTTGTCCAATTCATCCCAAGCATCAAGAGCAGCCCCTGCTACTATGCCCTCTTGTAAAGCCCAGATAAGAGCCTCTTGATCAATAATCTCAGCATGGGCACAATTAATCAATCTTACTCCTTTTTTCATTTTGGCAAAAACTTCTTTGTTAAACATTTTCCGAGTATCAACTGTTGTAGGAAGGTGGAGGGTAATATAATCTGCTTTACTTAAAAGATAATCTAAGTCCACTAGGCTAATTCCTATCTCTTTAGCCTTATCTTCGCTAATAAACGGATCATAGACTAAAACATGCATCTTGAAGGCCAAAGCTCTTTGAGCCACACCTGTTCCAATGCGCCCCAAACCTACAATTCCTAAGACCTTATCTTTAATTTCCGAACCAATAAATTTATCCCGATCCCAATTTCCCTCTCTTAAAGACAAATAAGCCTGGGGAATTTTTCGACTCAAAGCCAGTATCAGGCCTAAGGTATACTCTATAGAAGAAGCACTGTTGTCTTGGGGGGCATTTAAAACCATAATACCCTTTTGAGTAGCTGCCTGAATATCAATATGTTCAACTTCAAGACCCGCTCGGCCAATAACTTTAAGCTTAGCACCCGCTTCTATAACTTCCCTGTTTACCTCGGTATCTCCTCTGACAATTAAAGCATCATACTGGGCTATTATCTTAATTAGTTCTTCCTGGGTAAGAGATTTATAGGTGTCAACATTGTGTTCTTCTCTTAACAAATTTATACCTGCTTGTCCTATTCTTTCATTGACCAGAATTCTCACCTTTAACCCAAGCCCCCTTATGTTTATTTGAATACCAATAAACCTCTTATCCCTTCAGACAAGAGGTTATTGCTTTCCGCTATTTGCTTCCCGCTATTTGCCTGACGGTTGACGGTTACTATACTATTACTCTTCTACTCCCCCGGTAAGTCTTATCCCAGTAAGGTTGATCAAGAGACTGAATTTCAACACAATTTTTAGTTGCCGAAATAAATTGGCCGTCACCAAGATACACTCCGACATGGCTGGCTCCCGCTCCATTTGTGTTAAAAAACACCAGATCCCCCGGTTCCAACTTGGCCCTCGGAATACCAACCCCTACTCTAAACTGCTCGTAGGAAGTCCTGGGAAGGTTTAAACCGGATTCTCTATATACTAACTGTACAAGCCCGGAACAATCCACTCCTGCCGGGCTTTGGCCTCCCCATTTGTATTTTATACCTTTCCAGCTTAAAACAGAAGATACAATTTTATCTCTAAGCTTTGCTGTTTCCATTTTATTTTCAATTAATGACAGGGTACAAACATTAACCGGAGGCAATACCTCGGTACCGCTTCTTTGTTCCATTACCTTTAAGTTTACAGTGTTTTCCAGGGATATTTCTGTGGCTGTCGGCGCCACTTCAACAAACTCTGTTGCTCTATAATTGGCCCCAATATTCATGGGAGTTATGGTCGCACCTGTTAAGAGAATTGCTGTCAAGCCTATAACTTGTTTGGGAACCATAGTTCGTTGTCTAGGTTCCTCAATAGGAAGAGCTGCCTGCATCAATAAATCTCCTTTCCAGATTTATAACCTTATATATATTTTTTTATGCTCAAATTGCAGGGATTATACTAGTTGTTAATTTTAACCATTTTAATACTGGCTAGTTTTTGCTAACTAATTTATAAGATTATGAATTAATTTCGTTTATTATACTTTTTTGGTAGATTTTTATGATTCGTTAATTTTTTCAAGGTATGTACGGCGCTAAAAAGTTAAAACTATTAGAGCAAAAAAAATATTGAGGTGAAAAGGATTGGCCAAAAACTCAGTCTTGGATGAACTGAAATATGAAGTCTCCAAAGAATTGGGCTATATCAACAGCGGACCTCAAGAATACGAAAATTTTCTTAATAATGCTAAATTCGAAGTAGCCAATGAACTCGGTATTCCTTTGAAACAAGGATACAATGGTGACTTAACATCCAGAGAAGCCGGTAGAATTGGGGGACGGATCGGAGGAAAAATAGGCGGCAATATGGTTAGAAAAATGGTAGAATACGCTGAAAACCAAATGAGAAATTCCGGTAAAACATTATAGGTTTTTTAAAGATTACTCTAGGATTATATTTAGGTTAATTAAGTGAAGCAGTTATATTTGAGAGGGTCACACAATTTAGACTTATCTAAATATGTGTGGCCCATTTTAGCTTCCTAACTTAAGCTCTCTAATAAGAAAAAAAGGACAAAAAGTCCTCCTTTTACATAGTATCCTTCTGTAGGGTTACAACAACTATACTTACAATAATTAAAAAGCCACCAATAAAAAAATTCAAGTCTAAATGTTCTTTTAACAAAAGCCAGCCTAAAAAAGAGCCTACAAGCGGCTGGCAAAAGAAGAATAAGGAACCTATTCCAGCATCCATTAACTCCAGACCTTTATTCCAAAGGAAAAATGCTCCGGCAGTGGAAACCACTCCAAGATATATTACTCCTAAAATGATTAAATTATTTTGATAATATAAATCATGGAATTGAAGTTCCCATATCATTGCAGGCGTAGTAAAAACAAGTGCAAATAATATAGCATATGTCGTTATGGTTAAAGAGGAGAGACGTTTAGAAGCGACCTTTACGTAGACTGATAATAAAGCCCAAGTAATTGCAGCTCCCACCAAGATTATGCTTCCCAAGAAGTAGCTTCCGACCTTGGTATCCCAACCAATTACAATAACAACACCAAGTGTTGCCAATAAAACTGAAATAATCTTTTTAATAGTCAGTTTTTCTTTTAATATAAACCTTGCAAAAACAACAATAAATGCCGGTGTGGCTGAAGTGATTAAAGCTCCCGTATGGGCATCCGATAATTTTGTACCAATGAATTGAAAAGCAATTGATACAAAGTAACCTATAAAGCCTATCCAAGCTAGTAGGATCCAATCTTTTTTCGAAATTACTGTCTGATTGCTATTTTTTGCTTCAAATATTTTTAATAGAGCTAACAAAACAACAAACGCTATAATATACCGCACCCATACTAGCGTTAAAGGTGGAATATAATCCAATACATATTTACTGACTACATACATACTACCCCATATACTTGCGGCTAGAGTTAAACAAATGGCTCCAATCAAATTTTGCTTCATCAATAATACCTCAATAATACTCCCTTCATTTGAAAAGGTTTTTTTTGTTTAAAAATCTTAAATAATTATAGAATTCTTTAAAAAGAACATATATTATCATATAATAAAAACCTAAAGAAATTAATATAAGGAACTAATTATTGGGGAATGAAAAATGGCTTTTTTGAAACATATTAAAGAAGATATTAAAACTGTTTTTGAACGTGACCCTGCTGCCAAAAGTACTCTGGAGGTTCTCTTGTGTTACCCTGGTCTGCATTGTATTATTATGCACCGCCTGGCTCATTTTCTTTATCAAAAAAAACGTTTTGTTTTAGCTCGATTTATTTCTCATCTTAACAGATTCCTTACCAGTATCGAAATTCATCCGGGGGCTAAAATCGGTCGTCGTGTATTTATTGATCATGGCCATGGTACAGTTATTGGGGAAACAACGGAAATCGGCGATGATGTTACAATATACCAGGGAGTAACCTTAGGCGGCACGGGCAAAGAAAAAGGAAAGCGACATCCCACCATCGGTAATAATGTAGTTATTAGCACCGATGCTCAAGTGCTCGGAGCAATAGTTATTGGTGATAATTCTAAAGTCGGGGCTGGATCGGTAGTGTTGCATGATGTCCCTCCTAATTGTACTGTTGTTGGTATTCCCGGTCGGGTCAAAAAACGTAGAGACCCTACTACAGGCATAGACCTGGAACACAATAAACTCTCCGACCCCATGGCTGATATTATTAATGAACTTAATGCCAGAATTAGCAAACTGGAAGAAGAATTGCAAAAAATTACTAATAATTCAAATACTGACAGCTAAAATTCGAACCTTGGCCCAATAGGAGCCAGGGTTCTTTTATTTTAGTAATGCATTAACATACATTCTCCTACAAACAATAAAATCATAGTTTCTTCGTTTCTAAAGGAGGTTGTAGCATGCATACTATGTGGAAAGGTTCTATAAGTTTCGGTTTAGTAAATATACCCATAAAAATGTTTACTGCCACTGAAGAAAAAGATATTCGTTTCCGCTACCTTCACCAAGAATGCAATACCCCAGTTCGTTATAAAAAGACATGCCCTTCCTGTAATAAAGAAATCAGCGACCCGGAAATCGTCCGCGGATACGAATATGAATCCGGGCATTTTATTATCATAGACGAAAAAGATTTGGCAGCCGTAAAATCTGAAATTGATGATAAAGCTATCGCTATTCTTGACTTTGTCAATCTCTCGGAAATAGATCCTATTTATTTTGATAAAACTTACTATCTTGCTCCTCAGGAAACAGGCAGCAGAGCCTATAATCTCTTAAGACAGGCTATGAATGATACCGGAAAAATCGCTATTGCTAAAATCACAATTAGAACAAAACAAAATCTGGCCGTTCTGAGAATATATAAAAATGTCTTAGTTCTGGAAACCTTATTCTACCCGGACGAGGTTCGGCCTATTAGTCAAATTCCGGGACTTCCGGATGAAACGCAAACTAATGAAAAAGAGCTTGATATTGCTATCAAACTCATTGATAATCTTTCAACACCTTTTGACCCGCAAAAATATAAAGATGACTATAGAGAATCTCTGCAAAATCTAATTAGTAAAAAGATAGCAGGTCAGGAAATCAAAGCCGCTCCGGATATCCCGCCAAGGAACGTTATCGATCTCATGGAAGCATTGCAGGCCAGCCTGAAAGAAACAAAAGCTAGAAGCAAAGCTAAAACTAAAACCAAAGAAAAGTCCAAACAACCCTCGATAGTATAATAACCAAAACAAAATATCCCCGGCCGTTGTGGTAAATAAGCAAAAATAAGACTATGGGTTCACTATAACCGGCCTCACTATAACCCTCAGGGCATTAAACACTGCAATTAAGGTCACACCAACATCGGCAAACACCGCTGCCCACATCGTGGCCACTCCAAGTGCTCCCAATGATAAAACTAAAGCTTTAATCCCCAAAGCCAGCAAAATATTCTGCCACACAATCTTCCTGGTTTTCTTAGCTATTTGCAAAGCACTCAATAACTTGGAAGGTTCGTCGGTCATTAAAACAATATCTGCAGCTTCTATCGCGGCATCTGAACCCAGTCCTCCCATGGCTATTCCGATGTCGGCCCTGGCCAACACCGGGGCATCATTAATACCATCTCCAATATAGCCAACTTTGGCTCGAGGACTTTGTTTTTTTATTTTTTCCATAATCTCTACTTTTTGATCCGGAAGCAAACCGGCATATACTTCATCAAACCCTAACCTCTTTCCGAGTGTAGAACCGGCATCCTGGCTATCTCCTGTTAACATGACAATTTTTTGCACTCCGACCTTACGCAAGCTCTCTATAGTCTGAGGGGTATCCTCTCTTACCTTATCGGCAATAGTAATACTTCCGGCATATTCACCGGCAACAGCAACATAAACCAAAGTACCGCCACCCTGTTGTTCCTCGAAGTCAATCTTTTCCTTCTTTAAGAAACGGGAACTGCCAACTATGATTTCTTGGCCTTCTAATATGACCTTAACCCCCAGGCCGCTAAATTCTTGATACTCTTGTATTTCCTTGGCTTGCAATTCCCTGCCATATTTTGCTCTTATGGAACTGGCTATCGGATGACTGGAGTATTTTTCAGCGTAAGCGGCATATTCCAGTAATTCATCAGCGGTCATCCCTTCAACCGGGGAAATATTAATCACCTCAAAAACCCCTTGCGTAAGTGTCCCGGTCTTATCAAAGACACAAATCCGCATGTTATTTAAAGCTTCTAAATAGTTGCTTCCTTTTATTAATATCCCCTTGCGTGAGGCGGCGCCCAGACCTCCAAAAAAACTTAAAGGTATAGATATAACTAAGGCGCAGGGGCAGGAGGCAACCAAGAAAATAAGCGCTCGGTGGAGCCACTCGCTAAATACCGCACCGGGTATTAACAGTGGTGGAAGTAAGGCAAGCAAAGCAGCGCCCAAAACAACCGCGGGCGTATAATAACGGGCAAATTTTGTAATGAAATTTTCGGCCGGAGCTTTCTTAGCGGCAGCGTGCTCAACCATCTCCAGGATACGGGCCGCTGTAGATTGGGCATAACTTTTGGTAGTTTTAACTGTTAACAAACCGCCTTGATTAATAAAACCGGCCAAAACACTTGAACCGACCTCTACCCTTCTAGGCCTAAACTCCCCTGTCAAAGCTGAAGTATCTACATTCGAAGTCCCCTCAAGCACTATACCGTCCAGGGGTACTTTTTCCCCGGGCTGGATCAGGATAACTTGCCCGGCTTGAACCTCTTCCGGTGCAACTCTTCTTTCACCGCTGTCCTCCAGCAGATTAGCATAATCAGGCCTAATGTGCATTAAGTTACTAATAGCCCGACGAGAACGCTGGACGGCAGCTCCCTGCAGCAGCTCCCCGATTTTGAATAATAACATGACCGCCACAGCTTCAGGAAATTCCCGAATAGCTATAGCTCCCGCCGTAGCAATAAACATCAAAAAATTTTCATCAAAAAAGTGGCCGCTCTTAGTAAGACGCAAAGCCTTGACAATTACATCCCAGCCGATAAGAAAATAACTGGCCAAAAATAAAAGCAGTTCGAGATGTCCTGTAGGTTGAAAACACAAAGCGGCAACAAACAAAATAAATCCCACAATTAAGTTTAACTCTTGTTTAAAATTTATAGCTTCTTTTATAGCAAACCCTTCTAGCTTATTACGCAGATCAACAATTTTAACCCCACCTTCTATAGAATTGATAATTTTAGGCAGTCGGTTTAAAGCCTGATCTAAACTGGGCTTATCTTCCCCCTCCATAATAACCTTGGCGGAAGTAAAATCAACCCTTGCGGAGGTTACGCCATTTAATTTTCGTATTTCCTGTTCTATTTTAGCAGCGCAATTGGCACAGTCCAAACCCTCAAGTTTTAAAACTATTGTTTCTTTTCTCCCGTTTGTCATAATCTTGCTCCTTTTATTCTTTTTCCTCGCTATGAATCATCCCTTGTTTGAAGATCCGCTTAACATGAGCATCCTTAAGCGAATAAAACACCATCTTGCCTTCTTTTCTGTTTTTGACCAACCTGGCCTGTTTAAGTAAACGTAGTTGGTGAGAAATTGCCGATTGGGTCATGTTTAAAAGAAAGGCCAAATCGCAAACACACATCTCCGCTTCGGACAGGGCCCATAAAATTTTAATTCTGGTGCTATCTCCAAATACTTTGAATAAATCAGCCAATTGGTTTAGGCTTTCTTCCTGCGGCATTTTTTTCCGGACCTTAAAAACAACCTCTTCATGGATAACGTTACAATCGCATTTTATTTGTTCTGAATTATTCATCCAAAATCTATTCCTTTCATATCTTAATATCTCAAGCTTACTATTCTTTATATTTTACTCCCTGCTATATATTTAAGGGCCGTATGTTGATAACATATGAATACTTGATTACCTATTCATATATTATTTTATTCGGCATAGAAAATCAAGAAGTTTTTTGTATGAAGAACGAATGTTTAAATTGGAACAAATATTTTAACAAGAATTCTAATAATTTTAGAATAGTATCCATAAATTTGGAATAAAGGGGTTATATACAAGACAAAAACCAAACTAAAAACCGCCGGGGTGAGAGGAATGAGTTTTTGTGAAACTGAGAAAAAAATTAGCCTTTGTTTTGATATTGGCGCTTTTAGCTGCTGTCTGCAATTTTGGGCAGACCAACTATAATGTAGCGAAAAAGGTTAGTGCTAAATCAGAAGATGAAATATATCAGGCCACTTTAAAAAGGGATATTCTGTGTTTGATGTTAGCTTACCCGGGATATATTAGAAAACTGGAAGTTAACGAAGAAAGTAAGGTTTATGTTGAATTAAAATCGGGCCAAAAAATTATTTATGACGACTTTAAAGAAAAAAACGTCTGGCAAAGATCAGGAAACCCCGATATCCAGGATATGCTGGAACAGATTTATCCGCTTTCAAATCTGGAAGAGCTCTTGCCGGAATATTATAATCCAGGCTGCGCCCGGATCTACACTTTGCTTAAAGAAGTTTACGGAGCGAATAAGAAGCAGATTGAAAACAATTTAGTTAAAGTAAGTATTGGTTATAAATTTGTGGACTTCAATAAAAATAATCAGGCTGCTGCTTCCTTGGAAGCGGTGATGAAAGAACTGCTCCCCCTGGCCCGCAAGGATTACAAGATCTACAATGCCGCCTTTCCCTGCAACGGAACTTACTATTACCGCCTCATAGGCGGCACCAACCGCTTGAGTACCCACGCTTTTGGTATTGGCATAGACCTGCACAGCAATAAATACGATTACTGGCGGTGGTCCAGCAGGGAACAGGGACAAAAAAGACTTGAAAATTACCCTCAAGATATAGTTCGAATATTTGAAAAATATGGCTTTATCTGGGGAGGAAAATGGGGTAATTTTGATATTATGCACTATGAATACCGCCCTGAAATTATCTACAAAGCCCGCTATTTCAGTGAAGATCCAATACCGGGCTTACCTTGGTATGATGGTTTACAAGATAATCAGGAAGCTATGGACATAGTTTGGTGGATAGAGCAGCAGTTACCTTTTTAAAGCTTTTAATCTATAATTTCCCAAAACGATGTTTTGTCTCCTTCTTTATTTAGCTTAATGCTAATAAGTTTGATTATCCCTGTCCAGGGCCCGATACTGCAAAGCTTCCGCCAGATGGCCGGTTAAAATATTCTCCGAACCGTCCATATCCGCTATTGTTCTTGCTACCCTTAATATTCGATCATAGGCCCGGGCACTGAAATAACCCTTGTCGAATACTCTTTTCAGCAGGGCCTGTCCCTCTTGATCCAGTTTGCAGATTTCTTTTGTTTCCCGACCCGTCATCTCGGCATTTGTTTTACTGGACCTAAATCTCAGCCATTGCTTTTGTCTGGCCTCCAGAACCCTCTGCCGAACCGTTTGGGAATTTTCGGTCTGTTTTGGCAGTTGCAGTTCTTCATAACTAAGTCTCGGTACTTCGAGCTGGATATCGAAACGGTCCAGTAACGGCCCCGAAACCTTTCCCCGATAATTGCTAATTTGCAACGGGGTACAGGTACACTGTCGTTTGGAATCCCCATAAAAACCGCAGGGACAGGGGTTCATTGCTGCAACCAGAGATACCTTGGCAGGAAATTCTACTTTTTTTCTTAAGCGTATCAAGGACAGTTTCCTATCTTCAAGGGGCTGACGCAAAGCCTCTCTTACTTCCCTGGAAAACTCGGGTAGTTCGTCCAGGAAAAGAACGCCGTGATTTGCCAGGCTCAATTCTCCGGGGCGAAGTTTCTGCCCACCGCCAATAATTCCGGCCGGTGTAGCACAATGATGAGGAGCGCGAAAAGGCCGCTCCGTTATTAATTGTCCTTGTTCTTCTAACAGACCCGCTAAGCTATAAAGTTGAGTAACTTCCAAGCTCTCCTCCGGTGTAAGAGGCGGCAAAATTCCGGCAAAGGCCTTAGCCAGCATTGTTTTACCTGAACCCGGGGGGCCAATCATTAAAAGGTTATGACCACCGGCAGCCGCTATTTCCAAAGCTCTTTTGGCCTGCTCTTGCCCCCGGATATCAGACCAGTCAGGTAATGCTTGATTCTGCTTCCTTGAACTGTGAACATTTGGACATACCGAAAAACTTGCTTGCTTGTTAAGAATTTTTACCAGCTCTGATAAATTAACAGCGCCTTCACTCTTTAGTTCCGGCACTAATCTTGCTTCCGCCAAGTTCTCGGCAGGTACAACTAATGCTTGTTGCGGGTAGCAGTTTTTGGCCCCTACAGCCATGGACAATACTCCCGGAATCGGGCGCAAAACGCCCTCTAAGGACAACTCACCGATAAAAACATATTTTTGAAGAACAGAAGGTTCCAATTCCTGCATAGCAGCCAAGATTCCTATGGCTATGGGCAAATCCAGGCCTGAACCTTCCTTTCTTAAGTCTGCCGGTGCAAGGTTAACCGTAATACGCTGCAAAGGAAATTGATAACCGGAATTTTTCAAGGCCGACCTTACTCTGTTTTTGGCCTCTTTAACTTCAATTCCGGCCAGGCCGACAATAATAAAATCGGGAAGACCGTTAGCAATATCCACCTCGACCGTAACCGGTCGAGGTGTTAATCCTTCTACAGTCATCCCGCATACAGATGCATACATAGATTTCTCACCTCTAAGTAGAGGATTCGACCTAAAGCTTATCTATACCTTCCTATTTTTACCATGATAATACTGAATTTTACTATTTTCTTCCCATTTCCCCTATTTTTATTCCTTTAGACAATAAGAAAAACATATCCTAGTTGCAACCGCTGCCATAGCTCGCCGTTTGGTTCACTTAATTAAATAATTGCTTATACTGAAGCCACAGGCCCGGCCCAACAATTGTTCATTGTTCATTGTTCACTATCCTTCATCCTTTGTTATAAGCAACTATATCCGTAAGGCAGGTATCCTCATATTTACTACCTTCAAAGACATCCAAAATTGTCAGCCTAATGAAATTAGTAGAAATGGGTCTGTCAAAAATGATGCGAATATGTTTAGATGCAGTTTTATCTTCATCTACTTCATAGTAGATATACTGGTCCTCGGAGAAGTCAAGTTTAAACCTTTTTAGACTTCCATTGTTATCGAAGATTTGGAGGGACTGCTGAATACCATTAGAAATTATTATTTCACTAAGGTCTGTAGACCCATCCCTCTCGATTTGAATCCACTCATTAATTCCATAGCCCTCTGCCCCTTCAGACCAGGCAGTTTGAGGATCTTT
>JAAYMU010000213.1 GCA_012521215.1 Peptococcaceae bacterium | reverse complement strand
TAATTAGAGTTAAGCATAAGCAAAACCTCCTGTAAATGATCGTGGTGGGTTTATTTACCCGGTAGGTTTTCGCTTATGCTTTGTTTTTTTCCTGCTACTTACCCCAATATTTATTATAGAACCTAATTACAAGGTATTTATTCCCATGGAACGTATGGTTTTGGCCTGTTAAAAAATTAATAATGTTAAATAATAGAAGAGTGCACTTACTGCAGCGGTGCAAGGAATAGTCAACACCCAGGCGGTCAGCATTTGTTGGGCTACTCCCCAACGCACGGCGGAAATACGTTTGGCGGATCCTACTCCCATAATAGAACCGGAAACCACATGGGTAGTGCTCACTGGGAGATGTAAACCGGGAAATGCTGTTGCTGTCCAAATTACTAAAGAAGAGGATAAATCAATGGCAAAACCGTTTATTGGTTCTATTTTGAATATTTTGCCACCTAAAGTATGAATAATTTTCCAGCCCCCTGCTGCCGTGCCCAACGCAATAGCTAAGCCGCAGGCTATTTTTACCCATAAAGGTACTTCAATGCTAGTCTGGACACCAGCCGCTACCAGGGCCAAAGTTATAATGCCCATGGATTTTTGGGCATCGTTCGATCCGTGATTAAAAGCCAGAAAAGCCGCTGACAGAATTTGCAGCCGGCGAAATGAGTTGTTGATTCGTTTAGGAGATTTATTTTTAAAAAACTTATAAAGAATAGTCATGATAATAAAACCCAGACCCAATCCGATTAGTGGAGAGCAAATCAAAGCCAGAATAATCTTTTTTACGCCGGTGATTTTAAGGACGCTGATTCCGGCCTTAGCTATTCCGGCACCCATAACACCGCCGATAATAGCATGGGAGGAGCTACTGGGAATTCCAAAATACCAGGTTATAAGATTCCAGGTAATTGCTCCTAACAAAGCGGCAATCATAACCTGGGTAGTGGCGGCTTCAATATTTATAATATCCCGAGCCACTGTTTTAGCAACTCCGGTACTATACAAAGCACCAATAAAATTAAGGCAGGCAGCCATAATGACCGCTTGTTTAGGGGGGATTGCTCTGGTAGATATAGAGGCGGCAACTGCATTGGCTGTATCGTGGAAGCCGTTTATGTAATCAAAGACTAGGGCCAGGATTACAACTACGATTAGAAGAAAATTAAGCTCAGACATATTTAAGTACGACTCCCTTTAAAGTGTCACTGAGATCTTCACAGCGGTCAATAGCGTCTTCCAGATGTTCCAAAATTTCTTTCCATTTAATAATCTCTACCGGGTTGATATCCTCTTCAAACAGTTTGGCTACTTCCTGGCGGTAGAGCCTGTCACCTTCGGTTTCAAGAGTGTGTATGCGATCCGTATTGATCATAATATCTTTAAAATTTGTTTTGATACTTGACAAACAATCGATAGACTCTTTAATAATTAGCACACAATCATTGAGAATTTTTATTAATTCTCTGGCCCCATGAATAGGTTCGACAGCTTTGTACATAATCATTCTTTCCAGTGCTCCCTGAATAAAATCTACCAAGTCGTCCATAATCGTAGCCAGAGAATAGATATCTTCACGGTCCATAGGAGTAACAAGGGTTTTGTTAAGTTTAATAATAATTGCTTTTGTTATCTCATCCGCAGTATGTTCTGTTTTATTTAACTCCGCCATTTTTTCCGAAATAGTGGTAGGATCATCAATGGCTGAGCTAAGAATTAAGGAACTTTTAACGACCTGATCAGCACTTTCTCTTAACATTACATAGAAATCATTTTCTTTGGGTTTTCGAAGTAGCATGTTCTTTCCTCCAAAAAACTAGAAAAATTCTGGTATATTTATAATATTTATAAACTATTTTTATCCAAGTGCTAGCCAAACATTTATTCTAGTATTATACAAACATCTTATTTTAGCATAATTTGGCTTAAAAAAAAATAAAAATTCTATAGTATGAATCAGCACAAGGGTGGGATTTCTTTGTTAGTCGGGAGGACCCTAATAAGAAATCTTAGTATTATTCTAGCGGTATTAATAGCCGTAGTGGGCTTAACCAGTGCTGTCGCTTTAGTAAAGCCCCGATCATTAGCCGAACAGGTCTCTGCCGGCAATGCACTGGATAAACTGAAAAGTACTGTCCAGCAAGGGGGAATCGTAGAATTCAGTGCTGCTGAAATAAATTCCTTAGTAGGTTTGTGGGTAGCTAGAACCCAAAAAGAAAACCTTGATCCCACAAAAATTAATATCCAACTGGGGGAAAATGACTTGATCGTTTCTTCCTTAATTTTACCTAAAGAGAATGTAAACCTTGTTTTTACGGCTCAAGGTCAGCTTTTTATTCAGGAAGGAGATCTGGTATTTTTGCCGAAAGCATTTAAGTTAGGAAATGTCCTTCTTCCTCAAAGTTTTGTTTTAAACCGGCTGGCTAACTATTCGGGCCTAGCTGTTAAGTCAGGTAAGATAATAATCTCCAAAGAATATCTACCTTTTTCTATCGAGGCTATTGGTATTAATCAAGGAAGAATGATCATAGAGTTCAGGGGCGAGCAAGTAAAATAAACAAGTAAAATAAATTATCAGGGGCTGTTGCCAGCGAAATAAAATAATTCGCTGCAACAGCCCCTTGCTGTTTTGCTTAAGCCTTAACCAAAAGGAGTAAAGCATAAAATTTAATCTTAAGACAACTATTAAATTTTAGTAACGATGAGCCAGAGGTTGTAATAAATCAATACCGCCCAGTACCATATGAGCTAGACCAAAGCCGATAACCCCGGCGCCTATCATGGGGATAGCACTCTGTTTGCTCATGCTGTTTCGTTTCATGTCTCTGACCCTCATCGCAACTCCCGCGGCGGTAACAGCACTTCCTAGAAGAGTTGGTATCATCCCTTCCCGTGCCATAAGCATCCCCTCCTTAATATAATTTCACTTGCCAAAAATAAATAACCCAAACATATTTTTAGCCAAAAGACAAAAGATTATTACAGCGTCCTCTAATATATCTTTAAGATTGGGTTGTGATAATATATTGGCACGTTTTATTTCCAAACGAGAAAATTAGTTTTACTAACAGTTCAAAAAATAATAAAATAATACTTTAGAATAGATTTATCTATAATTCCCGAGATCATTACCGTTAGCTATGTTTAATCGTGCTTTTTGGTCCAGCGGTCACTGTCTCGCAGCCGGTATTTGTTCATCGTATCCTTAAAGGCTTGCTCCAGGTCTATTTGCAGGGAGTTAGCCATACATACTATAATGAATATAATATCAGCCATTTCCAGCGCAAGATTACCCTCGGGTTCGGTAGGCTTTTTGGGTTTTTGACCGTACTGATGGTTGATTTCTCTGGCCAGTTCTCCGACCTCTTCCGTAAGACGGAGCATCATGGAGGTAGGGTGCCAATAACCTTCTTCAAATTGCGAGATCCAATCATCAACTGTTTTTTGCCAATCTTTGATCTCCATTTTGATCTTCCTTTAT
This sequence comes from Peptococcaceae bacterium, assembly GCA_012521215.1. Taxonomy (GTDB): domain Bacteria; phylum Bacillota; class Desulfitobacteriia; order Desulfitobacteriales; family Syntrophobotulaceae; genus JAAYMU01. The sequence continues at coordinate 2,380 of JAAYMU010000213.1, read as the reverse complement.
ATGAATTAATATTTTGTTAATAATTAGTCGATATAATATTAACGAAATAAATGTATTATAACAATTATAAACAAAATTATTTTAATAGAATAAATGGGAAGAGGCAAGGAATTATCTTGCTATTCATAGAAAGATACCTTATTGATTGCAGCATGAAGGAGTGAGAGTGTGAAACAGTTATTATCAGTGTTTACAGTGTTTAGCTGGCAGGATCTTATCGATATTGCTGTTATCGCTCTCATCATTTACCAGCTACTCATGCTCATCAAGGGAACTAGAGCTGTTCAATTAATTAAGGGTCTTTTTGTGCTGCTCATAGCCTCGGTCATAGCTAAAGAGGTAGGACTGGCTACTTTAAACTGGCTTTTGGATAAGGTCTGGGCAATGCTGCTACTAGCCCTGGCCGTGGTATTTCAACCGGAATTGAGACGGGCCCTGGAACAAATTGGGCGGGGAAAATTCATTACCATGCATCCTCTCAACGCAGGGCCTGAAGAGTATAAAAAATTAATTGAAGAACTGGTTCGCTGCAGTCAAATTTTGTCTCAGAACAGGATCGGTGCTCTGATAGTAATTGAAAAAAGTACAGGTATTCAAGATTTTATTGATACCGGCGTCAAAATAGACGGGGTAGTATCGTCGGAATTCTTAGTTAATATTTTTATTCCTAAGTCCCCATTGCATGACGGTGCGGTAATTATTAGAGGGGACAGAGTTGCGGCAGCAGGTTGTTTCCTGCCTCTCACCCAGAATAATAACTTGCAAAAAGATTTGGGTACCAGACACCGGGCGGCTATAGGACTTTCAGAGGTATCGGATGCTCTTGTTATTATTGTTTCCGAAGAAACCGGAGTTATTTCTACTGCTAAAAACGGTAGGCTGACAAGGTTTTTAGACGAAAAAAGCCTACGGGATCTATTAAAAAATGAAATTCTCGTGGAAAAAGCCTCCGGTTACAATTTGTTCAGGAGGGGAAACAATGCAAAAGATCAATGAAATCTTTCGCCGCAATCTGGAATTTAAGATTATTGCCATTGTGCTGGCCATTATTTTCTGGCTGTGGGTCAACAGCCAGCCTGATACCGCTTTAAATTCCAGAAATAACATCAATGTCCCTTTGGATATTCGCAACCAACCGGCCAATCTTGTTATTGTTTCCAGTATTCCCCCTATTACTGTACGGATTAATAATACTCAAGGCGTTAGTGTTTCCGATTTGTATGCTTATGTCGATCTTACCGGTGCTGTGCCCGGACAACATTCTTTTGAGGTAAAAATGAATACTCCTCAAGGGGTGATTATTGAGAATATTAGTCCCAAATCAGTTATTCTCAATCTTGATTTAGTAAAGGACAAGATTGTTCCTGTCACGGTTACACTCACGGGAAGCCCGGAAGAAGGTTTTGTCGCGGGTCAACCCCAGATTACTCCTTCCGTGGTTAATGTTAGAGGACCGACGTCAATTTTGGATAAACTGGAAAGTGTTTCCGTTGATGTTAATGTTACCGGCGCTAAAGAAACTTTGAGGGTCGCAAGGCCGGTTACCTTTAAAGATATTAAAAATGAAGGAATTTTTGCGCCTGATCCCAATCTAGAATCTCTAAACGCTTTCCCGGATACAGTTGAGATCTTAGTCCCTATCTATCCGCAAGAACTGGCCAGCAAGACAGTACCTTTAAGAGTTGCTGCTTCCGGGCAGCCGGCCGAAGGGATGATGGTCAGAATGATTACTCCGGTTCCATCTCAGGTACAACTGTTGGGAGACGCCCAGGCTCTTAAGGACATTCAGTTTATTACCTTAAGTAATGTCGATGTGACCGGTATGAGTTCTACCAGAACAGTCGATTATCCGTTAAGTTCGATTAATCTGCCCAGTGGAGTATCGTTCATAGAAGGCACGAAAATTAGTGTTCTGGTTACAATTGGTTCCAGCCCTATTAATAGAACAATCGAGGGAGTAAATGTACAAATAAGAAATATTCCCGATGACCTAACTGCCGAACAAATAGCAGTTGATATGACAGTCAAAGGTTTTCCGGAAGTTGTCAATGCCTTGAAGGCTGAAGATATATCGGCTTGGGTAGATGCTGCCGGTCTGGGAGAAGGTTCTCATCCCAATACAACTGTTTATTGGAGTGTACCGGCCGGGGTGAGTGTGGTGGGAGAACCCAAAGTTGAGCTGGTCTTGACAGCTACGGCCACTGAAGAATCATCATAGACTTTTGTTTCAAAGAAGAATACTTAATGACCTTTAAATTGAGAAGGGAGAAAAATAAATGGCTAGACTTTTTGGCACAGACGGTGTTAGAGGAATTGCAAATAAAGAACTTACCCCGCAAATGGCTTTTAACTTAGGCCAAGCCGGAGCTTATATATTAGG
>JAAYMU010000212.1 GCA_012521215.1 Peptococcaceae bacterium | reverse complement strand
TTTAGTCAATGCCCCTTTTGAAACAGCAAGAAAAATCCTGCTTACATTATATTACATATTTTACAAATAAGGGTTTATTGCTGAGCGATTTAAAATTATGAAAAGTTTTTATGCAAGGCTAATGATTTACAATAATAACTACTATTCCTAAATTGGCAGAAAAATCTTTTACCGAAATGTTTAATCCCCGTAGAATAGACCGTAAAGTTCCTCCGGGAATATCTTTTTTACTTAATATAACCGGGGCTAAATACTTCTTTCCATTTTCTTCTCTAACCCACATTTCATGCGTACCACTTGCGCTTCTTCCTACAGGTTGAGCACCAAGTTTTCTTAAGATTCTTATTAATTTTCTGCTCGATATACTTGAAGGCAAGGCAGAATTCCTACTTTTCTTTTTAGCAGGCATACCGGGGTTTAAAAACTATTTTATGAGGTATCTTGTTGTAATCAAGTAATTCTCGCCTAAGTCGCTCCCGGTGTTCTGATGCATTTTGAGCCCTCTCTTTATATTGTCTTAATACATTTCCTGGTACTGGCCTTGGCACATATTCTTCAAATTTACCAGAAGCAACTGCGTAATCCAAATAAGAAACGATAGCATCTTTAAGATTTTCGGCTGCTTCTTGAGGGGTGTTACCACAGCTGGCAACATCTAATTCAAGACATAACGCAGAAAAAATTTCACCTTCTTTTTCGATAATGCAATTTAATTCAATCTCTTTGCCCTTCATCAGAATCACCACCCTTCTAGGTTAATTTTTACTCAAAATAATAATTATTATGCCTTGCTCTACTATTTCACTCTTTTATTTTTGAAAATGAGTACACCAAATAAACCTATCCTTACGAACAAAACAGCCCACCTATTGAAACAATAAAGCGGACAACGCTGTTATGGTATAAGTTCAATTTGTATTACGATAATATACTTAGCTATATAAAATATACATTAAGACGTATTAAATGGAAAGACTTTCCTATAAAAAAGTTTCGAAAATATACAAATAAATTTCGTTTTTCTATATAAATTTTTCGGTTTTCAATATATTTATCGCCCATTTGCGAATATTTCTTTATATAAACCAAAAAGCCCGAGGACCATCCCCCCGGGCTTCCTATGGCTTAAGAATGGTATCCCGGTGCATATTGTTGCCCAGCGACTAGGGCACTCCGAAGAAACAATAACCTGGCGATATGGTCACGTTCAAGCCGGCATGCAAAGACAAACAGCAGAGAAAAAAAGTGAATTGTTAGACTAGGAACCAGGAACCAATGGTTGAAAAAACATGTGTTAGGCAAATGTTGGGCAAGAAATAAAAAACAAAGGAGCCGCAAACCCTTGCAACTCCTGAATTTTCAATGGTCGGAGCGACACGACTTGAACGTGCGGCCTCTACCACCCCAAGGTAGCGCTCTAGCCAAACTGAGCTACGCCCCGACATTATGTGTTTCCCTGAGACACTAATATAATTTATCATACACACTATAAAAAATCAAGCTGGATTTTAAGCCTAAAAGCATTTTCATTGGTAATCTTAACGGTAATTTTTTAAAAAGCAAACAAATTCTATGAAATACCATATAGCTCCAGTGTATTAAACCTTATCCAGGGAAATCTTAAATATATACTAGATTTGCCAAGGAGTGTTATTAATATGGTGAAAGTAAAATGCAATCAGTTTTGGTCGCTCATGAGGCAAGGTAAGTTTCTTAAAGACTCCATAGTTTTAGGTTCTACGGCCGGATTAATTGGCGGCATAGCAATGACAATGTCCAATTATCTTCTTTACCGTAGGAAAAAAACAGAAATACGTTATGGCAATATTGCCGGCTCCCTACTTATGAGACCTTATAAAACTAAAAAGCCCAAAAACTATGCTCTGGGCTTGATGGCTCATTTAATTAACGGGAGTATAATCGGCGTTTTATTAGTTCCGCTGTATAGAAGAACAGGCCTGGATTTTCCACTTCTTAAGGGTTCTTTGTCCGGGCTGGTTACCTGGCAAAGTCTATATACTATAGGCCAGCGGCTGGGGGAATTTATAAAACTTCACCCCATCTAACTAGGACAGGTTATTCAGCAGTCTTAAATAATATAATCTATGGTATTGTTACCTCTTATCTAATAAGGTGGCTGGCTCATCCTTCTATGTTCCGGAAAGTTTCTCCCCGGATAGAAAGATAATCAGGCCTAATTCTTGGCAATAAGCTCTACTTTGCGAACTCCATCTAACTCATTGACCTTAGACAACAGGCTCTCAACAGTTACTTCCATACCCTCTGTTTCAATAGATATAGAGACGTTAGCTACACCTTGAAGGGGAATACCCTGGTTTATGGTTAAAATATTACCTTTGACGGAAGCAATGTAATTAAGTACATCGGACAACACCCCTGCACGGTCAACCAGAAGCAAAGACAAAGTAATAATCTTGACCTCACTGCCCTCATAAAAAGGGAATACCCCGTCTTTATATTTGTAAAAAGCGCTTCTGCTGATTCCTACCCGTTCGCAAGCTTCATTGACTGTTAAAACATCAAACTTAGCCAGCAGCTCTTTGGCCTGAACTGTCTTAACTATGGCTTCCGGAAGAATGTCCTTATTAACCAAGAGAAAATCTTTCTTTAGTTTAGTCAAGTCCTTCTCTCCTTGCAAATGCTCTGCCTGTATTATAAGCATTTAAGAAGCCGCTTGACAATACCTCGTCCCTGTCCTGGTCCCGCCGTCCTGGCCGCAGGCCGAAAAAGAAAAGTCAGGATTCAGGTCGCAACTAACTTTGTGACCCTTTGATTCCTGACTTCCTCCCCAAAAGATTAGTTTAAATAATAATACAGATCAGTCCTCCATGCCCATCGTTTACAATCCGCTGCAAAGTATCTTGCAGTTTAGTCTGTACATTGTCCGGCATTTTATATAGTTTGTTCTGGATACCTTCTCTAACCAGGTCATGCAATGATTTGCCGAAGATATTGGAACTCCACACTTTCTGCGGATCAGACTCAAATTCATCTAAAAT
>JAAYMU010000211.1 GCA_012521215.1 Peptococcaceae bacterium | reverse complement strand
GGGGCCATTTTAGAGTACCAATTTTTGCAGAACGCTGTTTGTGCAGGGATTTTAGCAAGTATAGTATGCGGTATTATCGGTGTCATTATTGTGGAGAAAAAACTGGTTATGATGAGCGGCGGTATAGCTCATACCGCTTATGGCGGAGTGGGGCTGGGCTATCTAGCCGGTTTTGAGCCCATTGCCGGCGCATTTTTGTTTTCTGTTGCCGCAGCGGTTGGAATAGGGTTAATTAACCGCAAAGGCGGGGGACACAGCGATGTTGTTATCGCTTTATTCTGGTCATTGGGAATGGCTTTAGGCATTCTTTTTATTGCCCTTATGAGCGGATATCCTCCGGATTTAAGTTCTTACCTGTTTGGCAGTATACTGGCAGTGACTAAAGCGGACTTATACTTAATGCTCTGTTTAACATTAATTGTCATCCTGGTAATTACTTCTTTATATAATTATTGGAAAGCATATTTATTTGACGAAGAATTTGCAGCCATTATCGGCCTAAAAAAAACTTTTATGCAATATTTGCTTTTAGTTCTGGTAGCAATGACTGTTGTAGTTTTGATCCGAGTAGTTGGCATAATCCTTGTTCTTGCCCTGCTCACAGCACCGGCGGCAATTACATCCTTGATCACGCCCAGCTTAAAGAATCGGATGTTGTATGCGATTTTGTTTGGTATCATTTTTTGCATGGTGGGTCTCTGGTTTTCTTATACTTTGAATATTGCCTCAGGAGCTGCTATAGTAATTTTAGCGGTAATATGTTATCTTTTTTCTTATATAGTTAATACTTTTGGGAAAAGGTTTAAAAGAAAAAGCAAACTGCAACAGGCGGGTAATTTTTAAATGGTTAGGTTGAGGAGTTATGAGGAAAAAAAGGGAGTTTGGGGATGCTTTAAGGTTAAGCGGACTGAGAAATACCAGGCAACGTAGTGCCATACTGGAGATTCTGGGACAAAGCGACCAGCCGTTAGCGGCGGAACAGGTTTTTACGGAACTTATTAACAAAGGTATTGCGGTTAATCTGTCTACCGTTTACAGAACCTTGGATATTTTTTCGGCAAAAAATTTGGCGACTAAGCTGAATATTACCGGAGAAAACAGAACGCTGTTTGAATACAATAAAGATGTACACAGGCATTATTTAATCTGCTTGGGATGCAAGGAGATTGTTCCCATAAAAAACTGTCCGCTCAAAGGTTATGAGAAATCCTTAGCAGAAGAAACAAATTACGCTATTGCCGGACATAAATTGGATGTTTATGGCTACTGTCCAAAGTGTAATCAGAACCGGGAGGGACAAGAAGAGGATGAGTAGTGAGTTGTAATAATCCTTAAAGGCACAAATTCAGAAATTATGGTATGATTTAAATTAAAACTAAAATTAAGAATTTTTAAATAAAGGCGGCAAGAAAATGATTATTGGAGTACCAAAAGAGATTAAAGATAATGAAAACCGGGTAGCGATAACCCCGGCAGGTGTTGAAGCCTTAGTGCATGATAAACATAAGGTTGTAATTGAGAAGGATGCCGGGCAAGGGAGCGGCATAAGGGATGAAGAGTATATAGCGGCGGGCGCTGTAATCTTGGAAACAGCTGAAGCAGTTTATGAAGCAGCGGATATGATTGTCAAAGTAAAGGAACCGGCTAAACAGGAATATGATCTGTTACATAACGGTCAGATTATCTTTGCTTATTTGCATTTGGCACCGGAGCTGGAATTAACTCAGGCTCTTTTACAAAGGCGGGTGGTGGGGATTGCTTACGAAACCATCCAGGCGCCTGACGGTTCCTTGCCTCTGTTAACTCCTATGAGCGAAATAGCCGGCAGAATGTCAATTCAGGTCGGCGCCCAGTTCTTAGAAAAACCCTATGGTGGCAAAGGAGTAATCTTGGGCGGAGTACCGGGTGTACCTCCGGCCAAAGTTACGATTATCGGTGGCGGGGTGGTTGGAACCAACGCTGCCAAGAGAGCTATTGGCTTAGGGGCCGACGTGACCATCATTGATATGAATGTGGCTCGTTTGCGTTATCTGGATGATATTTTCGGGTCTAGAATAAAAACTCTGATGTCCAACCGTTATAACGTTAAACAAGCGGTCAAAGATGCGGATTTAGTGATTGGGGCTGTACTGATTCCCGGTTCCAGGACTCCTAAAATCGTTACAGAAGATATGGTTAAAGAGATGAGTCCGGGATCTGTGATAATCGATGTTGCCATTGACCAGGGAGGCTGTATCGAGACTTGTAATCGGGTGACAACCCATGCTAACCCTACTTTTATTAAACATGGAGTTGTTCACTATTGCGTGACTAATATGCCTGGGGCGGTAGCCAGGACCTCGACTTATGCTTTGACCAACGCCACCCTGCCTTATGTTGTAAAATTGGCTAACAAGGGTTTTGAAGCAGCTGTTAAGGAGGATGCCAGTTTAGCCAAAGGGGTCAATCTTTTGGATGGTAAAGTAACCTACAAAGCAGTTGCCGAAGCCCTAAACCTTGAATATACTCCCTTGGAAGATTTGATTGATATTCCGTATAAAAATAAAATTCAGACGGCTTAATACACAATATTATCGGATTAAAAATTTACCAATAGTTATAAACTAGCAATATTGATGAATTAATAGGAAGTCTGATATAATGTGAACATGAATTAAAGCGACTGCCAATGTTTGATTTTATATTGGTAGACAGCGTTTTAGGCAGAAAAAATTTATCTAAAGTGAGGGGAACAAAATGGCCCAAGAATCGTACAATCCATATGTAACAGCGCAAACGCAATTTGATAATGTTGCTGATATGATTGGCTTAGATCAAGCTACGCGTGATTTGTTGCGCCAACCCAGTCGTGAATTTCATTTTACAATACCGGTAAAAATGGATGATGGAACTACCAAGGTGTTTAACGCTTACAGAATTCAGCATAATGACGCTCGGGGTCCGGCTAAAGGAGGAATACGTTTTCATCCTCAGGAAACTGTGGATACTATTAGAGCTTTATCCATGTGGATGACCTGGAAATGTGCTGTGGTAGATATACCTTTGGGCGGCGGCAAGGGCGGTATTATTTGTGATCCCCGTAATTTATCAATGGGAGAGCAAGAGAGATTATGCCGCGGTTATGTAAGACAAATAGCGAAAAATATCGGTCCGGTGTTAGATGTTCCTGCTCCGGATGTTATGACTACCGGCCAACATATGTTATGGATGATGGATGAATACCAGGCTATCCATGGCGGGCACTATCCGGGTGTTATTACCGGGAAACCTGTTGGTATGGGAGGTTCACTGGGACGTACAGAAGCTACCGGCTATGGGGTTATATATACCCTTAGGGAAGCTCTAAAGACTTTAAATATTGATATTGCCCAAACCACTGCCAGTTTCCAGGGCTTTGGCAATGTTGCTGAGCATGCAACACGGCTCTATTCTCAAATGGGAGGAAAAGTTATTGCTATTTCCTGTTGGGATAATAACGATAAAAAATCTTATACCTTCCGTAAGTTAGACGGCCTGGATATTGACCAAATGGCTTCCATTAAAGATTCTTTTGGAACAATAGATAAACAAAAGGCCCAGGAATTAGGTTGCGAATTGCTGGATGGTGACGAATGGATTGCCCAGGACGTTGATATTATTCTTCCTTGCGCTTTGGAAAACCAAATCACCCCTGAATCTTTTGCTAAAATTAGCGATCAGGTTAAAGTGATATGTGAAGGGGCAAACGGACCGACAACCCCGGATTGCGACGAATTGATTAAAGCGAAAAATATCTATCTTGTTCCGGATTTTCTCTGCAATGCCGGTGGAGTTACCTGTAGTTACTTTGAACAGGTACAATGCAACATGAATTATTTTTGGTCTAAAGAAGAAGTATTGAAAAAATTAGAAGCCAAAATGACTTCTGCTTTCCAGGCTGTTCATAAATTGGCCCAGGAAAAAGGCCTGTATATGCGTGACGCTGCTTATGTAATTGCAATTAATCGAGTTGCGGAAGCAGCAAGACTTAGGGGCTGGGTTTAAAACGGACTTCAAATTTGGCTCTCTGTCAAATGTTGGGGTTAAGCCCGAAAACGTAGAGTAAATAAACCAGATACTTTAGGAAGGTGTCTTCATGTTTGAAACTTGAAGGCATCTTCTTTATTCACTCAACTTGCCCAAATACTCCATTCGCCCGGTTATTGTTCACTCCTTCTGTATAGGCGTTAGAGCTAAGCATAAGCAAAACCTCCTGTAAATGATCGTGGTGGGTTTATTT
>JAAYMU010000210.1 GCA_012521215.1 Peptococcaceae bacterium | reverse complement strand
TTCCTTAATTCTGTTCTCTGAATTTAATGAAAATATATTTTCATCTAATGCTTTTTGTCTTATATCATCTATAGAAAACCCTTGTAAATAAAGGCTTGCAGCCTTTTTCAATTCTAAATAAAGATATGATCTTGCTTTAATTGTTGACTTATAATCTAACATATTTTACCATATTACCTCTTTTTCGTGGCCATTTTATATTTATTAACATTATAGCGCTATTCAACCATAAATACGAGGAAACACACATAACGAAACGGCCAAAATATAGCAGCAAAGATATTTTAAGCCCGTAAACATGAAGGTCTGGATATTTTGAATTATTATTAGAGAATCAGAGGTAGTTAAAAGACTAGTCGAAAAAGGACTAATCATAGTAAGTGGATTAGCGATAGGTTGCGATACGATAGCATATAAGGTTTGTTTAGAAACAGGTGGTAAAACTATAGTAATCTTACCTTCACAAATAAATAATATTTATCCAGCTAAAAACCGTGAACTTGCAGAAGAGATAGTAAATAAAGGAGGGTTATTACTCTCGAAGTATTATAAAGATCCTTCATCAAAAAGCGAAGCAATTAATCGTTTCATTCAAAGAGATAGATTACAAGCAATGTTTGCAAATCAATAATTTTAATAGCAAGCTATCGTAAGGGTGAAGGTGATGAAAAGAACAATAGGTTTGGATTGAATAAGGATTTAGTTAATTCTATGGGTATAGAGAAAGCGAAAATTTTACAAGGCAATTCGATTGATTATATTCAATCTTTAGAGAATAAAAATTTAATTAGGAGTTTAAATTGCGAAAGATTATTGACAGCGCCCCCCTTTAGATCAGGCGTATTTGTTTTATTAAGGACTTACCTAGCCATAATATTATTGTTCCAACCACCGGTTAGATAGCCAAGCCAATTATCAAACCGCACTATATAGTAAAATAATTGATATTTGTTTAATCCGGGAACATAGTGAATATTATTGGGATTATATAATGATGGATAATATTCGAAGAAATCGTTAAAGTAAACTGTAACGCTGAAATAATTATATTGAGGAAAACTAACTACCGCGTCATAAAAGATATTCAATAATTGATTTGCAACTGCATTTCGTTTTCCGGCAATTTGGGCATTTGACCAGTTTATATTTGAGTTCAAGTCCACAAAAAATGTTACATTTAAACTTGTCTTTCCGTTAGATAATGTAAAGGGCGAAGCTTCCACACTGACATAGTCAACATATGGATCATCCAGCAATGGATAGTAATTATCCCAAATATAATCCTCAAACTCCGAAAAACTTAATGACCCGGTTGAAGGAGTCTTATTTGCCATTTGGATAGGAAAAATATCAGCAAGGAGCGTAACATTATTCTGACTAATAATTCCTTTAACAGTGTTAATCGGAATAATAAAATTCAAATTTTGAGCAGTATCCTTTACCAATCCCCAAGTTACTATACCTGTAACTTCTCCACGACTATTAAATACAGGTCCCCCGCTAGACCCTGATGAAACTGAAGCCGTTATTTGAAACCAGCTTTGATTATCAAAATACCTGTCTACAGAGCTTATATTTCCGGTACTAACAGTATTACTTAATCCTAATGGGTTGCTTATAACCACTATGTTCTCTCCAACTTCCGTAGTATCTGAATTGCCTAACGGAAGGGGAGGCAAGTTTGTTGGGGTAATTTTTAGCATTGCTATATCTCGATTTTCATCATACCCGTAAATTTCCGAAGTATTATATACTTGTCCGCTAGGAAAGCTTACTTTTACAGAATGTGCATTTTTAATAACATGATAGTTCGTAGCTACTTTATCTTTAGCTACTAGAAAACCAGTTCCTTGTCCTAGGAGTTGGCCACTTGAGTCAAATGTTTCTAAATACGCAGTTGATTGTCCATATTTTTCATATATACCAGAAGCCGAAAGGTTCTCAGAACTTATGGGTTGAATTCCTTTTATAGCATTTTGAACATTTTTGGCCAGTAATTCCGGGACTGCTGCGATACCACCAAAAACATAGATTTCAGGGCTATCAAGTTCTTTAAGGTAATCAGCCACTGCCTTTGGAGGCGTTGATTGTTTCGGATCAAGCAGAATAATAGGTGAGCCTGTAGCTGCGGCTAAAACACTGCCGGATAATGCATCAGGATAAGCTGATCCTGATGCCAAATAGATTTTATTAGGATACGAAGAAAATGTTTTAATTATAGAAATCAGAGTACTATACTTGTCTGTTCCACTCATACGAACAATTCTTGCTCCAGGGACAGCTGAGGACAACTCTTTTTCTACCGCTGAACTTACTTCGGATGTTTTTCCAGCAATATATATTTCAGAAGGCTGCAACGTTTTTAAGTAAGATTTCATCGAGTCCGACATTTTATTCGGGTTAACTAGTAATATTGGCCAGCCATTGTAAGCAGCAAAACTCGAAATCGTCAATGCATATGGAAAGTCTAATCCGGTTGTCACGAAAACAGGCATTCCTTTAGTAGGGTTTATTGATTGAGCTATAAGCAGTGAAGTCTCATATCTGTCCGCCCCACCTATTTGAGTAATATTCGAATATCCCATTGACTTAAGCTTTGTATGGAAATCTGCTTTAATTACAGCAGATCCCCCTATCATATATATATTTCCGCTCGGATCTAGGTGGTTATTAATATATTGAAACGCTTCAATGGTAGAAGAAGCGGTTCTGTTTACCAATAAGATTGGAGCTTTTAACTTATGAGCTAATACACTGCAAGCCAGAGCATCTGGATAGTTATTGCCTGATGCTAAAATTATGTTTTGTATGCGAGAACTCTGGTATTGCTCAGCTATTGCTTTTGACGTCTGATAACGATCATATCCTTCAAACCTTTGTATTATGGATAAATTATCATCAATCGAGAAAGCATTAACTGGCGTAAGTAGTAAACAAACAGTAGTTAAAAATATAATCAATATATTTGCTTTTCTCATTTTAAACACTTGGAATTTCATTAAAATACCTCCTTACCCAAAACACCTGTTAGGATATTAGTTCTATATCTGGTTTAATTTACCTTCCAAATTGCGTAGAAACCTCCACGAATGCAAAAAAAGGGTAGAGTGAGGATTTTTAATTCTTTAATCCTTCTCTACCCCTTTATTTTCGAGGCTTTGGGCCTTACTCCACTGTTACACTTTTCACTAAGTTCCTAGGCCTATCCACATCATTTCCTCTGGCTAGGGATACATAATAAGCCAGAAGCTGCAAGGGAATGACTGTGAGAATGGGAGCAAGTTCATTGATTGTTTCGGGTAAATAGAGCACTTCATCTACGGACTGACCAAAACTGTCGTTGCCTTTAAAGGTGAAGCCAATAACCTGTGCCCCTCTGGCCTTGATTTCATTGACATTAGACAGAGTCTTATCGTAAAGTTCTCTCTGGGTATTCAAAGCGACAATTGGAGTATTCTCTGTTATTAGAGCAATTGCTCCATGTTTTAATTCTCCCGCAGCATAAGCCTCAGCATGAATATATGTTGTCTCCTTAAGCTTCAGCGAACCCTCCAGGGCTACCGCCCAGTCTAGGCCGCGGCCAATAAAGAAAGCAGACGAGGATTCTTTAATATATGAAGCCATGTGTTGAATTTTAGGAACCTGCATAAAGATCTCGCTGGCTTTATCCGGAATCCTCTTCAGTTCAGTAATTATTTCCCGGTTCCATTCTTGAGGCATGGTTGCTTTAGCTTGGGACAGATAGAGAGCAAGTAAAACCATTGCCTCGATCTGGGTGGTATAAGCTTTAGTGGAAGCTATGGCAATCTCGGGTCCGGCCCAAGTATAGATTACATCATGAGCTTCACGCGAGACCGAACTCCCTACCACATTAGTAATCCCCACGATCCGTGCCCCCAGTCTTTTGGCTTCCCTAAGGGCAGCAAGAGTATCAGCGGTTTCTCCTGATTGGCTTAGTACTATTACTAAAGTACGATCATCGATTAACGGTGACCTGTATCTAAATTCAGAAGCTATATCTATTTCCACCGGAATCTTAGCCCAGCGTTCGATTAAGCTTCGCCCGATCAAGCCGGCATGGTAGGCGGTACCGCAGGCCACGATAGCAACCTTATTGAAACCGGTTATCTGCTCCGGTGTTAGGGACATTTCCTTCAAGACTACTTTTTCATCGGCAAGTCTTCCGGAAAGAGTATCTCTCAAAACTTTAGGCTGTTCATAAATTTCTTTTAACATAAAATGCTCATAATCTTCTTTTTCGACAACGGAAGCATCCCAATTAACTTCGCAGACTTCTTTTTCTTTAGTTTTTCCTTGAAAATCTATGAATTGAGCCCTTCCGTCGGTAAGAACCGCGATTTCTTCATCATCTAAAACATAAGTTTTTTTCGTATACTCCGGAATAGCCGAAAAATTACTGGCCAGATAGCATTCCTCTTCCCCAAGACCCACGACTAAAGAGCTATTTTTACGAGCCGCTATTAACATTCCGGGATGTTTACAGGAAAGTACAATTAAGGCATAGGATCCTTCTATTTTGTTCAATACCTTACAAACTGTGGCCTCTAAATCCCCTTCATAATAATGTTCAATCAGGTGGGGCAAGACTTCGGTATCTGTTTCGGAACGAAAAATATGCCCTTCGCTAATTAACCATTCTTTTAACTCTAAGTAGTTTTCAATAATCCCGTTATGGACTACAGCAAAGTTTCCATGACAATCGGTATGGGGATGAGCATTCTCGTCACATGGTCTGCCATGAGTAGCCCAACGAGTATGTCCTATCCCGACCGTGGAAGTAAAGGTTCGAGCACTCAACTTACTCTCTAAATCCACCAACTTACCGGTACTTTTTGTAATCCATATTCCACCTTCTTCAAGAACAGCAAGTCCTGTTGAATCAAAGCCTTGGAAGCCAAGTTTTCTCAATCCCCCAACAAGAACCGGGATTGCCTTATTTTTACCTATATAACCAAAAACACCCATGTGGTTCTTCTCCTCTTCGTAACAAATTTCCCTTGTAATCAAAATCTCCAAAATAAAATAGCCGTACCGGACGGCCAAACAGTATTAGCTATAGTCAAAACAATTCAGGGCTTAAAATTTTGCTATAGTTTAGAAGACAACGACCTATTAAACATTCAGACGCAAATATCCGTCT